>NZ_BAAFZH010000103.1:0-271277 GCF_054684315.1 Scytonema sp. NUACC21 | reverse complement strand
GTCTAGGGCTATTAGCGAGTTACTGAAAATGAACGACTCTCTACTCCCTGACCCTAACACCTTAGCAAGTAAACCAGTTTATAACTGGTCAGGAATTGGTGAAAATCCCAATAGTATTATACAAGCTGCGCTCGCCTACGATTCTCGACATCGCGGCGATATCCCTTGTCTTCCTGGTGTGAGTCCACTAGATGTAGCCAGTCTAGATAGTGCTATTCAACATAAGATAAAGCAAGAAAATGTCCTTGTTCGGCGAGTAGGTGAAGCAGTAAAGAAATCAGGTACATATAAGCCCTACTGGGAACCAGGAAAACCACGAAAGAAAGGTAGTCAAGAACCTAAAGACCGTAACGATTTATCTACACCAATGCAGCGGCCAAAAATTGCTGCACCCGCAACATTTCGTTCTTCAGAGAATTCTCCCAACATGATACTGATTCTTTGGGAAACCCAAGAATGTCGAGATGCGTTAATTGCTGAAATTTGTGAGTTACTTTTATTATCTCAAAAAGGGGAAACAAAAACATATGAAACCCTGCCCGGAGTCACAGGAAAAGAAACTATTTATGAAAGCCCTTACGGTTGCCTGCATATCAAAACACAGCACGTATTAGACCTCACACAAATATTTGATGTTGATAATCCTTCAGTAGAAGGTAAAAACAGACAACAACGGCGCATGAATTTGATGGATAAGCGCATTCATCAGATTATTTCATATTTACCTAAACCAGAGAAATTCAGCGGTGCCTTAATAGAAATTCCGCCCAAACCCTTTATACCAGAGTCAGATCCAAAGTTAGCATTGCGAATTGGGGCAATGCAGGCGGGTTATGTCAATCAGCACATCCACGCTTTAACGCGTCGTAAAAAGGATGGCTCTGAATACATAACTAAAGAAGCTCCAAATCGAGTGCAAAAAGCTGTATCAGATTTACTACGACAATTTGGAATTTTGCCTGTTCCTTTAATCGATATCACAAAGGATGGCATAGATCCGAATATGTGGCTAACTTGTTTTTATGTTTTACGCCGCACCCGAAAAACAACAGCTAATAATATGGCTTCTACTGTAGCAATCGTGGTACGAGTTAACCCAGTAACAGGAATTGTACAGCTTACTACTCCTTCTTTATTTCCCAACCCTGGTTGGGTATCATATCCAGACGGACTTGGATATCTCCTCCATGAAAAATGGAACCCTAATTCCTATGCTGATGACACGACTGATGACATGAGTGACAAACAACAGTCTAGCAATACCAAAAGCGAACAACAGTTTTTCAATAATTTCGTTACTGAGTGTTTGCGCGATTGCTTGAATACCCCAGTTGAAGGGGAAAAACTTCCCCGAGTGCTATTGATGGCGGAAGCACAAAATGCCCGCAAGATGCTGACATGGCTGCAAAATCCAAAGGATAAATTACCAGCCAACGATTTACCTGATGCACTGAAACTGCACATGAGTGAATCTGAAATAAGTCGTTTGTTGCTTGTGCGGTTGCGAGTTGCTGGTAATGGAGGTGAAGTCCCTGTAGGTATTGTCAAGGGTTCTCCTGGTAGCCGAACGAGTGGTTTATTCTGTTGGCAGGATGTTTGTGATGATGGGGAGACTGCGCTTTATCTAAGTGTCAGAAAACTGTTAAATACCGAACAAGGTACAAACACATTAAAACCGAAACAGTCTCGTCTTGATAATGGCAGCCTACAAGCTGGTAACCCCAAACCATTAGAAATAGCCGTCATTCATCATCCAGGAATTGACCGCGATAAATTGGCTTGCTTCGTCCATAGTCTCAGAGATCGATGGCCCTATTTTGCGAACGAGGTCTCTTTGCCGATACCTTTTCCCTTTGCTACTTTAGCCAAAGAGTATGCGGTTAGTGCATTGGATGCAGCAGAATCCGTTGACTTAGACGAGGCGGAAGATTCAGAGGAATCTTTTGATTGAGAGGCTAAAATAGCTGATTGTTTGGGTAGCGGACTGCCAATGTTTCCAGCGAGGTGGCACTAAATTACATCTTATCTAGTCAGCTGGAAGATAGCAGGAGACTACTTTTCCGTGGCTATCTTGTCCAGCCTGTCATTTGCGTCTTTTGCTAGTTGCAGGCATCGAACACTCGATGCCAAACCTCCAGTAGCTGTTATGGGTAGGATTACGTTACACGATCGCTTTGGTGGGCAGTGCCCACCCTACAAAAATTGGTAATTTTAGAGCGGAAAAGGAGTAACTCAAAAGACACGTCTCATACCAATTCTCTATAAACTTGCACCTTTTGATTCAATTTCTCTTCTTGGCGCTCTTGGCGTCTTGGCGGTTCCTGCCTGAAAATTAAGTGCATCTTCGTGGAGAACTGCTATCAGTTGTGTGCTGTTAATGCAACTGCCTAGCAAGGTTGTATCAGCTATTTTTAGCTTTACCATAGTTTGTTCGCGCAGTTAAGCTATCTCTATCAGACATAAAGAAAAATTATATTTAACTGGTATTGCTATTCCCTGATTTTATAAATATAGTTCTGTAAAGAAGCATAGAAAAAAGCATATATCAATCTACACCATATTAAGTTGCACAGGAGGCTCCCAATGGTAGCACTGACCGAACGCGTTCAACGCAGATTAACCATGCAATCTATAGAAATTGGAACCAGTACAACTGCAATTCGCTGTTTGGACTGGGATCGCGATCGCTTCGATATTGAGTTCGGTCTGCAAAATGGCACGACTTACAACTCATTTTTAATCCAAAGCGAGAAGACAGCTTTAATTGACACTTCCCATGAGAAGTTTCGCCAACAGTACTTGGACAATCTTTCAGGGCTGGTTGACCTAACTTCACTCGACTATCTGATTGTCAGCCATACTGAGCCAGACCATAGTGGATTGGTCAAAGACATACTGGCATTAGCTCCTCAAGTCACCGTTGTTGGTTCAAAAGTAGCAATTCAGTTTTTGGAAAATTGGGTACATCAGCCGTTTAAGCAACAAATCGTGAAAAATGGCGATCGCCTGGATTTGGGTAACGGACACATCCTGGAATTTGTGATTGCACCAAATCTGCATTGGCCCGATACAATATTCACCTATGATATCAAAACACAAATTTTGTATACCTGTGATGCTTTTGGTATGCATTATTGTGATGACCACACCTTTGATGAAGATTTAGCTCTAATTGAAGAAGACTTCCAATACTATTACGACTGCCTGATGAGACCAAATGCTCGCTCAGTTCTGTCTGCTCTCAAACGGATGGGTGAGTTACCTTCAATGACAACCATTGCCACGGGTCACGGTCCCCTACTCCACCACAATCTCACTGACCTTGTAAATCGCTATCGTCAGTGGAGTCAAGAGCAAGCAAAGGCAGAAACAACTGTTGCTGTTTTTTATGTCTCTGATTATGGATTTAGCGATGGCCTTTCTCAGGCAATTGCCTACGGTATTGCAAAGACTGGTGTGGCAGTGGAACTCATGGATTTGAGGTCGGCTGACCCTCAAGATGTCAAAGAATTAGTCAGTATTGCTGCCGGAATAGTCATAGGCACTCCACCCATTTCCGGAACATCTGCTTCTTCTGCTCGGACTGCCCTGAGCACTATTCTTGCAGCTGCCAAACCCAAGCAATCTATTGGTGTATTTGAGTCTGGAGGCAGAGACAGTGAATCAGTCTATTTACTGCTCAATCAGTTTCACGACTTGGGCTTAAATCCAGCCTTCCCACCAATTGTCCTTAAAGACACACCAACTGACAGCACTTATCAGTTGTGTGAAGAAGCTGGTACTGATATGGGACAGTCATTGTCTCGCGATCGCAGTATCAAGCAAATCAAAGCCTTCAATTCCGATTTAGAAAAAGCGTTGGGACGGTTGAGCAATGGACTGTATATTCTCACTGCTCAAAAGGGCAACCTGAACAGCGCTATGTTGGCTTCTTGGGTGGCGCAAGCTAGTTTTAAACCTTTGGGTATAACAGTGATGGTGGCTAAAGACCGTGCCATTGAGTCTTTGTTGCATATCGGCGATCGCTTTGTTCTCAATATTTTAGAAGAAGGCAATTATCAAAGATTAATGAAGCACTTCCTCCAGCGCTTTCATCCCGGTGCCGATCGTTTTGAAGGAGTAAAAACTTACCCTGCGACCAATGGTTGTCCGATTTTGGCAGACGCCCTTGCTTATATAGAGTGCGAAGTAAAAAGCCGTATGGACTGTGGCGACCACTGGAGTATTTACAGCACTGTTTCTGTAGGTCGTGTCTCAAAACCCGATGCTCTTACTGCGGTTCACCATCGTAAAGTCGGGAATCATTACTAATTTAGTCGTGGGTCATCACCCACTAGTTACAAGCTAAAAACTACCAACCACTAACAATCTTATGCCAGACATTAAAATACGCGATGTTCAGGTTGCCTCGATTGGTACTGACACCACTGTACTGCGATCGCGCACTTGGGAACGACTGAAGTTTGAAGTAGAGTACTCTCTACAAAAGGGTACAACTGCCAATTCTTACCTGATTCAAGCTGAGAAAACAGCTATTTTAGACCCGCCAGGACAATCATTTACAGAAATTTACTTGCAGCAATTACAGCAGATTCTTGATTTAAAACATTTGGATTACGTCATTTTGGGTCACGTAAATCCAAACCGCTGTGTCACCTTAAAGGAGTTACTGGATTTAGCCCCTCAAATCACGTTGGTTTGCACGAAAGTAGGCGCAATTGCTTTACGTACAGCCTTTCCAGAAAGGGAGTTAAAAATAAGTGTTGTCCGGGAGGAAGAAGTTCTAGATTTAGGCAACGGTCACAAATTACAATTTATCCCCGTCCCCATGCCACGCTGGCCCGATGAGGTTTATACTTACGATTCCAAGACTCGCATTCTGTTTAGTGATAAGTTATTCGGTGCTCATATTTGTGGGGATGAAATCTTTGATGAAGATTGGAAAGCTCTAGACGAAGACCGACGGCATTACTATGATTGCCTTCATGCTGCTCAATCCCGGCAAGTAGAAATAGCACTGGATAAATTTACTCCCTTATCAATTAATTTTTACGCTCCCGGTCACGGACCTGTTGTACGTTACAGCAAAAGCCGACTCAACCATGACTATCAGCAGTGGAGTCAGCAGCAGAAGGATAAAGGCTTGACTGTAGCAATGATTTATGCATCTGCTTACGGTAATACAAGCACCTTGGCGCAAGCGATCGCTAAGGGCATAACAAAGGCAGGTGTCGCTGTAGAATTAATAAATTGTGAGTTTGCAGATTCGGCTGAAATTCAGGCGATTGTAGAAAAATGTGATGGATTTATCATCGGTTCTCCCACATTAGGAGGACATATGCCCACTCAAGTGCAAACTGCATTGGGGATTGTACTTTCCGTTGCGCCTAAAAACAAATTAGCAGGCGTATTTGGTTCCTATGGCTGGAGTGGGGAAGCCGTTGATGAGATTGAACACAAGTTACAAGATGCGGGTTATCGCTTTGGCTTTGACTCACTGCGAGTGAAGTTCAAGCCCACGGATGCCATCCTCCAGCAGTGTAAAGAAGCGGGTACTGATTTTGCTCAGGCTTTGAAAAAGGCAAAGAAAACTCGTACTCCCCGACAAGCCATTAATGACTCCCAAATTGACAGAACTGAACAAGCTGTGGGAAGAATTATTGGTTCTCTGTGTGTGGTATCCGCTAAACGAGGAGATGTTACAAGTGCTATGCTGGCTTCTTGGGTAACTCAGGCTAGCTTTAATCCTCCTGGTGTTACTGTTGCAGTTGCCAAAGACCGAGCAATTGAATCTCTAATGCATACGGGAAACAATTTTGTCATTAATATCTTGAAAGAAGGTATGAACTTAAGGCGACATTTCCTTCAACCCTTTGCACCAGGGGAAGACCGCTTTGCTGGTTTGGACACTCAAACAGATGAAAATGGTTGTCCCATCCTTAACGATGCTCTTGCTTATCTGCAATGCAATGTTCACAGCCGAATGGATTGTGGAGACCACTGGCTTGTGTATGCGATCGTTAACAATGGTCAAATGCTACAACCTACAGGAATGACTGCAATGCATCATCGTAAATCTGGGGGTCAGTACTAGTACAGAAAGGCGCTCAGTATGAAGGATAAAGGATGAAATTAAAAGGCTTACACTGTAAACTTTGGAGTGATTTACATTTGTGAGCCGCCTTTACGCCGACTTGTACTAGGTAGTTAGTGGTTAGTAGTAAAGAATAACTAATAACTACTAAGTAAGTCGGCGTAAATAAACACAAGTATGTTACAAAATGTAAATGCATTGAAAACCCTTACTAATGACCCTCCGGGTATCTCCTCCTCCAGAGGCTGCGCCAACGCCAGTCCCCAGGGCGTGGGAAACCCGCCTACTTTCTCTGGACTCACCAATGACAAATGAAGGACGACCCTCACCAGTTACTTTTTTTCTTACCGACCTACTTAACAAACAACATTCATTTAGGAGAAACAAATGCAAGGATTGCTGAAGAAATCATTTACAGAAAAATATGAATGGCTAAATAGAAGCCTGATTGTGCGCTGTCTTGAAACTATTCAAGATTTAATTGTGATTTCTTTGTGTATTGGTTTATTTAGCTTGATGGCAATTCAGTTGAGAGCTATGTTTTATTCCTTACTACCTCCTCTGAATTTCCAAGGAGTTACCTCAGATATTTTATTTCTCTTAATTTTAGTCGAGTTATTTCGACTGCTGATTATCTATTTACAAGAGCAACGAGTCTCTATTGGTGTAGCAGTGGAAGTTTCGATTGTATCTGTTTTGCGAGAAGTTATTGTACGGGGAGTACTGGAGGCACAATGGAATCAAATTTTAGCCGCTTGTGCCTTTTTACTAGTTATGGCAGTACTGCTTATAGTTCGGGTTTGGATACCGCCCACTTTTAATGGAATTGACCCAGAAAAACAGATTTCTCTAAGAAACAAAATACTGACAGTAGAAAAAGGGATTGGGGAGTAAAATCACTTTTTTTCTACTTCTTTCTGCGTGTTCTCTGCGACTCTGGAATTTCAAGAATCAAATAAAACTGCTTATGATTTTAAATGAATGGGTTCCCTCATTCCGCAACATTTTCAGCTTTAGTTAGCTCATCTACCTTCTGCTTTGCCCAAATGTTCAATTCTCCTGGTGCAAATGTTCTGTTCATTGGATAGCGTTTTGACTGCTTTTGAGTGAGATAAACATAATCACAAATTGTCTCTTTCAGTTGAGTCGTCTTATCTATTTTCCAAGATTCTAAACACGCTCCTGTGAGTTTTGCATATCGAAAATCTGCTTTTATTGCTCTAGCTCTCGTGAGGGTTGCTCCTTCTAAATTCGCATATTCAAATGTTGCTTCACCGAGCTCTGCTTCTGTAAAATCAGCATTGCGGAGATCTGCACCCAAAAGGTTAGCACCTCTGAGGTTACAGCCTGTAAAAGATTCTTTAGCACCCCTTTTTGTAACAATTACGTTTCTCACTCGTGGATTGGACAAAATTGTATTGTCAACTTTAGCTATTTCCAACTGTTTTACTAAATGAAAGTGAGTGCGGATGAGTTTTGCGTTTGTAAAATCTGTATTTTTGAGGACAGCATGGGCGAAATCAGTGTCAGTTAAGTCAGCGCCCCTAAAACTGCTTCCCGATTTTGCAGTGATGACGATCGCAATCTTCCGCATCCAACCAAATGTTGTATCTTCTGCCAAAAGTTGCCGTACAATGTATCTAACTACCAGCGCACCACCAGCAATTCCGAAAGCAGTTGCCATTAGAGTTCCAGATAAAGCTTCAACCTTAGGCACTGACAAGATGGCATCATTACGAATAAACCGAACGACTGCAGTACCCAGTGTAACTCCAAATGCAGAACCTTGTATTGCGCTAGCTAGAGTTGCAGATGCCGTCACAATGACAGCAATAACTCCATATATCATCTCAGAAATTGTCATAGCTATAACTGCAACTGCGATCGCAATTGCACACAATGCTATAGTTATGGCTGCTGTCAGGATTCCAGCACTCACCCCAACAATGTTGCCTGTCTTAATCCCAAAGATCGCCCCAAATATGACTCCAGTCGCTGCGATCGTTCCCAAAGCAGGCTGTATGTTATGAGGAATATTGAAAAGTATATAGACAGCAAACAATTCTGAAACTAGTGTTGCTGATAGGATTTTTCTTGGGGTTAGCGTCGCCGGAAAAAGTAAATAGCTAAAAAAAACAATAGCAAATATGGCAGTCAAGCCCAGGAGTGCTGATAGGATGACTGCTATAAATACTAAACTTACTGCGTGACGCGGCTGTAATCCAGCTGTTGCCTGACAGAAATTGGCACCGATAAGAGTGGCATTGGTAAAATCTGCACCACGAATATCCGCTCGGGAAAAGTTTGCACTCGTAAGGTCAGAACCTCTAAAGGAACAACCCCGCAGGTCTTTGCCAGAAAAGTCTTGAGCCATGGATAATGGCAATTAAATGATGGATTTAGATTATCTCCCTTTTCTTTAGGATTTACAGTACCCTCAAGGGTAATTTAATATTTGTATACAAAATTACACACATTCTTGATGTTGGGAATGCCAATCTTGTGCATATTTGCGGATAATGTCTAATTCTTCCTGGGAAATTCGGTCAAGGTGCCCTAAGATAAAGCTCATCCTGCCTTGAGATTGTAGTCGCTCGCGGTGACGGTCAAGAAAATCCCAATAAAAGAAATTAAATGGACAGGCATTTTCTCCGACACGTTCCTTGGGATTGCGATCGCATCCTTTACAATAATCGCTCATTTTATTGACATAATTACCAGATGCTGCATATGGCTTTGATGCCAAGATTCCGCCATCAGCAAACAATCCCATGCCAATAACATTCGTCTGCATCACCCAGTCATAAGCATCAATAAACGTGGCATGAAACCAATTTTCCACTTCTTGTGGTGAAATTCCAGCAATCAGAGCAAAATTACTCAATATCATTAACCTTTGGATATGATGGGCATAGCCGGTACGTTGCAGCTGAGTTAGAATTTGACGCAAACAATTCAAATCGGTATCACCTGTCCAGAAAAACTCAGGTAGGGGTTGAGTGTGATTGAACCAATTCTTTTCAGGATAATCTGCACTCACAAAGTGATAAATCCCGTGCATATATTCCCGCCAACCCAACACCTGACGGATGAAACCTTCTACACTATTTAAAGGCAGTTGGTTTTGATAATAAGCTTTTTCTGCTGCTTGTATCACCTCTAATGGTTGAAGTAACCCGATATTCAGATAGGGAGAAAGCATGGCATGCCACATTGTTTCTTCCCCTGTGACCATCGCATCTTGGTAGGGACCAAAATCAGGTAGACGGTTTTTGATAAACCAATCCAAGACTTCAAGTGCTTGAGAACGAGTGACTGCCCAGCGAAACGGTTCTTGAGATTTTAACCTTTGATGAACGCTGGTGGACTCCGATCTTTTTTGTCCGCGTTCATCTGCGACAGGTTGCGGTTGTAAGATTTCCTTTCCATAAGTTGGGAAGGGTAGCGAGTTGACATGAGCAATTACTTCTTGAGTTATCTCATCCGGTTCAAACCATTTAGCTGGTGGTGTATTTAATTTTCCTTTCGGTGGTTTGCGATTATCTTTATCAAAATTCCACTGTCCCCCGACTGGTTTATCGCCCTCCATTAAAATTTGGAAACGTCGCCGTCCTTCTCGGTAGAAATCTTCCATCAACAATCGTTTGCGAAGCTTAGCCCAAGTTTTAAATTCTTCAGAATTCCATAAAAAGTGATTGTTGGGAATTAAAGTAAGTTGACAATTTAAAGACGAAAGGTAGCGCGTTTCTAAATTTTCAATCACTTTCAAAAAGGGAATATCATTGGGTACCATCACCCGTAATTCAGTGATTTGCTTTTCCTGAATCCACGGTTGAAGTGGAGTCTCAAAATCTTCTGCAATTTTATAAGTAACTGAGTAACCAAGCTGTTGCAATTCTTCAGCAAAATGCCGCATTGCTGACCATACTAAAACTAGCTTTTGCTTGTGATAGGGACGTGCTTGGACGTGACGTAACGACTCAATCATTATGACGTGTACGCTGTCGGTCTTGCGACAACTTTGCAAAGCTGCTTGTTCGGACCAAAGTTGATCTCCTAATACCCAAACACCAATTGTCATTTTCTTTAGTCAATAAAAAATATAAGTTTTGCAGGTTAAATAAATTCTATGTTTCCCTTCATTTTTTCAGGTGTAAGCGCTTCATAAATGAATCCCAATACTCCCCAATCCGGAAACGTCGTAACTATTGATTTTGCTTTATTTTGGCAATTTCTGCCACCCAGCGGCAACGGCTATCATGCTCTAAATTCAAAATCTCTTCTAATGACCAGTGAAAGTGATATGCAATGCAAGCTACCTCCTCATGCAGTTGTTTTAAGGGGTAGCTTACGACTCCCCCGATAAAACTAACTCCACATTAAAGTCATAGTTGCACTTGGGACACTGAACGGGAATTTCTGCAACTCCTTGCTGGTTAATCCGATTGTAAAACTCTCGTAGGTAAGCTAGATCGCGAGTGAAGAGGTTCTCTAAAATTTCGGGAGTGACTGATGGTAAATCGCCAAAATGAGTAATGACTCGCGATAGCATAACTAAGACTCCATAAACTGGTTCTTGTTGAACGCGACGGTCTTTCCTCACTGCCATTTCATCTTTTGCCGTTGCTAGGCGCATGACTCCTTGACGATGAATGTTTCCTTCAACATCTACTAATCCTTTAGGCAATATGAAGTTAAATTCGGTTTGCATTTTATACTTTCAATTGTTTTAGTAAATTTTCTCTTTGTTTCTGAGCTACAACATTATTGGGATTTATATTTAAAGCTTCCTCAAAGATTTGTAAAGCTTTTTGATATTCTCCTTTTGCTGCTAGCGCCATTCCAATTCCCGTTAATATATAAGGATTATTAGGATTGATACTCTCGGCTTGGTTGTACGCTTCCAAAGCTCGATCGTATTCTTTTAAATCCAGTAAAATAACACCTTTGTTGTACAAAGCTTCAAGAGATTTTGGATTATTGTCTAAGGCTTTATTTGTTGCTTGTAAAGCATTGTTATACTCTTTTAAATGCCAAAGTGCTGCTCCTTTGTTTGCCTGAATACTGGCACGAGTGAGCTTGTCCTTTGAATGAATGTTGATAATTAAGGCTTTGTTATACGCAATAACTGCTTGTTGGTACTGTTTTAACGTACTGAGTATTCTACCATAGTTAAACCATGCTTGAACGTATTTAGGATTAATATCAGTGGCTTTTTTTGTAGCAACTTGAGCTTCTTGGTATTTCTCTAAATTCCACAGACTGACACCTTTATTATTCCAAGCTTCTGCATAGTCTTGTTTTATAACAAGAGCTTGTTCTGCAGACGCAAGTGCTTCCTCATATTTTTGTAAGCCTAAAAGTGCGCTACTACGTTGGTGCCAAACGTAAGCAGGGCTTGTCTCGCTCCAGATACCATCCCCAGCAATGGCACGATCGCATGAAGCCAGAGCTTGTTGGTAATTATGCAATTGGTTGAATGTATCGGCTTGCCTTGCTAAAGCTAGAGAATATTTAGGATTAATTTCAATGGCTTTACTATAAGATTTTAGTGCTTTTTCATACTGTCCAAATTTATGCTGGATTGTTCCTAAATTGTACCAGCTAATAGCATCATCGTTGGGATTTAGTTCTAATCCTTTTTCATATGCAGTGACAGCCGCTTGTAATTTTCCCAATTTCATCAACGCTAAAGCTTTGTTTTTCCAAGCAACCGCTGGAGTCGCACGTTCCCAATTCTTATCAGTTTCAATGGCCGTCTCGCAAGATTTAAGAGCCTCTTCGTAACGCCGTAAATCCATTAATGTGGAGCACGACTGAGCAAAAGCTGCTGAGTACTCAGTATCGATCAGAGAGGCGCGTTCAAAAGAAGCGATCGCTTCTTCATTTTGTGTCAGCTTTTTAAGAGCAAGACCCCGATTATACCATGTCACTGCTGGAGTCACATTGCCCCAATTGCCATTGACTTGCAATGCTTCTTCACAGGATGCAATTGCGTCTTCCTGATTCCCCAATGTTGATAAAGCTTCACATCGCTGAGTCAAAGCAAAGGAATTTTTTGGTGAGGTTTTTAAAACTTGGTTATACGAAACAACTGCTTCGGCGTATTTTTCTAACTTCATCAGGGCATTGCTGCGAGAAGTCCACAAGTCAACGTTTTTTCCTTTGGGTTTGAGGGCGATGGCTCGTTCGCAAGCAGCAAGAGCGTCATCATACTTTTGTGCATTTTCCAGTACACTACACTGATTCGACCAGAAACCAAAGTCTTGGTAATCAAATTCTGGTTTTGGGGACGCTGACATCAATAATTCATTGTGCCCGCGCAGCAAAAGTGGTAACTTCTGAGAGTTTGCCTCTAGAATAGAAGCCGTTGGTAGTTTTTTTCCTTCCTCTGTAGCGTTAGCTGTTGATTGTATAAACACACTTAAAACACCAGAGGTAACACCGAACCATCCATAAATACCTCTCATAAAACCTCCGTTGGATATCCCACTATACTGAGATTGTAAGGTGGGGTCGTTGACTAATTTTGCCTGAATTGAAATAGTATAAAATGCTATTAGTTTATACCAAATCTCTAGTGACTGGCTTCTGAATCTGACGATTTTTATTATTTTTCTTTACAATTTATGGGTAAAATTTTCCCAGTTAAAACTATTACTTTTTTCGTTTACGTGCTGCTGTTCGGTATTGTAGGAACACCACTCGCCGCAGAAGATTCGCCAACAGTGAGACGATTGCAGGAAACCAGAGAGTGTCCCAACTGCAATCTCAAGGGGGCAAACCTACAAAATACTTACCTCATTAATGCTAATCTCAACGGAGCAAACCTCAACCGGGCTAACTTACGCGGTGCTAACTTGAGTGGTGCATATCTAAGGAGTGCCAAACTCAGAGGTGCAATCTTGCGTGAGGCAAACCTAAACGGTGCTGATTTGCTCTCGGCGGATTTGGGGGGAAGCGATCTGAGAAATAGCCAAATCAATGGGGAAACTGTACTTGATAAAAAGTGGCGTTTAGTGTGGGAAATCGCGAACAAACCCGATCCCAGTCTCGACTTGCAGGGTGCCGATTTAGAAGATGCTAACCTCAGTCATGCTAACCTTAGCAACCTTAACTTAGAAGGAGCTAACCTTAAGAATGCTAACCTGAAAGCAACTAATATGCGCTCGGCTAATCTGAGTCATGTCAATTTGCGTGGTGCTGACTTATTTATTGCTGATTTGCGGAATGCCAAACTCACTCAAGCTGATTTAATCGAAGCTAACCTCAATAGTGCTGACTTGCGTGATGCAGATCTAAGTGGTGCTGACTTACGTAAGAGCAACTTAAATCTGACCAATTTGCGTAACAGTAATCTGAGTGGTAGCAAACTGGTAGCTGCCAATTTGAAAGATGCAGACTTGACAGGAATTAATCTCAGTAATGCCAACCTTCAAAGGGCAAATTTACTTAATACCAGCCTGAGCCATACTAATCTAACTGGGGCAAACTTGAGTGGGTCAAACCTCACAGGTGTGAATCTTAAAAATACGAACCTGACAAACGCCAACCTTCAAGGAATTAACTTGAACGGGAGTTCTTTGAGCGGTGCTATAGTCAGTGGAGCTAATTTGCGAGGAAGTCTATTGAGAGATGTTAACCTCAGTGGTGCAAATTTGAAAGGTGCTGACCTCAGTGGTATTAACTTGACAGGTGCTAACCTAAGTGGCAGTGACTTGACGGGGGTGAATTTGAGTGGTGCCAACTTGAGTCGTGCTGACTTGAGTCAAGCTAACCTGAGTGATGCCAACTTAACTAGAGCAAACTTAAGTGAGGCAAACCTTAAGGGAGCAACCCTAATTGGGGTTAAGTTCAATCGGACTAACTTATGTAAAACAATTTTACCTGAAGGTAAACAACACAATTGCAGGTGAACTAAGTAGGTCGGTATGAACAAAGGTAACTGGGAATAGTCATCCTCAGTCATTTGTCAAAAGTCATTGGTCAGGCTTTCCAACGTATTTACATTTTGTCATATAGTTCTGTTTATTTCCACCCACCTACTTATTATATAAACAGTATATTTTGTTAAAAGATTGACCATTCATTGTGGAATAAGTATATCGTGGATGTTGTTAAATTTGATGCTTTTCTTTTGCTGAATGCATGACTCATAAATCTTTTTCCTCACCACCTATCGAGCCTTTGCAGCGTCTTCATGTTTATGACAGCTTAATGATGAACGCTGAACGTTGGCGACTAGCTCATTACTATCACCGACACCGCCAAAATGTCCACTACCAGTCCCTCAACGAACCAGGTATTGTTTGTGGTTTGGGAGTAAGAGTCATTAGTCCCCCAGAAGCAGCACCTGCAAGATTTCGAGACCAAAGGTGGTTGGAAATTCAACCAGGTATAGCTATTGACCTGGAAGGGAATCCGATTATTGTTGACCCTTCCATTGACCGCACGTTTAGAATTGCAACACCAACGCCTACAACCGGAACTCTCACAGTATACTTGGTTGTCAGTTATGTCGAACCTCAAAATCCAGGACAAAGATCGGGCTCCGAGCTCATCCGGGAATGGTTCCGGTTTGACGAAAAAACTAGCCCACCTACTGAAAAGGAAATAGAATTGTGCCGTATTCAGTTGCAACCAAGTACAGTGCAACTGGAAAATCCAACAGACGTATTATTTCCCAGCTTTAACCAGTTAGACTTACGCTACCGTCCCCAAGCCAAAGCTAGACCTCAAGCTGTTGTTAGTCTTGCAACTACCCTCAACGCTAGCGATCGCATTTACGAAAATCTCTCCTATCTCTTGCAATCTGTGGCACCTTTATATCCACCTTTACAAGGAGCCGCAATCAAAGAGGTAAGTTTACTTCCAGAAGATACCGATTATGACTTACTTTACCTTACCGCTTGGCAGGTGTTGAATCTTGATGAACAAGAACTAGATACCCTAAATAAATATTTACAAACTGGCGGTGTCATTCTGATTGAAGTGCCTGCAAATAGTGCCAAGCTAGCAGCAGAGATGAAAGACCTGATTGTGGGACAGCTTGAAACGGCTTTACAATCATGGTCACAACTAAGCCGCACTCACCCTTTACGGACTCAACCCTTTTTGTTTGCAGCACTTCCCAGAATCAATCAACAAGCTATTCAATTATCGAATGGAGGAGGAATAGTTTTGGTGGAAGGTGATTTATCCGCCGCTTGGGGATGCGATGACGAGCTTTCCCTAAACCGTAACGACATTCGCACAGCTCAGGAATTAGGGATTAATATTCTCTATTTTGCCTTACAAAGACGGCACATGACTCAGTTGTTGCGAGCGTAACAAAGATACACAAATAATGAGTTATAGGGGTATTTTTTATTATGGCAGGTAGTGTTAGGGTAAAAGTCTCTAAAAAAAACTTGGAATTTACACCAGATACTACGTCTGAGTCTTTTAATACTAGCGTTCCTGGCGAAAACGAGTTTGATGTCATCGTTGTTAACGACAGTGATAAATTTGCCAGTTTTCAATTAGAGCTTTCAACACCAGGAGTGGAAGATAATCCCCATAGGAAATGGTATGTTATAAATCCAGAAATTTGTGCCAAAAAACCACCGGGTAGTGAAACAAAATTTCATGTTGCGATCGTCAAAGCACCAATTCCTGTTTATGACACAACCATCGATCTCATATTAAAAGTCATTTCTGTTGAGTATGAGAATTTATATGCGAGTCAAAAGCTCAAGTTAACTATTAACAAACCTTTGAGATCTTTACGTGTTGAATTGCCTATCAAAGAACACAAAGTGACTCCAGGTGATACCATTGAAATTCCTGTTATAGTTTATAATTTAAGTCCAAAATTAACTGAAATCACTTTAACTTGTTCGGGGTTAGATTCTGACTGGATGACCGAAGGACGAACAAGGGAGTTGCTGGTAGAACCAGGGGATTTAGAGAAAATGAGTTTTGTGTGTCAACCGCCAAAAGACACCCAAACTCGCGCTCAAGAATATAAATTTACAATTGATGCCAAATCTAACACCAGTCAATATACTACCCGCGAACAAGGAATTTTAGAAGTTCTTCCCGATGGAGTTGTGGAGTTTAGTTGTAGTGAAAAACAACAGACAATCCCAGGAAAAAGAAGAAAGCAGTCTCATACTGCGAGTTACGAGATGGTCTTTAAGAATGAAAGCAATTTACCTCAACAGGTTAACATTACAATTCCACAACAAGAGCAAAAACAGTGGATGCAAACAGTTCCTGAAAGTGTAAATCTTGCTCCTGCTGAGACGAAAACGATGTACCTAGTGGCCACAAAGCAACAACATTGGATTGGACGCGTCAAGAAATATCTGTTTGAAGTTTCCGCAGGTTTAACTCATCCCAAGACGGGAGAAGCTAGTACAGAAATTTTTCCATCACCCAATACCCAAGTTTTGGAACTGACAATTTTACCTGTTATTCCTTTTTTACTTCAGGTTGGTGGTGGCGCATTAATTCTGCTGCTGTTATTATTAAATTGGTTGCTGCGTCCACAGGTGAAGCATACAGGAGCAGTCAATTCTGTGCGTTTGTTTGGAAATGGTAGCCTCGTAGTTAGCGGTTCTAGCGACCAAACAATTCGTCTTTGGCAAGTCGATAACAGTCGTTGGCAACTCGATCTTCGGCGTTTGAAATATGAGGGTCAAATTGCTCCAGGAACAAAAAAAGCAGTGCGTGTCATTCGCCAAAGCCCAAAGGATAATGATGTCGTTGCCGCTGGGCTAGACAGTGGCGACATTCAACTTTGGAATATTTCGGAAAGAAGCGAACAAAAACCTCCTGTTTATAAAGGAACAGATCGTGTTTTTGACTTAGTGTTCGCGCAAGATTCCCGTTCCCTATTTAGTGGTCATGGTAGTGGGTTAGTGCATCAGTGGAATTTAAAAAACCCTAGAAAAAATCCGATTAATACTGCAAATGTTAAATTTACAATTTATGCTCTCACTATAAGTGAAAGTCAGTCAGCACCTCCTTTAGTTATTGCTGCAGGACGTTACAATAAGATTGCCGTTTGGGATTGGGTTAATAAAAATATATACGAGTTGCCTTATCAATATGAAAATTCTAAGTTCACGCCAGTTGTCGGGCAACAGCACTATATAACAAGCCTAGCAAGTGCTAACAATATTTTGGCGATCGCTGATAATCATGGTTACATTACCTTGGGGGATATGAAAACCATACGCGCATGTATTAACAAAGATGCTGTAGTAAAAAAGACAGAAAGTAGTGGAAAACTAAAAAAAGTCGATGTTACGAAAAAACAAATTGTGACAATTAAGCCATTGATGAAATGTAACTATATTCTTGGCCAGTCAGTTGATGGTCATAGCAAACAACCAGTTCGTTCAGTGGCTTTAACCCAAAATGGAAAATATTTAGCAAGTGCAGGAGACGACAAGCGAGTCATGCTTTGGTCCCTTGAAGACAAGCCAGCCAAATGGCTTACACAAGGACAAGTCGTTGCACAATCTGATGCAAGGCTTAATAGTGTTGACATCAAAGCCTTAAAAGACGAAAGCCAAAACTATCTCCTGGTTACAACCGGCGATGACAACCATAATGTCCAGATTTATCGTGTTAACGGGGTGAAAAACGATGCAAGTAGCAAGTAACCAGCTTTTTATAGAAGACCTCGCAGGCAATAATAATGAAATTAGAAGAGGTTCAACTGCTAAACGTCGCATCCGTGTAAAAAATCTCGGCGACAGGATGGCAGAAATTGATATTTGGATCGACGCTACAGACGAGAAATCTGAATCAATATTGCGATGGTGTAATTTTAGCGAGCCAAATCCGCTACGAATAGACGCTAGAGACTCTAAAGAGGTAACATTAAATTTTCAAGTCCCACCACAAGCGATTCCAGGCTTATACAACTACGAAATTCGTATTGAAGCTGCGGCTCAATACCCTGGTAAAATCTTTAACCGTCCACAACAATTGCGGGTTTTACCCGCAGATAAAGATGCTGAATGGGGCAATGAACCAGGATTTAGCATACAGCCAGTTACGAGCTCTGCCAACCCCATACCTCTACATGCTGGGCAACAGTTAGAAGTAAAAGTTAAAGTTGAAAACCGTTCTAAAAGGGTAGATCGTTTTTATCTGACTTGTCCTGAGTTAACAAAAGAATGGTACACAATACGGTATCCAGAAAGTGGTTTAGATGTCCCTGGGTTGGTTAAAGAAACTGACGGATTAGAACTTAATCCAGGTAAAATAGGCGAAATTGCTCTAGTTTTACACCCACCGCAATATACAGCTACGGCAAATTACTTTCCTACCATCCGCCTCATATCCAGTAACAGAGAAGACTTAGTACTGCTGGATGTGATATACCTGCAAATTCTTCCTGATGACAGGTTGAATGTAGAAATGCATCCCCTGTCACAAAAAGTACAACAGGAGCGAGTGTTTGAGGTTGAGTTAACCAACCAGGGTAATATCAGACGGGAAATACTTGTAAGTGCCAAAGATGAGGAGGGATTGTTCAATTATATTCCCGAACCTGCGATCGTACAAATGTTGCCGGGAAACACCCGCCTAGTTAGCTTGAAGGTGAAACCAAGGAAATGGTGGCGTCGTCCTTGGCAAGGAAAAGGGTTGTCACTCACCTTTAACATTGAACTGGAAAATATATTATTACCTGAAGTCAGTAAACCTCCAGCACTACCTAATAATTTACCCCAAGGAACTTTGGTATGGGAGCCTTACCCTTGGTGGCTATTGTGCGTGCTTGGATTAGCAGGTATTGGGGGAATAGCTTTTCTCATTTGGTGGAACTTCTTGAGAGAAAAAATTCCGCCTCCACCATCCCCAAAAGTGATTCAATTGGGTGCTACATCTTTAAATTATCAAGAAGGTAGAAACGATGGTATTCTTCTCAATTGGCAAATTAGCCACCCCAAGCAAATAGAAAAACTCACGCTGATTCGTTTGGAAGGCAACATAGAAACTGATAGAAAAAATTATTTATTTCAAGATAATCTTCCTAAAGATTTATTACTACAAAATAAACAAAATAAAAATAAGGGATGTGAAATTACTACAGCCCATAATAATTTAAGTGAAAAAGATAAAACAGAGAAACAACAGGGGCAAAATGGAAGTTTTTTGTCACAATTTAAATTTTTCTCTGGAAAAAAAGAACCAAATCAAGAAATCAATATTTTAGATTGTCAAAAAATATTAACAAATTCTAAAAAAGCAGGAAATTATACTTTTAAACTAGAGGTATTTCCGAAGCAAAATCCAGAACAACCTTCATCATCTCAAATCACGGATACCATCAAAATTAATCCAGCAACCCCCCTTCCTCTACCAAAAATTCTCAATTTATCCTCTACGTACCCCGCTTATGAAGAGGTCGATACAGATTCAGCTTCAGCAAAATTGCCAATAAATAACTCAGTATCAGCACCTATTCTCCTTAATTGGGAAATCAGCAGTCCCAGCCATATCAAAGAGTTGAAAATTATTGGTAAAGCGCCTGATGGTTCTGTTAATAGTATTGAAAAGTCTTACACAATTATCAATAACGATATTCCCCCACAGCTTAGAAAGTATTGCCAACCTCAAGGCAAACTTGATAATAACACAAATCTCCTATGTAACGATGTACCCATTAACGATGCACGTAAACCAGGGGACTACATTTTTACACTAACAGTAGTGCCTCAGACAGCAGCACCGAAGGAGGGACAAGAAGAAATCTTTAAGCAGACACCTACAATTAAAATTCAACCCCTACCTTTACCACAAATTACCGATTTCTTACCCGCAAAACCTATCTATCAAGAAGTTGGGACAGTACCACCACCTCAGAACATTGCTACACAACCAACAACCAGTTCTCCGCCGATCCGTCTGAATTGGAGAATTGCTAACCCCAGCCAAATGAAAGAGTTAAAAATTGTGGCATTAGCTGCTGATGGTTCAATTAGTGGTAACTTGAAACGTTACATCATTATTAATAATAGTTTGCCTGTAGAACTGAGACCCTTCTGTGTTAGTACGACGAAAGAGCTATTTTGCCAAAACGTACCTACAGATGTGCGTCAAGCAGGTAACTACACTTTTAAAATGACAGCGATTCCCAAGTCAGCAGGAGCTGAGATTACGAAAAACACAGATGCCATTAAAATCCAACCCCAACCGCCTAAAGCAGCCACACCTGTTAATATTGTTTCTTTTAAAATCAATGGTGAAGAAGCCAGTCAAAAACCAAAACACTCTTTTACTATAAATAAACAACGCTCCGACGCAAATATTACTGTGTCTTGGCAAGTAGACAATGGTGAAGATATTAAGGTGGAAGTGCTTCCCGCCCCAGGAATTGTTAATCCACAAGGTTCTCTAGAAAATTACTCCCTAAGTAAACCCCCTAGCAGCGAAACGATTACGCTCAGAGTCACAAATAAGGCTGGTGAACAGAAAACTCAATCAGTCGTAATTGAAACTGTGGAATCAAATCCTCCAAATCAATCTCAATCATCGTCCTTTAATAGGAATTCTGGCATCACTGCACCTGGAGGTAACTCCGAATCAACTGCTTCACCACAATTCTCAAATTCGGATAAGCTAGCGCCAATTGAAGTGCCACCATTAGCTGATTAATGTTCCTCTAAAACCAAATTACCATTACGCAGTCCTTTTTCTCGTAACAGGGCTAAAAATCATTTTGCCATTCATTAGCAAGAGCAAGTGAGCGTTAAGATGTCTATAATAGCAAGGTAAGTTCAGTATTAAGCTCACATTGTAATTATCCAATGTATGCTTCAACAAAAGGGGTTTCTTGGATTTTATGTAGCTCATTTATTAAATTTTGAATCCGCATTATCACATACTCTTTTATATTCTCTGGAATGTTAAACTCAGATGGATTTAGAAAGAATTGTTTTAACTGCTTTAGTTCTTGAATAACGCTTGATATATCTTCTACCTCCAAAGGTAGACCAGTTTGAAACAGAGGAATCCACTTCAAACCTAATTTAGAGCAAGCAGGCTGCCAATATTCCTCAAAAATCTCCTCTGTGGACACTGGAATAAAATGTTCTGTATTCTCAGAAGTTGAAGATTTGGCAAAAAAACTGACCGACATAATTATACTCCTTTTGCTATCAAATATTAACTAACAAATATAACAGAGAAACTCCACTCAGGATATTTTGCCCCCAATCGTGCTAGAGCTTGATTCACAGCTGCTTCTAACTCCGGTGTAGGGGCTGTATCAATCTGAAACTGAAGTTGACGAATGCTTTGAATCTCTCTTAAAGAAGGAACATCAGGTGTACCCGCAGCAGTGGATCTCGTCGCCGAAGCTTTAGCAAGGTTTTGAATGCGCGTATCCGTTTTATCAAATAGTTGTTTCTGCACCCACTCCTGAGCAGTTTGGGCAGGACGACCAGTACGTGGATTCAAAGTGCCTAGCCCTCTTGCAGATTTTTCCTCAACGAAAACTCCATTGCTAACTCGGTCAAACTCGCCAATGGGCGATCCTTTTGCATCAATAATTTCAACTCCTCGATAAGGAGGCTGGCTTTCTAGCGCTCCCATTGCTTTTTCGCTCTCCTAACCTTGTCTCATTCTGGAACTATCCAAATGCAGTGGAGATGGTGGCGATCGCACTACAATTTTGTTTTTGTATAGGAGCCTACTGCTACTTGTGAACATTTTGCGAGCATATTTTTGATAATATCAGGATTTTTTGTTTTAGCACAATTGAGAATTACGTCAGAAGGATTACCAGAACCCTTGCCATCCATATACTCTACACATTCCTCAGTACTTTTATCACCACCGCAATTTTCGTTATATTCTTTTTTACAATTACTCAATAAATCACTAGCTTTGTTGAGATAATACGAGCATTTAGCAGTTTTCCAAACTGTTCCAACAACTGGAATATATTCAATTGGATCAAATCGTTGAATCAATAACGATGAGCTATCAGAAACGTTGACAGATTTTTGTAAAAGTCCGTCTTCTTGTTCACAAGTTGAACATTTTCATTGCACCCAACCAGTTTGCTGTACCACATGAGTCAACTCATGTGCCATCAACTCATTGTTCCCAGGCGACTTCCCTGCTCCAAAATAAATATCACTACCATGAGTAAAAGCCTGAGCGGCCAACTCTCGATTCATCTGCACTGCTGCACTATTGGTATGAACACGCACAGAGCTAAAATTAGTACCAAAGCGGGGTTCCATAAAAGATCGCACTTCATCTGATAAAGGGCTACCACCTCCCGTGCTTGCATTTAACTGATTCTCTATATTGCCACTAGTTTGGGAGTTTCCCTCTGGTGCTGACTTAGCTTGCACTGGTTCTTCCTCTTCTTCTGGTGCCATTTCCCGTTGAATGGTCGAACCTGTCAGAAGCTTGGTTTGCACCTCCTCTTCTTTATCTTCCTGGGGTGCCATTTCCCGTTGAATGGTCGAACCTGTCAGAAGCTTGGTTTGCACCTCCTCTTCTTTATCTTCCTGAGATGCCATCTCCCGTTGGATAGTGGAAGCTGTTAGAGGTTTGGTTTGCACTTCCTCTTCCTTCTCCTCTGGTGCCATTTCCCGTTGCACTAGTGGTGTGATAGTAGATGCTAGAGGCTTGGTTTGTACTTCCTCTTCTTTGTTTTCTTCTGGTGCCATCTCTCTCTGAACAGTAGGAGAAGACATAGACATCACCGTATTTGCCATGTTGTCTGCTTCTTGCTCGTACTTGTCCCCTGGCGCACCTACGGTTAGTTTCGTTTGAATGGGCAAGGGAGAATCAGGAAAAAGTCTGATGCTAGTTAAGTCAAAGCCAGAACGTTGTGCTGTGCCCTGTTGCTTTGGCTGCACAGCAGTATCTTCAACTGGGGGGCTAAAAGGTCGTTGGCGAAACAAGCTTTTGTGTACAGGTGGGGAAGCGGAACTTGACAAAGGTTTTCTTTGCGCTTGCCATTGCCTACTCATATTCCGCCTCCTGGGTTGTTCTAATTATTTAGTATTTTCTCTTATTTATACATCAATTTCGCCAGAAAATACGGAAAGGCTCAAACAACAAGCCGGAGAGTGAACCGAATTCTAATCTATACCCACCCCTTGATTTCTGCATCCGCTAGCGTTCTATCTAACTTAACATATTCACCTACAGCCGCAGCTTTGATATGTTTCATTCCAATCGCCTCGTTTGCATCTGCTGCAATAAAAGCTGCATTCAAGGCAATGTTACGGATATTACCCCCAGCAACATTTAACTTTGCCAGCTTGATAAAATCCAATCCAACTGTAGGTGTGTCTTTGGGAAAAATGCGCCGCCAAATTTCCTCGCGTTGATTGGCATCTGGAAAAGGATATTTGACAATGAAGCGGATACGACGGAGAAAGGCGGTATCTATAGAGTCTTTCAAATTAGTAGTAAGAATAGCTAGTCCCTGGTATGATTCTATACGTTGCAACAAATAGCTCACTTCCATATTGGCGTAGCGATCGTGACTGTCTTTTACCTCAGAACGCTTGCCAAATAAAGCATCTGCCTCATCAAACAACAAAATCGTCGCCCCTGCTTCTGCCGCATCAAACACCCGTCGCAAATTCTTTTCTGTCTCACCGATATATTTGCTAACAACTGAACTTAGGTCTATACGGTAAAGATCCAACTGTAATTCCTGGGCTAATACCTCAGCAGACATGGTCTTACCAGTCCCGCTTACGCCAGCAAACAAAGCGCTGATACCTAAGCCGCGTCCACCCTTGCTAGCAAATCCCCAACTTTGGTATACCTTATCTCGTTGGCGGACGTGAGCAGCAATAGTCCGCAAAGTTTGCAACTGTGCTTCTGGCAATACTATATCATCCCAAGTGGCGGCAGGTTCTATTCGTTGTGCCAATTCGTCTAGTTTTGGTCGAGCCTGACTCCGACAGCTATCCCATAATGTCGTGCTGAGTGGGGGAGATGAAGGAGCCAATCCCTCCTTATCTCCTGCTTTTAGTCTCCCTACTGCCTGAGTACACGCGGCATGAATTTCAGGAACAGTAAGATTAAACTGGGCAACGAGTGTATTTATCATCCCATTGAGTTCACCAGTTCTTTCACCCAAAACCTGTTGCCAAATTATACGCTGTTCGCTGATGGTAGGTTTGTAGACATCAAATGTCACAATAGTGCGTTGCTTGGAAGGTAGGCGATCGCGACTCATCACAATCAACGGACTGGTAATCTGTTCAATAAAAGATTGAGCTCTATTTTCTTGTGTTGTATCGTTTGCATTTATGTCATCGCAATTTAGCAGTAGCACCGACTTGCTCAAAGCCGCTTCTCTCTGCCATATTTGAAGGAGTTGATATAGGTCATTGGTGTTGCTTGGTAGGGCGTGAGCAGATAGAGTATACAAATTGAATCCTAGTAGATGGCAACTGAGAGATGCGATCGCCCGTTTACTAGCAATTTCATCGCCACATAACTGGATAATCGGTAAATCTTGCCATTCTTGTCCCCAAGTCGTCACTACCTGTTGTGCTATTTGCCGATGAGAGTCTACTATTATGTCATGCTGCACCCCTACGTTTGTCACTGGAGCGACCATACTGAGCAGTTGCTCATCAAGATGAGAAACACCCATGAGATAGTGCAATATGCGTTCATCAATTCGTAAAGGCGCAGTTGTCAGAGCATTACCAGCCCCAACTTCAATCAACCCCCACCGTCGTAGGGGAGCTACAGGAGTCAGCGCACCCCAATAAGGTGTGTTTAACACAGCCAAAGCCAAGCTAAAAGTCGGATAATTCAGCTTTGGATCTCCCTGAATTGTGGCACACAAACCGCCCCAACTAGCATCAAGTTCTATCCCCGCACATAACAGCAACACATCCCGTTCAAATTCCGATAGTGTAAAAGTGGCGCACAACTGTTGCAATGCTGATGGTCTTGGCATTGCAGCTGTAGCAGTTTCCAATCCAGATTGGACATTACTAGAGGAAGTTGGCTGCTTTTTATTATCGGCCATTTTTTTCATGAGAGCCTCTCGCACCACAGCCAATGCTGCTCCCAAATATCGTTGGTTCGCTTCTTGCCAATTGTTCATTGCACTTCCCTAATAACCACCGTCGGACTTACATACTCCTCGTATTTTTCACTTTCCGGATTTTTATCCACTTCCAAAAGACTTTCTGCACCGTCTATCTGTATCCGCACCAAATACTCTCCCGCCTTGACATCATGAATAGAGATCTCAACCACATTTGTATCTTCGACGCGAGAGTTAGCAGTAAAGATGTAAGCAGCTGGTTGTGAGAGCGATCGCTCATTTAAAAACAATAACGTCCGTTGTCCAACACCAACTGTTAAATCAACTTGCACCCTCAAGAGTGCTGAATAAAACCCATCACCGTTATCCTCTAATGCTCCTACTCCTACTTCTATTATTGTCGGACACAACACAAACGGTACCACATTAGACCCAACAAAGCGCTCCGGCTCAAATCTTGCGCGTCTTGATATAGGATGCAACACTTGTAAACTCTGCACCCCAGCCCGCAGCCAACGCCCTTCTTGTGCTGGTAATAAAGATAACTCCAATCGAATCTCTTTTTCGCTCTCCTTGTGTGGAGTCAATTTAGCATCACCAATTCTGACTTGCGTGCGTTCTCCCTGCAACAGCGCACCACGAATAATTACGCCAGTGTTAGCTACAATTGGCTGATTCACACCAGCTTCTGACATCACCTGTGAAATTGTCGGTTGATTGGGTGTAGTATAAAAATCAATACCTTTTACAGGTAATGGTCTACCACTTTGTTTGTTCCCTTCAATTAATACAGCACCACCTTGGAAAGCAAAAGATAATACATAAGGTGACTGGAAAAATACTGACCAGATTTTTGAGAGTTCTTCTGTGTTCATAATACTAGGAACGATCGTCACTCGTTCCACTTGCTGGTCTAAGGTAGAACCTGCTAAAAAGCTAAAGGTTGGGTTATGCACCGTTTCCTGAATCATCTGGGGCGTTAAAATTGGGTGATCGACAATGGTACGCACACTGCTACCCAGCAGGCGTTGGGGTTCTAACTCCACCTCATTACCGTGAAAAGTCATGATGTAGTAAAGGTCAAGTCCCGCTTGCGCGTGTTTGATTAACTCTCCTTTCGGGCGACGGTTGCGTAAGTCATAATTGCGCCAAGCAGGGTTGGGGGTAGCTTGGTATAAATAGATGTTTACCCCAACTTCTGGTGTACCACTTCCAGATGCATCTGGTCTCACTGTGGTGACTCTTGCTCCAGGTACGTCTACTTGTACGGCAGCCTGTAAGATTCTTTGTAGAGTTGCAGTGACAGTGGCGATCGCTAAATAATTACTCATATCATTAAAGTATTAATTACAAATTTTTGTTAAGATGCAGTTGTATGTTTTAGAAAATACAAATTAAAATTTCGGTGTAATTTAAGGGCAGCATACCATTTCTTTTTTTATCTATCGAAGATACAAACTCTATTCTTACCTTTAAGGAATTTTACATGTAGTTTAACTTGATTTTACTAATGGCATCTATAAGAATCCTATTGGATTTTTGAAACAGACACTGGTAGTTGCTCTGCCGTACAAAACCTAGAGATAGTAGGCACTGTCAAAACTACACGAGAGAAACATTAAGTAGGTCGGCAAGAAAAAACAAAACTATGTAACGGGATGTAGAATCTTTGAATTCTGCTCCTAGTTGTGTTTTATGGCGCGAGAGCATAACTGCGAACTCGTGATGATTATTTGCGCCGACTTACTTATCCCATAGGCTACAACTGCATGAGGTACTTTGCTGTGTTCCTATATAGAATTGGTTTCTCTAAACCACCAAATTCTTTCGTTAATTAAAACCCTGAAACATTGTCCGAAATACTCTCAATGAAGTTTGTAGTTAGAGAGTGTTTTGAGAGATGCACCCCATATCACCAGCCCAATGCCCGAATTAAGGAAAAACCTATATGGCAAGACTAGATTACTTTGCTCCTGGCGTATACGTCGAAGAAGTTGACCGTGGTAGTCGCCCGATTGAGGGAGTGCAAACGAACATTGCAGGTTTTGTTGGCTTTACAGAAGCCATACGTAATGGAGCGGAAATAGGTAAGCCGATGTTGGTCACCAGTTGGAACCAGTACCAGGAATACTTTGCCAGAGAAAATTCCGATGGTTTCACGGACTTCGACGCTTATCTACCTTTTGCGGTTAACGGCTGGTTCTTGAACGGGGGTGCTCGTTGTTGGGTCGTGAGCATCGGTACCCAACTACCCAAACCAGCAGAACAAACCACACAACCAAGTCCCGACACCACTGCATTAACGCTGAAAACATCTGGGAAGCGCGAAGCTTTGCAGTTCACCCTCAAGCCAGAAGAAGCAGAAAATGGCTCCGTCAATGTAGAAATTCTTCCAGGCGAGCCTAAAATCAGTGCTCCTGAAGATCCAAATGTCCCAGCACCGATACCAGCAGAATTCTTCACAGTCGTCATTAAGCGGGAAGGGGAAGAACTGGGAAGATACGAAAACTTGACGATGGATCGCAACGTTCAAGAAGAGGTAGGAACCTATGTTGTTACAGCCTTGCAAGACTCTGAGTATGTTAGTGTGGTAGACCTAACGGAACGCGGACTCCCCCTAGCCCGTCGTCCTGTAGATGGTCAATTTGAAGTCAGCCCTCCCCCAGTTTTGCCTACCCAAGAAAACTTAGCTCGTTATGTGCAAGGGGTACGCGATGACAAGAGCGGTATCCAGGGGCTATTCGAGATTGATGAAATCACCATGCTAGCTGGGACAGCAGCAGGCGGTAGAAAAAGTGCTGTATGCAGTTCTTGAATCGGTAAGACTAGCAGCATATCTTCTATCACCAATTATTCCAAGTATCAGTAGCGATATATACCAGCAACTTGGTTTTGGAATAAACTTTAACGAACAAATAAAAACTTCAATAGCTGCGCCTTTTTCAATCCACGGAACATGGGGTGTACTATCCAGTCAACAAAAACTGGGTGAGCCAAGACCAATATTTAAGCGATTAGAACCGCTTAAAAATGATTAGTTGTTTCAAGTTTGTTTTTTGATTTTTCTAATTTATCGGGACTAAATTAATTAGTCCTGAAAAATTATCATAAACCGTTCTTACTAGCTATTCAGAAATTAAGTATCAATTATTACGTTGATAAAAAATGAGGTATGACAACAATGTTGAATAATCTAGAAAACGATTCAATATTTACACCAGAACAAGTTTTGGAAAATCGGGGACGTGTTGCCATATTTATTGATGGCTCAAATTTATTCTATGCAGCGCTACAGCTAGGAATTGAAATTGATTACACTAAGCTACTATGTAGATTAACAGGAGGTTCTAGGCTGTTACGAGCTTTTTTTTACACGGGAGTAGACAGAACTAACGAAAAGCAACAAGGTTTTTTGCTGTGGATGCGACGTAATGGCTATAGAGTTATTGCTAAAGATTTAGTGCAGCTGCCAGATGGTTCTAAAAAAGCCAATTTAGATGTAGAAATAGCAGTAGATATGATGGCTTTGGTGGACTCATATGATACCGCAGTATTAGTGAGTGGAGATGGGGATCTGGCATATGCGGTAAACTCAGTAAGTTACCGGGGTGTAAGGGTAGAAGTGGTAAGCTTGCGCTCAATGACCAGTGATAGCCTGATTAATGTCAGCGATCGCTACATTGATTTAGAAGCAATAAAAGAAGATATTCAAAAAACCCCCCGTCAAAGCTATCCTTATCGACCTCTATCTGCGGGTATAGGTTTTTTGGAAGAACCTAGAGAGAGTGACACTCACCTGGAAATTCAAGAACAGTAAATGAACCAGCAAGAAAATAGATTAGAGGGAAAAGGAGGTAAAGAGAAATTTCTCTGCCTCTCCCCCTCTCCCTTTCCCCCCATCTTCTTTACTCTCCTATCCCTGATGGCAATTGGGCTAGTTGCTTGTGGAGGAGGAAAAACAAACGTGGTGGATAAAACCCCTATTGAAACTCCATCACCAGGTAACAAAGATAGTAATTTGACTTTTATTGGCGTTTCCTTATTACAAGCCGATGAAACTGGACGCCCTGTTTGGAAAGTTGTTGCCAAACAGGCAAAGTATACAAAAGAAAAACAAATTGGTGAGGCAGAAAATCCTTACGGTGAACTCTATCAAGATGGTAAAATAGTATACCAAGTTCAAGCTCAACAAGCAGATATTGAGCAAGATGGCAAGCAACTGTTTCTTAAGGGACAAATTGTTGCTACAGACCCTCGTAATGGTGTTGTATTGCAAGGTAATGAATTGGAGTGGCGACCTAAAGAAGATTTGCTAATAGTCCGCAATCGAGTGAATGGAACTCACAAACAACTACGAGCCGTGGCGCAGGAGGCACGAGTCAAAACTCGCGAACAACTCGTGGAGTTTTCTGGGGGGGTGGTTGCACAATCAATCGATCCGCAAACGCAAATGCGAACCGAGCAATTGATGTGGCGAATAAAAGAGGAAAAATTAATAGGCAATCGCCCAATTGAAATAGACCGCTATAAAAACAACCAAATTACTGACCGTGGAAGAGGAGATTCCGCTGAGTTTAACTTGAAAACTAAGATTGCTACTGTTAAGAAAAATGCCCAAATACAATTGGTAGATCCACCAGTACAAGTAGCCAGTCATTCTATGAACTGGAACCTGAACTCGGAAACTGTTACCAGCGATTCTCCCGTGCAGGTTTTTCACCAAGCGGAAAATCTCAGAGTTACAGCTAACAGTGGTGAAGTGAAGATACCACAAAAAACAGTTTATCTCACAGGAGATGCTTACGCTGTTGGGGAACGCCGCCAGTCCCTAAAATCCAATAATCTGACTTGGTATCTTGAGAAGAAATTAGTTGAAGCTCAAGGTAATGTGGTTTATCGGCAAGTCGATCCTCCCTTAGCTTTTAAGGGTCAACAAGCCTCTGGTAATCTCCAAGCAGAAACCATAGAGGTTAGAGGTGACAACGCCACTGATAAAGTTGTCACAGAGATTATTCCAAAAGAACCAAAAAGTAATTAAGTTATTTGTCATTGGTCATTGGTCATTTGTAAGAACCAAGGACTAATGACAAATGACTAATGACTAACCGCCATACACCATCTCATTCCGATTGGCTGCACCAAATTGGGGTAATGCGCTAGTCGTTGTGTGGGGAGTTAAACTAGCAGGTATGCCTGGAGCTATTTGTAGTTGTTTGACAAGAGTTTGTAACAGTCGATCTTGGTTAGCACGGAAAGCCGGTACACCGTAACCACGATTGATAATAGCGAACCAAACCAAACCGCGATCGCGTGTTGGCACAACTCCAGCTAGAGCGCTGACATCACGAAGAGTACCAGTTTTCATGACTGTAGCAGGGGGAAGTTGTCGAGAGTGCATGGTTCCACGATGGTCAAAACCGGAAGTTGGGAATAGATCGGCTAAAGTTAGCTGGTAGTTGAGAGCTTCCTTTTGAATTGCCATTAACATCGCACAAGCTGCTCTTGGAGAAATGCGATTTTCCTGCCCGAGACCAGAACCGTTGATTAATTGAATTTCTGACTGCGGCACTCGTGCCAGTCTTGCTGCTTTCGATTGTACGATCTGTGCTCCGCCAACAGCTTCTGCCAACATTTCTGCCATTTCATTGTTACTGAAAACATTCATCTCTTTGATAATTTGTTTCAATGGCAGCGAATAGTGACGCAACAATAAGGTTTGCTGTTGATTTTGTAAAGAGGCAATATCTTGTGCCCCTAATTTTACTTCCCCAGCGATCGCAACTTGAGGTTTGAGGGTGCCTTTGGGCATGAGTGAGTGTTGGAAAGATACAGCACGAGACCAGGTTGTGGAATTCATTGCTTGCTTGAGCATCTGACCTGCAAGCTGTGGGTCGCGTTGAAAATTCATAGCAAAATTGCCATTTATTATCAATTTGCCCGTCACACGTTTGATGCCCATTTGATTGAGACTATTCCCCAGGGCAATAGCTTCTTCCCAAACGAATAATGGATCGCCGCCGCCAGTTATGATTAAATCACCCTGCAACACACCATTTTGCAAAGGGCCTGTAGCACTCACGAGAGTTTGAAATTGGTGGTTTGGGCCAAGAGTTGTTAAAGCAGCTAATGAGGTGGCGATTTTGGTTAAGGAGGCAGCGGGTAGAGGCGTTGTCCCTTGATGGTTAGCCATGAGTATCGGTCCTGACTGCAGCCAAATCCCCTGACTCTGTGTTTGCTCTGATGTTACGAGTTTTAATGTTTGCAGTCCCTTGAGATATTGCTGCACAATTGTAGCTCCAGATGGATTTGGATCGGCGGCAAGAACCAAACCAGGGCTACTTTGCCAAGCTAGTATATCTAAAACATCTGTAGGTTTAACCTGTATCCCTGCCATCTCTAGCCAAATGGAAATTAACCCTGAACTAAATAATTCCAGCATCCGTTCTTCCTCTGTAATTTATGCTACTTTGTACTAATTAATATTGCATAAGATGTGAAACTGCTTTGCATTGAGTCATCATAACCGCTGATTTTTTGTTGTGGAAGTGGTTGGAATAACAGGCGTTGCTTCCTGCAGCATCAACTAAATCATTTTATATGGCTGTTGCATTTGCCTTTGAGGATTCATTACCCGAATCTGTACCTTGTATTTCTCCGTATGTTAGGTTTACTATTGATAAATGCAACAAAAGTACAATTGCAATATCAAAGTCCCAAAACTGACTTTGAATTTCAGGTATACTACTGGTTTAATAGATGAGGATATCCTCAAATAAAACTCAATGAAAAAGGATGAAGGATGAAAAATTTATACTTCATGCTTCATCCTACCCTACTCTACTCTTTAAAAAGCTGCATAAGTGGGTCTACTCAAATCTTGTACTGGACGACTGGAAGGAATCGCGGCTACACAAACAAAACCCGCGCAGACGGGTTTGTCCTGTTGAAGCAACTGCCGTGCTATTTCTAGATCGCCAAAGCTGAATGCAAGACGTGAATTTACACACTTGAGCCTTTGACTCAGTTTTGTCTATCCAATATATTCCCAATGCCAACGAACCAATCAGGCAATTTTTTTATTTGGGACAAAAACCAGCGAAAAAATAAAGGTACAGGGCTTTGCTGAAAATAGGGTTTTTGAAAAACCGGGCAAAATTCTGTTTTATCGCCGTAATTTTACGGTCGTAGTAACGGGTGTAATTCGTGTTATGTTGGGCTTGGCAGAACCTCTAACAAAGTGTAAGGGATAAAGAGTGAACGGTAAACTAAGGGTTTTATACTTAGGATTTCATCCTTCATGCTTCATCCTTCTGCCTTGAAGAGGCATCTGGTAAAATTTGTAAGGTTTCTAGAAGCTCTGAGCAATGGGATCGACTTGCGTACGGATCGCAATTGACGCAATGGGAGGGGATCACGCACCTGATGAAATCGTTGCTGGCGCTCTGCGGGCACGAGAAGAATTGGGTGTAGAAGTATTGTTGGTGGGCGATCCCCAACAAATTCAAAGCAAACTGCCTCCAAAAACTAATTTGCACAAAATTGAAATCGTGAATGCTGAAGACACGATTTCAATGGATGAGGAGCCTTTAAGCGCTATTAGGCGCAAACCGAAGGCTTCCATCAATGTGGCAATGAATTTGGTGAAAAAACAACAGGCGGATGCTGTGGTTTCTGCCGGACATTCTGGGGCAGCAATGGCAGCAGCTTTGCTTCGCTTGGGACGATTACCAGGCATTGACCGTCCGGCAATCGGCGCGGTATTTCCCACAATGGTAGCAGGCAAGCCAGTACTGGTACTTGATGTTGGCGCTAATGTAGATTGCCGTCCAAAATTTTTGGAGCAGTTTGCAGTTATGGGGTCACTATACAGCCAGTATGTCTTGGGGACTCCAGAACCTAAGGTAGGTTTGTTGAATATCGGTGAAGAAGACTGCAAAGGCAATGACGCAGCAGTGCGTGCCCACCAACTGCTACGGGAAAATAACCAAATCACTTTTGTCGGTAATGCTGAGGGACGCGATGTCCTTTCCGGGCATTTTGATGTCATTGTCTGTGATGGGTTTGTGGGCAATGTATTGCTGAAATTTGCCGAAGCCGTTGGGGAGATCCTGCTGCAAATTATGCGGGAAGAATTACCCCGAGGATTGCGCGGTCAAATCGGTACAGCTATTTTAAAACCCAATCTCAGACGGATTAAGCAGCGGGTCGATCATGCAGAACATGGCGGTGCTTTGCTTTTAGGGGTGGGAGGAGTTTGTATTATCAGCCACGGAAGTTCCCAGGCACCTTCAATTTTTAACGCTATTCGCATGGCGAAGGAAGCTGTGGATAACCGGGTGCAACAAAGAATTCAGTCCCAATATGAAAGCGTTCAGCATGAAAGTGGTTAAATGTCATAAGTCATTTGTCATTCGTCATTTGTAATGACTCAAGGGCAAAAGACACTCGTACAAAGGACCAAGGACAAAAGACACAAGAGCTGAGAGCTTGGGAGATGCCAGAGTGCAAAATTTAGGAATAGCAATCACAGGAAGTGGCTCGGCAGTGCCCGCCAGTTTCCTGGATAACCAGGCACTATCTGAACTGGTTGAAACATCAGATGAATGGATAACCACAAGAACTGGAATTCGTCAACGACGTTTGGCAAGCCCTGGTGAATCATTGACTGATTTGGCAGCAGCTGCTGGCAATCAAGCGATCGCAATGGCTCAAATCAATCCGCAAGACGTGGATTTGATTTTGCTGGCAACCTCCACCCCCGATGACTTATTTGGGACTGCTTGTAAAATTCAAGCAGCCCTCGGAGCTAGTAGAGCAGTGGCTTTTGATTTGACAGCAGCTTGTTCCGGCTTTGTGTTTGGACTGGTTACCGCGGCCCAATATATCAAGACCGGAATTTATCAAAACGTACTGTTAATAGGGGCAGATGTCCTCTCCCGTTGGGTAGATTGGCAAGATCGGGGGACTTGTGTACTATTCGGCGATGGAGCTGGGGCTGTTGTCATGCAAGCAAATCAAAGGGATAACTTGCTGGGATTTGAACTCAAAAGCGATGGCACACAGAACCATTACCTCAACCTTGCGTACAAAGACAGCCCTTTGGAACTGACTCAAGGTATCAGTGTTGGGAAAGGCAGCTTTGAACCTATTACCATGAACGGCAAAGAAGTCTATCGCTTCGCAGTGCAAAAAGTGCCAGAAGTCATAGACAAAGCTTTGTTCCGTGCCAACCTCAGTGTTGACCAACTAGATTGGCTGCTATTGCATCAAGCAAATCAGCGCATTCTCAATGCTGTTGCCGAACGCATGAATATTCCAGAACACAAGGTTATTAGTAATCTTGCAAGCTACGGTAACACCTCCGCAGCTTCCATCCCTCTAGCTTTAGACGAAGCAGTACGAAGTGGTAAAATCAAACCCGGTGACATTATAGCTGCCTCCGGTTTTGGTGCAGGGCTCACTTGGGGTGCCAGTATCTTTCGATGGGGAAAATAGTTATTTGTCATTAGTCCTTTGTACGAGTGTCCGCCCGCTGATAACCAAGGACTAATGACCAATGATTATTGACCTCTTGACCAATGACTATTGACAATTGACTAATGACTAAAACCGCATGGGTATTTCCCGGACAGGGTTCGCAGTCCTTGGGAATGGGAATCGAGTTACTCAATTTACCATCAGCAAAAGAGAAGTTTGCCAAAGCAGAAGAAATTTTGGGCTGGTCTGTAACAGAAATGTGCCAAACAGACGAGGAGAAGCTATCTCGCACTCTCTACACCCAACCTTGTCTGTATGTGGTCGAAAGCATACTAGCTGATATTTTGCTCCAAAAGTACAGCCCGAATCTAGTTGCGGGTCACAGTTTGGGAGAATACATTGCCCTTTATGCGGCAGGCGTTTTCGAGTGGTCTGCTGGGTTGCATTTAGTCAAGAATCGTGCTGAACTCATGGATAGTGCTGCAGGTGGTATGATGGCGGCACTGCTAAATTTTGACAGGGAACAACTTGAAAAAGCGATCGCTCAAACACCTAATGTCGTTCTGGCAAATGATAACAGTCCAACACAAGTGGTAATTTCAGGCACTCCAGAAGCCGTTAAAGCAGTCATGTCCCAAGTTAAGGCAAAACGCGCTCTTCCCCTCAATGTTTCTGGCGCGTTTCACTCACACTTAATGGCAGAAGCAGCGACTGAGTTCCAAACTCTCTTAAATTCTGTAGAATTTCAGCAAGCTAAGGTACCAGTCCTATCAAATGTAGACCCAGTTCCATCTACTGATGCGGATGTTTTAAAACAACGCTTAACCCAACAAATGACTGGCGGAGTCCGGTGGCGAGAAATTGCATTAGCCTTACCTGTAAATGGAATCGAGCGAGTTGTGGAAATTGGGCCAGGGAACGTGTTAACCGGTCTGATTAAACGCACCTGCTCTGGCTTAACTTTAGAAAATATCCGTTCTGGTGCTGATTTATTTGTTTAGTCAGTGGTTAGTCGTTAGTCGCTAGTAGGAAACAATTAACCCTTTGGACTCACCTCCCAGGGCGCGGGAAACCCGCCTCCTTTCCCTGGACTCACCACTAACTACCATCCACTAACCGCTAACCATTAACCTATGTCCAAAAACCGCGAACCATTTGCCAGTCTGTTACTTTACTATGCCTTTAAGTGGTCGGTAGTCAACCCCATGCTACGCACCTTCTTTCGAGGGCAAATTTACGGTGCTGAAAACGTTCCTCAAAGCGGACCCCTTGTCGTTGTCAGCAATCATGCCAGTAACTACGATCCGCCCATTGTTTCTAGCTGTATGCGCCGCCCTGTGGCTTACATGGCTAAGGAAGAACTTTTTAAAATCCCAATTTTAAAACAAGCTATTGAGTTGTACGGGGCTTACCCAGTCAGTCGGGGTAGTGCCGATCGCACTGCAATTCGTGCTGCCTTAAAATGTTTGGATGAGGGGTGGGCTATAGGCGTTTTTTTACAAGGCACTCGTACTCCCGATGGACGTATTACAGACCCCAAACGAGGTGCAGCCCTGATTGCTGCTAAGGCAAAAGTACCTCTTTTACCCGTATGTTTGTGGGGTACTCAGGCAATTGAACGCAAAGGGTCAGTGATTCCCCGTTCAGTTCCGGTAACTGTCAGGATTGGCAAGTCGATCGATGCCCCTAATTCTACAAGTAAAGAGGAATTGGAAGCACTGACGCGACGATGTGCATGGGAGATTAATGCGCTTCACGATTTGGGACGGTAGCTGAAGGGGGGAATATGCTTAAAGGAAGTAGCGATCGCAGCGATCGCTATGTCAGTTTAATATTAAGCATTTTGTAAACCTTCCCAAACTGTGTATGAGCGGTTTTGATGCCAAGGATTTTTGGCACCGCCTGAATAACCTGGCACTCATTCGTTTTTTGCTCTTAGTTGCATCTGGCTGGGCAATTGTACAACTTCTTAGTTACTTTGAACCAGTTATTGTCATTTTCTCATTTGCTGCAATTCTGGCTTTTTTGTTGAGCTATCCCGTAAAATGGCTGCGGCATTTTTTGCCTCACAGCGTAGCAGTTGTTGTCATTTTCTTACTTAGTATTGTCATTCTTAGTGGTTTGACAATTACAGTTGGCATAACAGTTTTATCTCAAGGACAACAATTAATTGACAGTTTGACGGCGTTTCTCAACTCTCTAGTACCTTTGATAGAGCAACTAGAGGAATTTCTGCAAAAACGCAATCTCCAAATAGATTTAAGCGCGATCGAAGAACAACTGCGAACTCAAGCTATATCGATACTTGTGACTAGTCTCAATATTTTTCAAAGCTTTATTACTAATTTTGTGACTTTTATCTTAATTGCTGTAGTCGCTTTTTTTATGTTGCTAGATGGTGAGAAGCTTTGGTTGTTGATTCTAAAAATAGTACCGCAGCGAAGGCGAGATAGATTTACACGTATTATAAAACGCAGTTTTTTAGGTTTTTTTCAAGGTCAATTGATATTGACTTTATTTCTCACCTCTTCCACATTTCTTGTTTTTTTACTGCTCAATGTGCCTTTTGCCTTAATCCTGTCAGTTATCGTTGGGATTCTTGATATTATACCTGGTATAGGAGCTACATTAGGTATTAGTGTTATTACAACGATCGTACTATCACAAGGTGTTTGGCTGGCACTCAAGGTACTGGCAGCTTGTATTGTTCTTCAACAAATACAAGATAACTTAATTTCACCTCGGATTATGCAGGGAGCCCTTAATCTCAACCCTGTTGTGGTATTCTTTGCTTTGCTTGTCGGGGCTAAAGTGGCTGGCTTATTAGGAATTTTTATTTCTATTCCCATCACAGGGGTCATTGTTTCTTTATTTGAAATTGATGAAATGAAATCAGAAGCTCAGTCAAAAGGATAAAGTATTAAGGATGAAGGATGAAAAATTAGAGGTAAGAGAATTTTAGGTTGAAATACGTAGCTTTGCTGAAAAATTAGTTAGAATAGGAATTATTAACTGTAAACTAATAACAAAGGACTAATGACATAGGACTAATGACTAATCAAGATTTAAGATCGGAATTAACAGAAAATTTAGACGAAGCAGCGTGGGAATGGTTAATTCCTCACGTACAACGCGATGCAGTAATTGTAGTAGCAGCAGGATTGGACTTGTTAGAGGTCGGAGTTGCCATAGCTAGCGATCGCGTTGCAGAGGTACAAGTGTGGATTGATGAAGCCTTAATTACCAAACCCTCTGTCGCTCAAGTGGGAAAATGGAACACCCAGAAAGAAAAACGATTTAATACCCTCATCGTACAGCCCTTCGTGTTGGTGCAAGAAAAAGTAGCACCATAAGTAAGTCGGTGGGAATAAGAGTAAATACTAGAAGCAAAAAAACAAGGACATTTCTCGAATAAATAAGACATCTTCTGTATAATGAGATGTAAATAGTCATGAGGTAGTAAAGTTTTGGATTTTGAGCTATGACTTATTCCTTATATTTTTCAAATTCTTTACTACCCGTATAACCAGTTGCTATCCAAACAATGGCTCTCACTCCATCGCGGATAGATTTTTCAATTGGTTCGGGAGAAGTTCCAGAAGGAACTGGTACTGGTTGAAATTCAATTCCTCGACTACCTAAAATAATTTCCCCTATGACACGGGCGCGAGGCATATGGTAATCCGAAGTAATGAGGTAGACGCTCTTGATCCCGCTGTTTTCTAGATCGTCAACGAGTGTTGTAAAATTCTCAAGGGTATTTTGCGCCCTATAGTCTAGATGTAATCGCTTCGTGTCAATTCCAGCTTTCCGAAATACTTGTTTTGTAATTGTTGGAGGACTACCCCCAGAAATCCAGATAGGTAGATGAGGGTAGTTATAGGCAAAATTTGCTGTAAACTTCTCTCGCTCTAATTTTGATGTTGAACCACCCAAAACTAAAATTGCCTGGGGTCGCACAAATTGGTTTTGCATCTCTTTGTAACCCCACCACAGTATAAGTGGTAGGGCTAAAAGCATAAACCGAGAAGAAATAGCTTTAAATGGTTGCTTGCTCAAGGTTCTATCACTTCAGCGACTTGGACAAAAATTTGGCTTTAAAAAATAATTATGTAGATTAACAGACCTACAAAAAAGATGCCCAGATACAAAATCTGAGTTATCATTTCAGTAACTTCGACTGGTGAGATCGAATCCTCTGAACAATAGCCCTTTTCTCAAGTCTGCACGAGCAAACATTGTATAAGATCCCGCAACTTCCAAGCGTCGCGGCAAGTTAAGGCTACGACGAGGATCTAATATCGCGTTGCTTGAGCAAAACATAGGTTTTAAACTCAATGCAGGATTTTACCTGCTATTCAAGCAGATAACACATAGTGTGACTACTTTGTTTAGTTTTTTTGGACGGGACTGGCCAGATTCGAACCGGCGACCTAGCGCTTCAGATTTGTGTGAGTTTCCCCACTCTCCGGACTATACCTTCACCATTGGCTTTCAGCCTTTAGGCGGTGGCTTACTAGTCTCTACACCTTCCGAATAGTTTTTTGTCCTTGCTCCAGTGTCCTTAGCCCCTTGTTCCTCACAAATGACAAAGGACAAATGACTTTGACAACTAACTTCGGCTTGGCTCGGTATTCCCTTGGAGTTTATACACCCTTTAGGGTTCACCGAATTTAACCACATTCACTCATAAAGTTTCCTTTATGGTGCCCGATAATTCAGGAGGCGCTCGCTCTATCCTACTGAGCTACAGCCCCAAAAAATTAATATCACTTATTATGATACCACTTTTCATGGGACTGCCAGGAATTTTCCCAAGATCCACCACCTATTTCTAATCCACAAAGGAAGCTACGCGCCTTCAGGATGATTTTTTCTTTTTCAGTACCTTTATCTCGCAGTTCTAAATTTAACTCCCCCTGCATTGTGTCACGACAGCAGAAAAGCAAACCCTTAGCTGTTGGAGCACGTAGACGAGTTCCGGGGAAGTTGGTAGTTCCTGTAACCTCAACCTCATAACGAGAATTCCACGCTTGCATTTGCCATCTTCCCGAAGTTTCCCAAGGTTGTATATTCCAACGAACTTCTGAGTTCCAAGGGACAAATTCGTAAAACTTCCCCTGATAGTGAACCCCAACCATCGCTACAGATTCCATCCACCACAAAACACCCCGCCGTCCGCCACCGGCGGTGAGAGCAAGGTCAGATTCGCCTTCAAAGCTATTGCAGTTCAACCAAAACCATTTTTGCGGGAAAGCACCTCCCCAATTTTTCTCGCCATAAGCAGGGGCGTTGGTGAATTCATAGCGTTTGCCATTCCAATCAATCCAACCGGAAGCCAAACCATGAGCCATGAGAATTTGCCATCCCGGCTCAAAAATCTGTAGTTGGGACAGCCAACCAGCAGTTGATTGTTGAATGCTTCCTTTATCGCCCCAGCCGTAAATTGGTTTAATTTCATATTGCCAACGGCAATAATGACCTGTTGCAGGGTCGTGAATTGCCCCTTGATTGAGAGTGGCGGTTGCTTGGTAACCTTCTTGTACGTGGCGTTCAAACTCTGTTTCCACTAGATAGCAAGGTGGAATTTTTAGGTTTGTTTTTCCCCAATGCCCTAAACCTAATGCATCTCGGGTTGCCCAAAATTTGCTGACATCTGGAAAAGTACGCCAGAGATACTCGTCGTTTGGACCGAGAATTTGTGCTGCACCACCACTGTAGGGTTGACCGCCTTTTGGGTCTTCTATGGAGTACATAAAGGCAAAGGTTTGTCGTTCTTGCGGCAAAGTTACGCGATAATACCAGCCTTCAAAGAAGCGGCGGTCACTACCGTCCCAGTGGTAGCCACTATGGGGTGTTTGAATAAAATAATATGGGTTTCTCAGAGTAGTTAGCATAGATTTACAATTTATCTTATTTTCCAGTATGAGCGATCGCCTCGACATTAATCATGCTTACGATATCCTTGGTCTGAAACCTGGTGCGTCACAGGAGGATGTTAAGCAAGCTTACCGCAAGTTAGCAAAAACTTGGCATCCAGATAGTTTTTCCCAGAAAAATCAAAAGCAAGAGGCTGAGGAAAAAATCAAAAAAATTAACCAAGCTTACGAATTATTAAAGTTTATAAATCCATCTTCTTCAAGCTGTAAAACTTCAAAACCACAAACAAAAACTTATTCCACTCGATGTGATGCTGAAACTTTTTACAAATGGGGAATGGAGCAAGCTCAACGGAAGAATTACGTTGAAGCAATCGAGTATTTTACACAAGCCATCCGCCTGAATCCTAATTACTTTGAAGCATACAAATATCGAGGGCTTGCCTGCTCAAAAATGGGATGGGAAAATAGAGCAGCTTCAGATTTCAGAAATGCTGCAAAACTGGAACGAGAAGCAAGAAAACAAGAGGCTGCACCTGCATCACCAACCCAAAAGTCTGCCACACCCACTTCACAATCAACTCAAGCATCGAAATCCGTCTCACCCTGGAAATGCCTTTATACCCTGAATCACGCCAATTGGATTTTGGCCCTTGCAATTAGCCCGGATGGGCAAACTTTTGCTAGTGGAAGTAGTGATAACAGTATTAAAATTTGGCACTTGAAAACAGGAAAATTATTACACACGCTTATCGGTCATCTAAAATGGATAAGATGTCTTGCGTTTAGTCCTGACAGTCAAACTTTAGTCAGTGGCAGCGATGACTGTAGTGTCATGATTTGGGAAGTTGCTACAGGTAAATTACTTAGCACCCTCAAAGTTCATTCAACTCCGGTTTTTTCCGTTGCTTTAAGTCTTGATGGTCAAACTGTCTATAGTGGCAGTAGAGACACGACTATTAAGATTTCACATATTGGCATGGGTCAACTGCTGCACGTTCTCAAAGGTCATTCTTACTTAATCAGTTCTCTCGCGATTAGCCCAGATGGGGAAATTTTAGCCAGTGGTAGCGGTGACAATAGCATCAAGGTATGGCATCTCAAAAGTAGGAAACTGCTGCATACTCTCAATAAGCATTCAGGAAGGGTGACTTGTGTTGCCATCAGTGGCGATGGCAAAATTTTAGCCAGTGGTAGTTATGACCAAACTATTAAGCTGTGGGATCTCAATACAGGAAAGCTCATTAATTCTTTGGCAGGGCACGATCGCTACGTTTTGTCTGTTGCCATTAGCCCTGATTGTCAACAAATTGCCAGTAGTAGCGCAGATACAACAGTGAGACTTTGGCAAGTTCAAACAGGAAAACAACTGTACACTGTGGGGCATCATTCTGACTGGGTGAATGCCGTTGCTTTCAGTCCGGATGGTAAGACTCTGATTAGTGGGAGTCGAGATACAACTATCAAGATTTGGCAAAGTTAGATATTTTTCAGAAACAAGCAAAGTTGTCTGGGAATAATTAACATAGATTTACAGTGCATCCTATTTCCCCGTATGAGCGCTCGCATTAACATAGATGAGGCTTACTCTGTTTTAGGACTAAAACCCGGTGCGTCGCAAGCGGAGGTAAAGCAAGCTTACCGCAAGCTGGTCAAAATTTGGCATCCAGACCGGTTTGTGAGTTTGCAGCAAAAGCAGGAAGCAGAAGATAAATTAAAACTTATTAATGAAGCTTATAATACCCTTAAATCTTATCAGCCCATTTATCAAGAGCAACCTTATCAAACAAATCAGCCTCATCAAACAAAACAAGCAAAAGTTTATACAAATCGCTCCAATGCCGAAACCTTCTATAACGAGGGTGTCGAGAACGCAAAATTAGGAAGATACGATTTGGCGATCGCGGACTTTACTCACGCAATTCGCCTCAATCCCAACTACATAGAAGCATACAAATACCGTGGGTATATTTGCTCCATATTGGGATACGAGCACAGAGCCACTTCCGATTTAGATAAAGCTGCAGAATTAGAAGGACAGTTGACAATCAAAGATGGTTACTCTGCATCCGCTTCATCCCGGCGTTCCACCCGCTCAAAACGGAAATCCAAGCCAAAATCCCTGATAGGCAGGTTTTTTCAGTGGATAAAGTGTTTACTTGGGTTGGATCGGCGATACAGATAGGTCGTTAACGCAGCCGATATTGAGCCTGACTCATATCCCATGGAAAATGGGAAATTCCAAGCACAGTTTGTCTGTGTTTCTTGGAAGAAGATGGGGATAGGTTCTAAAAATCGCGTTGCAAGATCCAGCTGTTTTCTCATTGCACCAACCACAGCAGTCAACCTATTATGACCAAACTCCACTGGCTAGAAGTTAGCGAATACGCCTCAATATCTTTCTCTGCATTGGGATTAATCGCAACAACACTGACCCAACAGATGATTTATGCAGCAGCTCCTTTGACAATCACAATCTGCTTGAACGTTGCTAATCGCGAAAGGTTAAAGTACTTGAATCAAGGGCAACAACAACAGGTGATGGCAAAACAAGACTTACTCCTCGATCCACTCCGACAGCGCCTTGCCAATTTTGATGCTTTCATGCAAAAACTGAGTACAACAACTGGAGAACAGCTCGAAGAACTGCGGAACAACCAACAGCAAAGAGTAGACGCTGTTACACAACGTCTTGCAGAATTTGACACAACTTTTCAAGAGTTAATGACAAACATTCAGCAACAGTTCGAGGCGTTACAAAAGTCTCAGCCAACAGAAGACACGAAGGTTTTCCGACAGCGCCTGACTCAGCTTGAGAATCTCGTACAACAGCTAAGTGCAAATACTCAGAACCAAATAAATCCATTGAGTCAGCGCTTGTCCCAGCTTGATATCTTAACACAACAAATCGATCGCACCGCTCAACAACAAACTCAGGAATTACAGCGTTGCGCCCAACGCTTAACTGCACTCGATAATTCTGCACAGCAACTGAATGCGAATACTCAAAAACAACTGGAACCCGTCAACCAACGTTTAACTCAACTTGATGCATTTACACAACAATTAAATCAAACCACCCAGCAACAAATACAGGTTTTGCAGCGTTGGGAGGAGAGGTTAACTCAACTGGATGTCTTTACGCAACAGCTAAGTACAAACACTCGAAAGCAGATAGAGGAATTCAAAAATACAATTGCTCAACTTCAAACTGATGTCCAAGCTTTAACCCAATCCCTAACAAAAACACAATCTCAATCTCAAACTGTGGTAGCAGAAATACAACCAAAAAGTGTTACGCCTCAATCAAGTGAAGTAAATGTGAAACCAATCGTACCAATAATCACAAAACAGCAAAAACCTCAAACCCCAACACCAATTTCTGTAGAGAACACCCCAAATCTACCGGTAGTTCAGGAAATCATACCATCTATACCAAATATGACAGCATCTCCATCACAGTCGATTGTAGAGGAGATACTATTGCAAAGCATTCTTCAAGGGCATACAGATAGAGTGATGTCTGTAGCATTTAGTCCAGATGGACAAAAATTGGCAAGCGGAAGTCACGACAAAACGATAAGAATTTGGGATCTCGCTAATAGGGAAGCCCGCATCTTCCAGGGACGAGAAGAACCTTCTAGAGTGAATTCAGTTGCATTTAGTTCAGATGGCAAGATGTTAGCGAGTGGAAGTGATGACACAAATGTGAGATTGTGGAATGTGGTAACAGGGGAAGAAATTTACACTTTCACAGGGCATAAAGAAAAAGTTTATTCAGTTGCTTTCAGCCCTGATGGAAAGACTATAGCAAGTGGTAGTAAAGATAGAACTATTAAACTTTGGTCTACAGATACATATAAAGAAATACATACAATTCAAGGACATTCAGACGAAGTTTTATGCGTTGCTTTTAGTCCGAATGGCAGCATTTTAGCAACTGGAGGTGCTGGAAATGATAAAACTATCAAAGTTTGGTATTTATCTGATAATAAATTTTTAACTCTTAAGGGAAATTCTGATTCCTTTGGAGGAATGATTTCTGTTGCATTCAGCCCTAATGGTAAGCAGATTGCCAGTGGCAGTAGCGACAAGACCATCAGAATTTGGCAACTACCAAACGGTCAAGAAATTCACACTCTTACAGGACACGCAGATGATGTTTGTTCTGTTGCCTTTAGTCCGGATGGCAAAACACTGGCTAGTGGTAGTCGAGACAGGACGGTTAAGCTTTGGCAAGTAGATACAGGTACAGAACTCCGTACTTTTACGGTCAATGAAGATGCTGTTTATTGTGTTGCCTTTAGCCCAGATGGCAAAACCCTAGCGGCTGGTGGCAATGGTGATAGGACTATTAAGCTTATAGCGTGTTAGTGGTTGGTAGTTGGTGGTAGAAAAGCATGGCTTGGCTGGGTTTAAAACTATTAGTTATAGTAATTTTAAGAAAATGTTAAGAAAAGTTAAAGGCTATAAAAATTAGTAAAATACCTTACCGTCTTCAAAAAGGAAATGCTAATTTAAACATATGGCACAAACAAGTTAGAGATTTAAACAAAAGCGTACTTTAGAGCTTGTGCCTCCCGCTCAAGTACATCCGCAATCACCAATCGGTTTTGTGTTCGGTAAATGTGTTTTCGCCTATATGTTTAAATGATTGAGTTATTTTGGAGGTTTTTGAACGCACAGCACGAATGCCTGCCTAGCTCGAATAAAAGAGCACAAAGTTCCGAATGAGGTTGATTGCAAAGTTTGTCCACCTTTAGTTGAGTTACTTTCCGCTGACTTTCTACTTTTTTTATCAATCGTTTAGATTACCCATAAACCGCCAGAAGCTGCTAGCACTCATCCACGTAGCTTTTGGCGGTTAGTCGTTGAATTGGTTAAGAGTCAGGAGTCGAAAAACCATTAGCTATTGTTGCTAACTAAGGTAATAATGGTGACTTCTGGTGGACAAAATAAACGTCCTGGTGGATAAGTTCCCAAACCACGATTGACGTAAAGCTGATTTGTTCCTACCTTGTGAAATCCTTGAGCCCATTCCCAATGTTTTACCACCTTGGTGCAGTCTCCTCGCAAAAAGGGTACCAATCGCCGGAGTTTTTTGGACACTTTGCGAACAAACTTCTTATAGTAAACTACTACAGGTCCAACGACCGGAAGCACAATTTGACCACCGTGAGTATGACCGGATAGTTGCAAATCAACTCGCCATTTTTGCAAAATCTCAGCTGAATCAGGATTGTGGCTTAGTACAATACAGGGTTTGGTAGCATCCAAGCGCTCTATAACTGGTTGGGGGTTAAATTCCTGAGACCAATAATCCGCTAACCCCACCAACGGTAGTTCTTCTCCAAATGGATAGGCGATGTCATTCCAAAGAACTGTAATTCCTATGCTCTTGAGCGCATCCGTCACTGTGGCTTTTGAACGCTTGTAATATATGTCGTGGTTGCCAAGTACAGCGTAAATCCCAGCGCGGCTTTGCAGATGTTTGAGTCGTAGTACCAATTGCTGAATTGGCGATGGATCGTCAGTTACGTAATCACCTGTAAGTACCACTAAATCAGGTTCAGCTTGGTTACTGATTGCGATCGCCTCTGCCAACATTTCCTCTGACAATCGCAAACCATCATAGTGCAGGTCTGATAGGTGTACCAGCTTGGTACCGTGTAATGAAGCTGGCAAATCTACTATCGTAACCTGCAACTCTTCTACTCTCAAACGACCAGATAACAACCAGTGCATTATGCTGACATTGCTCCTCCTACCAGCGCTTTCAGCTTAACAAATCATTATCCATATCAGTCTGTTACTACAGATGACTTATTTAAAAATTTATGAAAATATTTACTTTTATTTTCCTTGCACTGACAGGTAAATGCTACTGTCCACCTTTTAAGCTACTCTGCTGTCATTTCCAATCCTGACAACACCTATGACTGAACCATTCTCCACCTACTACTCCCAAACCCCCAGAACGTAGGGTGGGCACTGCCCACCATTTGATTGTGCCCCATAGTCCACCCTACAAAAATCAATAACTTTACACGGAAAGGGATGAGTGCCTGTAGAATGTCAATTCCATCATCATAAATAAGGTATTCTTCCAAAAGCACCTTATAAAAAATCCTGACCTCACAGGAGTATTGTAAACAGAAACACGGAAAAAAAGTATGAAACACTTTTTATTAACTTGGTTGGGAACTGCAGCGGCATTGATAATAACTTCCAATATTGTTCCTGGGTTTGAGATTAAAAATTTTATTGCAGCGCTTGTTGCAGCAGTTGTTATCGGTTTAGTGAATGCGATCGTTCGACCCGTATTGGGTATACTCACTTTTCCCATTACCTTACTCACCTTCGGGTTATTTACCTTTGTTCTAAACGCTTTAACCCTTTGGCTAGCAAGCGCTCTGACTCCTGGTTATGGTTTTATTATCAACGGTTTTGTGCCTGCTCTGTTGGGTTCAATTGTACTAGCAATTGTTTCTAGCGTGATTAACTACTTACTTAGAACTGTTGAGTAGGAGTTTTTTTTGGCTCTTTGACTTCTTTAAGTGTTACTGTCCAGCTTTTAACACTTGCTCTGCGGATACCTCCAATCCCGAAAATACCTGAGATTGAATCATGGTAGAACCTCTGAAAGTTGTTTCTTCATAGAAACCATCAACCAGAGTAAGCACAACGATCTGAGATTTTTGGGGATCGATAATCCAATATTCCAAAATTCCTCTGGCTGCATACTCGGAACGTTTATAGCGGTAGTCCCGGTCTTCATTGATTTTGCCAGGGGACACAACCTCAACGACTAGCGCTGAATGAATTGAATTCAATGTGTTTAGGTGTGTAATAATTATGAACTGTAGTTTTAGACGTAGTTATAGAGATTACGACTAATCACCGTCTCAGTTCTGCATCCCGCATCGCCTGCTGAAGTTTTTTCTCTCAGAACTTAGAAGATTGCATCCAGTGAGTTTGCCCATGTGCTTGGGCTGAAAAAACTTTTGGAATCTAGCTTTCTGCCATTATCAAAACATATGTTACATTTTACAGCTGCGAATAAACGGTTGACAAGAAATGGCATTAAGCATATCCAGTAAAATACGGCAAAGATGTATGAAATTGTGAATTTGTGATTTAAAGTATTCGGTAGTTTATGTCGAATTTCCCTGAATCTAACTTGCCTCAATCGCTACCTTCAACTTCCCAAATTCACCAGGCAGCTATAGGGGATAAGAACCAACTCATTCGGACAATGTCTGGTGGCAGGGAGATCGCCTATGTTGAGAATCTGAAACAATTTATTCAGAATCCACCTCGCGCCTTATCGCTACACCAACTTCTAGCTATTAGCTAGAAAATCCCAGATATCCCCTTGGTGTCACCATCCAATTAGCATGGAAACGCGTATTGGAATTACCAATCAACACCGTTGTTAACATATCAACAGAAGTCTCAAGTAATTTATCCAAAGTTGTTAGAGTAATTTGCTCGTCTTGACGGTACGCAGAGCGCACCACAGCAACTGGTGTACTGCGATCGCGATACTTGAGAAAAATATCTCTAGCTGTCACCAGTTGTTGAATGCGTGTTTGGGAGCGAGGATTATATATAGCGGTGACAAAATCAGCAGATGCGGCTGCTTCTAAACGCTTTTCGATTGTCTCCCAAGGTGTTAGTAAATCGCTCAAGCTAATAGCACAAAAATCGTGCATTAAAGGTGTTCCAACCCGCGATGCAGCAGCTTGCATTGCACTAATTCCAGGAAATATATGAATACTGGGAGTTTTGCCATCCCAACCTTGGGTTTGCAACTCTTCCAAAACTAACCCAGCCATTCCGTATATACCACTATCTCCAGAAGATATAACTGCTACTTTCAATCCCCAATTAGCTAACTCAATTGCCCGTTGGGCGCGTTGGCGTTCCTTTGTGATTGGTAAAGCTTCAATAATTTGCTCTGGTCGAAGAATAGAGTCTATTAAGTCCACGTACAAACTGTAACCAATGACTGCATCGGCACTGCTGACTGCAGTTTGTGCGGCAGGTGTCATTTGCTCGAGTTTTCCCGGACCCGTACCAATAAGTAACAGCTGCCCGATACGACCGATGTATTCTTTTTCTGCTTGAGCAACAGCTATTGTCACTGCCCCTTGGGGAGGGGGTGAGGGAGGGAGGGAGGGAGTGAGGGAGGGTTTGAAGATTTGTTTGGGAATGAGTAGAGTTGGACGTTGGGCGGCACATAAAGCAGCGGCTTCTGCAACACTGGGGGTTCCTACTTCTTTTTCCACAACTTTGGATGGGTTGGGGACAGAAACTGTGCTGAGGACATCAGAGGAAAAAGTTTTTAAAGGCAAATTCCGTTCTTGGCAAAGTTCTACCAAACCAACTTCATCAGATTTAATGTCTATTGTCGCAATACCTGCGATCGCACTTTCTGCCAGTTGGTTTTCTCGAAAAACTTGTTGGATTGCCGTTTCTATCAACTGTCGTGAAGTTCCTCTCTCACAACCAATTCCCACCCATAGAACCCGTGGGTGCCAGTGGATTTGAGGGAGGGGGGGAGAGGAAGAGACGGGGAGTTTGGGTGTAATCCAAATTCTTGCTGTGGCTGAAGGGTCTTCTTCAAAAATGAAAGGCGACTGCTGAGTGCTGAAAGTTGTTTGCCAAATAGTAGTACCTGCTTCTTGAATGACTTGTATCCTTTCCCCTCGTGCAACAGCTGCACTGACACCCGTCCAGTCACCTTCGCCTCGATTCCAACCAAAGGGCACACCTAACATATCTACTGCTTGTAACCCCAAACTGGTAGAAGCACCAGACAACACTGGTGTTGCATTCAGTTGTAAGGCTATTAACTGTGCTAGCTTATCCCCACCACCCTGGTGCCCACCACACAGACTAATCACAAAACGTCCGGCTTCATCAATCGCCACCACTGCGGGATCGGTGGATTTATGCTGTAACAAAGGGGCAATTAATCGCACTACCGCACCAGTTGCCAAACAAAAGACAAAAGCACGGTGTGTTTGCCACAGGTTTGCTATGTGTTCTTTCAGAGAATCTGTGTAAACTTGAGTACCTTGTATATGGGATAAAGATTCTGGAACCCAGATTTTGACAGAATCGGTTTGAGATAGGGTTTGTAATTTTTTGACACCTGTAGGGGTGGTAGAGATCGCAGCGATCGGGGAAAATTCAGCTAATAGCAAGGCGTTTTACCTTCGTGTCTCAAGCAATTGAGCGTTTTCTATTAAACAACAAGTTGGGATTGTTCAAGAAATAAATTAACTATCTTGTGGGACGGGTATCCTCGCCTGTTCTGTGTAAGTGGCTTTTAGCGGTTTTGTTTCGGCAATTGAGATATTGGCACTCAAACTCATACTATCATCTATATAATTTATATGTTTGTTGGAAGTGCTTGCTGATAAAGCTAGGGTAGCTATACACGATTACTATGACTCAAACCACCAAGATACCTAAAACCTTTGAGGAGTATCTACGCTACAACGATGATACAGACAAGAAGTATGAATTTGTGGGTGGAGAGCTAGTTGAAATGCCTCCCGAAAGCCCTCTAAACTCCAGAATTTCATTCTTTTTAGCACTCCAGTTTGCTAAGTTCCTACTAGAGGAGCAAATCTGCCATAAAGATACAGAAATTGCAGTATCAGGAGCGCAAGTACAAACACGGCTACCCGATCTGATGATTCTGTCAGAGGAACTAGCAGCAATTTTGGGACAAACAAACAGAGGTACAATCGGGCTAGAAATGCCCCCACCAGAGTTAATTATTGAAGTCGTGTCTCCTGGTAAAACTAATGAGGATCGCGATTATCGCTTCAAACGTTCTGAGTATGCGGCTAGAGCAGTTCCTGAGTATTGGGCTATCGATCCAGAGAAACGTAAAATAATAGTTTACAAGTTGGTTGATGGTTTTTATGAGGCGGAGGAGTACACTGGAAATGTATTAATCCAATCCCGATTTACAGAACTTCACCTCACAACTGAACAAATTCTGAATCGCAAGTGTTAGAGGTAAATGCTGTCTCGGTCAGTCCAACGGAAGTGGTGCTGGATGACACGATTCAATGGTTCGGGTCGATTGTATGTAGCGGTAATGATAGATAGTTTCATTTTTAATAGCGATGATTGTATCCCGGCTTAAAGTATCTGATATACCATTGGAGAAACCCAGATCTTGAAGGAACTGGGTTGTTATACTAATTAATTTGATATAGACAAACAACTTTTATTTCCGTAAAAAGACATTTGCGGAAGCAACTTACTCACCACTGTAAACTAACAGGAAAAATTGCCCTCTATCCTGGGAATTTGCGGTACTGACAACCAGTTTATAATTATCATTACGAGGCAATTTCATACTAACACTTGCTTGGCGTTCTACCTTACCTTCATTAATAATATTACCATCGCTATCAACAATGAATAAGTAGGGATCGAACTCAAAACGCTCTAACTGAATGGTAATATTCTGATTTTCCTTCCCAGAAAACATATAGGTGCGGCAAGGAGAACCATCTTTTAAGCAAGCAGGTGTGTTTCTGTCTAATTTATCTTGTTGTACTAAAAGTGGGTTTGTTGCTCGTAAATAATAGGTTCCTATTTCTTGAGGATTCAAAGAATTAGCAATCAGGGTGTAAGTTCCTGTTTGCGGCAAATTAGTCGAAATTCTAGCAATTTTATTGCGACCTTCACTACCACCATTAGCAATCATTTCACCATTTGGTGCAAGAAGTGCCAAGTAAGAACCAATCTCCTGACTAAACATTTCAATCATAATTGGTTCATCTGCTTTACCTTCAAATGTGTAGATATTGGCGCGGCTTCGATCTGCACAAACAAGATTGCCTCCTACTTGAATTTTGTCTTTATTTTCCACACCATTAAAAGCTAGTTTTTGCGCCAGTAGACTGTTGTTTTGCTGAGCAACTGGAATTAATAATTGACCTATAGAGGGAGATAGTCCTTGCTTGTAAGCCAGAATAAAAGTTTGAACCTTTTCGCTAGAGATTGCAAGATTCATACCATTAGTGTCTGCATCTATTTTTTTGGTATTTATACCCAAAAGTTCTCCCTGACTGTTTAACAAAGCGCCTCCAGAGTTACCAGGATTGAGATTAGCATCTGTTTGAATAAAACCTAATTCTGTGTATATGTTACTAACAATTCCTTGGGTAATAGAGGAGGGCTTAATTCCGCGAGGATAACCGATAGCAAACACTTGTTGTCCCTTGCGAACTGCGCTCAAGGAAGCAAAATTTAATTTTGGTAAGCGATTTTGACCGCGAATTTGCAGCAAGGCTAAATCAAGACATTCACTACTTCCCTGAAAAACCACATCGGCTTGATATTTTTTGCCATTTTGCAGTTCCACAGTGATACTTTTAACACCTGCAACTAAATGAGCATTAGTGACAGTTAAACCGCTAGAGTCTACAATGACACCGCTACCAGTACCTTTATCTGTTTCTACATAGACAATTGCGGAACTTGCTTTTTCATAAACTTCTTGAGCAGAACCATCGGCTTTCTGAGCATAAGCAGCGTTATCTCCAAGGTAATTGGAGGTGAAAGCAAATTCGCTGATAATTGTAGTGGCGATCGCACCTGGAATTACTAGAAGCGATAATGTTCCACGAACGAGTCGTAAAGAACTTTTGCTTAGTAGATGTCGTACCATTGGACTTTACTCCTATTGATAAATAGCTAGATAATGAAGATAAGAAAATCTAAATTAATCTCGCTTAATGATATGCACATTGTATTTATATAGATATGGGAAAAGCTTTCATTTTATGCTATTTGCAAACAACAATGGATAACCTAAACTACTTCGGCTCAAAGAGTATTTTGCAACAAGCAGCGATGGAAATTTCCATTGTGTAACGACAAAAACTTTCCTCGAATATCTATGAGTACGAGCAAAAGCAATGAGCCATTTTTGACGTTCTACATACCCTCTAACTCCGACGTTTGGAGTGGCTTCCAGATAGGCTAAAATAGGTTTTGACAGTTCTGTTTAAATTGATGAACGGCAATATAGACGTGTAAAACTATATCAATTAATTAGCTCTAAAGCTTTTGATTTTATAATAATTGCAAACAAAAAGATTCTTTGTAAAACGTTAATAAAAATCAACGAGCAAAAAGAATATTTTCCGGATAAACACGGAAAGAATTAAAGAAATTAACAGCCTCTGTAGTTAATTCGTTCTGTGTCACCGCTCCCATAAGATACATACGTCCCTTAACTAGAAATGCTTGATATTGTCCCAAAGTTCCATCAGAGTTTTGTGCCAGCAACTCCAAACCGGGATATCCGTTAATCACAAGATTAGTGCTTCTAACTACTTTGCCTGTTTTGGCAATGTTTTCTCGCATTGAAGTTTGCAGTAAGTGCCGGATTCCTAAAGTAGATAAATAGAAAACCTCTGAAGGCATATCTTTGTGGACAACGACGTATGCGATCTGACTTTCCGCACTCCATGATGTCAATTGGTTGCGTTCATTAGTTTTTACCTGCCCTGGCATCCAAATTTCAAAGTCTCGTTGCGGTCCCCAATAAGTATTATTGATAGAAACTAGATTAGATTGCTGAGTTGTTGACGGCTGGGGGGAAAGCAATGCTATCCTGGGTTGAATTGCTTGGTCATTAACCAATGCTGCTGCTGGGTTCTGCGTTCCTGCGATCGCTACCAATAAAGTAACACCAAGAGTTTTTGGGATTTTCATAGACTGTAGTGTCTCTCCTTTTCTCTGTTAGGTCTGTCTTTCCTGTTGAGCTTAGACTAACAAGATTGGATCTCCCAAAAAAAGACACTGTTTTGGTTCAGGATTTGGCTCAGCGAAAAGTTCATTTAATGCTCAGTAAAAAGCTCAGTAACGCTACTGCTACCTACAGCAGTAGGGGTATATTGCAATACGCCCCTACATAAGAGGATACACTTACTCAAATTGTTGGTGGATGTTCTCCCATCTTCATCCACATCCGACGTACACGAATTAATTGCGAACGATTCATTTTCAAAGCAGAAATTGTTGCTCGACCTACAGATGTGAGTCCAATTATTTCTGTTCCATCCTCATTCCAAGCAAAATGGTCTCTCCATAATTGCTCCTGTGGATGAAACAAAGGAACTTCCTGTTGAGTTATTGGGTCAGTGGCTGTTTGGCGTGATGCTTTGTAACGATTGCAGGATGGACAAGCCAAGCAGAGATTGTTAAAGCTAGTTTCTCCACCTGCAGACCGAGGAATGATATGCTCGAACTCAAATGTAGTAACTGTTAGGGATTCAGCACTAAGGCAATAAGCACAACAATTGACAAAATGGTGCCGAATGCGTCTTTGTAATTCAATAGGAATGTAAACGCTCACACCACTCCCGATGCTTTCTCAAAGTGCTTTAAGGTGTACTTAGCCCTAGTTTTGAGAATGTTCAGTTGATCGACCTGTGCTAACAGATGGTCTAAAGTAGCTGTTTCATCAACTGATAGTTTATTTTCTGCATTCCGCGCTAGTAAATAGTCTAATTGAACTTGGGCTTTTAAAGACAATGTACTTTCTGCTAAAGCTTGCAGTTCATCCAAACTCAAGCCAATTAATATTTCAGCATCAGCAGTTGATACGTTTATCAACTCTTGGTATGTTCTCAAATCTAACAGTACACCAACTCGTTCTCCCTGTTCATTAGTAATGTATTGGACTGATTCAGGCATGGGTTACTATTGGGATATTTTTGATTTTATAGTAACTTATCAGCAACTAAATTATTCCTGCGCTCCTACAGCTTTTAAAATTCGTACAACACTGTGATATCCGTTAAACTCCGCTAACATCAAAGCTGTGTAACCACCCTGATTTTTTGCATTCACATCTGCTCCTGCTTGCAGTAACAATTGCACGGCGCGATCGCTACCCCGTGATGCTGCCCACATTAAAGCTGTGGCTTTGGCTGAGTCTGGCAAGTTGACATCTGCCCCTCTATCTACAAGCTGCTCTATGACACCAATGCGCTCTCGTTCTGCTGCTTTTATCAGGGCTGTTTTGCCATCATCTGCCTTGATATTGGCATTGGCACCATGAGCGAGCAAAACTTTGACTGTTTCCGTATGTCCTTGGGTTGCTGCTAGTGTCAGTGGTAACTCACCCAAATTTTTCTCATTGCTATCTGCTCCCTGTTGAAGTAGTAACTCAACAATTGGGCTGTACCCCTGCAATGCTGCTATTAGCAATGGTGTATCACCTAGGTTATTTCTGATACCCACATTTGCACCGTGACGGAGTAATACTTCTACAACATCGATATAACCTTCCACGACAGCAAGGTGCAGGGCGGTTTCACCATCTTTGTCTTGGGCATTAACGTCGGGTTTGTGAGCGAGTATGGCTTGTGCGATCGCACTGTGTCCTGCTGCGGCTGCGGCTGACAAAGCAGTACCGCCATCGTTGTTTTGAGCCTTGACATCAGCTCCTGCCATCAAGAGTGTTTGAACAACTTGCAAACGACCCAAATCTGCTGCCACCATCAAGGCAGTCTCGCCTTCTTCATCTTTAGCATTGACATCTACACCGTTTTGTAGTAAGGCTTGTACAACGTCAGCGTGTCCCTGCTTCATTGCTAAGTTAAAAGCCGTGTCGTCATCGTTATCTCTGACATTCACCTCAGCCCCAGCACTAAGTAAGGTATGCACTATCTCAACATGACCTTTGAGTGCTGCTACCATCAGGGCAGTGCTGCCATCTTCATTAGTCGCGTTGACATCGGCACCTCTAGCTACTAAAAGCTTCACGATATCAAGCTGCTTGGCGCTAGCTGCCAGCATCAAGGGTGTCAATCCGTAGCGCTTTCTTTGTAGGTTGATATTTGCCCCAGCGGCCACAAGCAAGCGCACGATTTCGGTATAGCCCAAACTAGCAGCAAACATTAACGGCGTTGTGCCATCGCGATCGCCCACATCTACCACAGCGTTTGTGTTGAGCAATGCTTGCACCCGTTTAATATCGCCATTTTTTGCGGCTAACAGCAAGGTATCGTTATTAGTCATTAGTCATTGGTCATTAGTCATTGGTCATTAGTCATTAGTCAATGACAAATGACAAATGACTAATAACAAAGAACCCTTGCATAAATTGAGCACTTTGGAGCGATAAGTATTCAGCATCAATCACTGGGGATTAAACTATGACGCGCACCACCTATGAGCTAGACGATTTTGCATTAACTTTACCTATTACGCTGGCAGCCCGCAGAACAGCCCAAAAGTTTGCTATGGAACAGCCCAGCCCTGAAAAAGCCGAGCAAGTCCGGCTCAATACGCTTTCAGTATGGGTGGTGCATGAGTACTTGGAAATTATGGGAATTTCCACTAACTTAAAAGCCAGTGACAGCTGGAATCCGGTGGTACGCCTTTGCGCTGATATTGCCGACTTAGAAGTACCGGGAATCGGTCGTTTGGAGTGCCGTTCCGTTCCTATTTCCAAGCAAACATGTTACATTCCTCCAGAAACTTGGGAAGAACGAGTGGGATATGTCGTTGTTCAAGTAGATGAATCTTCTCAAGAAGCAAAGTTACTGGGGTTTGTCCGCAAAGCAACAACTGAGGAATTACCTTTAACTCAACTACAACCTTTAGAAGACTTGATAGAACATTTGGGACAACTGCGGCAAACCCCAGCCACCACTTTGGTAAATCTCAGCCAATGGTTAACTGGTGTCTTTGATGCAGGTTGGCAAACACTCGAATCTTTGTGGAATCAGCCAGAGATTAGACCAGCTTATGCTTTTCGTAGTAGTGAAACTCTTGAGCACATTGAAGAAATCGAATCAGTTGCCCAACGTGGAAAGTTGATCGATTTGGGAATCCAAATTGCCAATCAACCCGTCATGTTAATTGTGGAAATTAGACCGGAAGAATACCAACAAGCTAGTATTCGTCTCCAGTTGCATCCTACTGGTAACAACAGTTACCTGCTTCCTGGATTGCAATTGACGGTACTTGATGCGTCTGGAGAAGTTTTTTTGGAAGCTCAAGCCAGAAGCGCAGATAATTACATTCAATTACAGTTTAGAGGTGAATCAGGAGAACAATTCAGCGTTAAGTTAGGGTTGAATGATGCTAGCGTCATAGAACACTTTGTGATTTAGTTAATGGTCAATAGTTAATAGTTAGTGGTTAAGAGTTAGGAGTTGCTAGTTATTCTCTCCCTCCCGTTACTTTCCCCTACTCCTGTTTTCTTAAGGTTATGGGTAAATTAGTTGTATTAAAATTCGCAGACGGTAGCTTTGAAAATGGGTTTTCCGTCACTCTCCAAATTGGTGAAGAAGGTGAACGTCCCTCGACTGAAATCACGGGTAAGCTACCAGCCGCTGGGGAAATGCCCCTGTACTACAGTCACTGGCAAGCTAGCTACCGACAATTGGGCATTCGTTATCGCTTGTCTGCTGACAAAGCACAGGTGACAAATGTATCTGTGACCCAAGATTGCGATCGCACAGCACATATTTTGCGAGCGCGGTTTAATACTTGGTTGCGTGCAGAGGAGTTTCGCCCTATCCGGGAGAAATGGCTGGAAAAATTGCTACCTACGGACGAAATACGTGTTATTTTACAAACAGAAGATTATCAACTCAAGCGTTTGCCCTGGCATCTCTGGGATATTCTAGAACGTTACTCCAGGGCTGAAGTTGCCATAGCTTCACCAACTTACGAGCGAGTGGAAACCAAGAAAACACGTAATGAAAAAGTTAATATTTTAGCAATTGTTGGCAATAGTCAGGGAATTGATACTGAGGCTGACCGTACCTTATTAGAACAGCTACCTGATGCAAACGTAACTTTTTTGGTAGAACCCCAGCGTAAGGAATTGACCGACCAACTATGGGGGCAGAGTTGGGATATTCTGTTCTTTGCAGGACATAGTTCCAGTCAAGGTAAAGACAGTACGGGACGTATATACCTGAATAAAACCGATAGCCTCACCATCAGCGAGTTAAGATATGCTTTGAGAAAAGCTGTGGAACGTGGTTTACAACTAGCAATTTTTAACTCCTGTGATGGGTTGGGACTAGCACGAGATTTAACTGATTTGCAAATTCCCCAGATTATTGTAATGCGCGAGCCTGTTCCAGACTTAGTGGCACAGGAATTCTTAAAATATTTTTTAAAAGGATTTGCCAGTGGGGAACTATTTTACTTGGCAGTACGGGATTCTCGAGAACAATTACAAGGTCTAGAAGATAAATTTCCCTGTGCAACGTGGTTACCAGTGATTTGCCAAAATTTAGCGGAAGCGCCAGTAACTTGGCACCAGATTACAGGTAAGGAGGAATTATTAGCCCCAGAACCATTTCATCTTCCAACCCCACCTTCCCCAAGAGTTGCTGTAGCATTTTTATCTTCGGTAGTGGTGACTGCTCTAGTTTGCGGGCTCAGGTTTCTAGGGCTATTGCAAGCACACGAGCTTCAAGCCTTTGACCAAATGATGGCAGCACGTCCCCTGATATTCAATGAGGGGGCGGATAATCGCTTGTTGGTGGTGACGATTGACGATGATGATATTGCGGCTCAACGACGCAGGGGCGAGCGTTTGGAAGGAAAATCCATTTCTGATGAGTCTCTTAACAAACTATTGGAGAAACTCAAGCAGTATCAACCCCGTGTAATTGGCTTAGATATCTATAGGGATTTTCCAGCTCAACATCCGGATTTAATACAAAATCTCGAGCAAACAGAGAATTTAATAGGGGTTTGCAAAGGTAGTGATGCGGTCACATCTGTACACGGAATTGCACCGCCACCGGAAATTTCAGAACAACGCTTGGGATTTAGTGACTTTCTTTCCGATTCAGATCGCGTGGTGCGCCGACATCTCCTGTACATGAATCCAGAGGCTGTATCTTTGTGTCCCGCTTCCTTTGCATTGAGTATGCAATTAGCATTCCGCTATTTGCTGGCTCATGGCATTCAACCAAAGTTCACCTCTAATGGAAATTTACAACTTGGCAACACTGTTTTTCCCAGTCTACAACCTCGTACCGGAGGCTACCAAAGTATTGATTCCAATGGCGGTCAAATTTTGCTTAATTACCGTTCCTCAAGAAAGATTGCCGAACAGGTAACGCTGACACAAATTCTATCTACTCCTATTCAACCTGGTGCAGTTAAGGACAAAATTGTTCTGATTGGGGTTACAGCTAAAGGAGACTTTCCAGATTACTGGGGTACACCTTACGGGAAGTTAGACGAGGAAATGCCTGGGGTCTTAGTACAGGCACATATGGTCAGCCAAATCCTGAGCGCTGTTTTGGAATTGCGATCGCAGCTGCGCGTTTTATCACCGCTTGCGGAAGTCGTTTGGATTTGGGGTTGGTCTGTGGTGGGAGGAATGTTCGCTTGGCGGTTACGTTCAGTTCCAAAATTGGCACTCTTTATCGGTATTGCTTCTGGCTCGCTTTACATACTTTGTTTTGGCATGTTATTCCAAGGGTATTGGATGCCATTTGTGCCATCGGCTTTTGCTTTGGTAGTCACTGTTGTTGCTACGTCTGTTCAAAAATAAGTAGGAGTCATTAGTCATTAGTCATTAGTCCTTAGTCCTTAGTGCAAAATGAATAACAAACGACACACAACCAATAACAAATGACAAATGACAAATGACAAATGACACACAACCAATAACAAACGACAAATGACAAATGACATTAATTTGATAAATTTAATTCCACAACTGATAAAACTGATTTTGGCAGTTGCCTTTGGCTGCATCAGTTTGCCAGTGACTTCAACTTTGGTGAAAGCACAGTCTACTCAACCAACTACAATACAACACCCCAATTCCACCTCGCCACAATCCAAACCCTTAGTCATCTCAAGAACTCGCAAACCACCTTTGCGTCTTGTTTTGCCCCCACTTCCTCCAGGAGAACCGCCGGGAGGTCGTCGTTATGGTGGGGCTAGACGATCTGAGTGCTCACAAGATGTAGAATTGCAACTCACTGCCCTAGTCCCTTCCACTGAATCAAAACCCACTGTGACTAATGTTTGGGGATTAACGGCAGTGGAACGTCCTATCCTATGGTTCTACACACCTTATAATAAGGGTTCTAGCTATCCGGCTGATTTTGAATTGCTTGATGAGGAGTCAAATCCGGTATACAAAACAGCTATTTCCCTTCCAAATAAGCCAGGAGTGATTGGCATTCCTCTTCCTCCACTGGCACTAAGCAAACAATATCGGTGGTTTTTCAATGTCTACTGCGATCGCCAACAGCAGCAAACTCCTGTTTTTGTTGAGGGTGTGGTACAACGCGTTAACTTGAGCCTAGCAATTTCCCAACAACTGCAACAAGCACAGCCAAGAGAGCAGATTGCGATATATGCCAATAATGGAATATGGCATGAGGCACTGACAACACTGGCTCAACTGCGTCAAAAAAATCCCAAGGATGCAGCACTTGAGGAGGATTGGAAGGAATTGCTCACTAGTGTTGGCTTGAGTAACATTGTGGCGCAACCGCTAATTGGCGAACAGTCAACACTTAATAGAGATAAATAAGTACAGTTAAACCGTTGCTAGAGCTGGACTGTTCATTTATATTTGATGGAGTTGAATCCCAGCCAGGGGAAACTACAGCACTTATCGGGCGTCCAACGTACACGAGTAAATTGTATTGTGACCATGAAATTCCAACGGTTCCCAAGTTTTTTATTTTCCCAGATTAAAGTACGTCATTGGTGGCTTGGTATCCTTATATGGATAGCTATGGTTGCCCCAGCTCAAGCATCGGTTATTCTGCGTATAGCCATTGAGAGGGATGTTAATCAAGTCAAAGTCGGTAGTTCTACCACTGCAATTGTCAAAGATAGTAGTGGTCGTACCCTAGGGCAATTGCCACGACTGAATTCATATTATGCCCAACCTATTGGGGGTGGAGTTGCGCTGGATAAGTGGCAATCTAGCTTATTTTGGATAGAGCCCACAGCTAAAGGGTATGTCTATATAGGAGATAACTGGTATCGAGGCAGGACTCTGATAATTCCTACACAAAAGGGCTTAACAGCGGTCAACTGGGTAGATATGGAAGAATATCTTTACAGCGTTCTTGGTGGCGAGATGGATGCCAGATGGCCGATGGAAGCGCTGAAAGCACAGGCGATCGCTGCCCGCACTTATGCACTTTACGAACGGGAAAGACAGCGCAACAATCCAGTTTACGATTTAGGAGATACTCCCGATCGCTGGCAAATTTACGAAGGTGTCAAAAAAGAATCTGCCAGTACTTACGCCGCGGTTGATGCGACAGCAGGAAAGGTTCTTACTTATAAAAATAGAATTATTCTCTCAGTCTTTCATGCTTGTTCTGGCGGACACACGGAAAACGTAGAAGATGTATGGGGAAACAGCGTACCATATTTACGCGCTGTACCTGACTTCGATCGCAATGTTAGGGAATGCAATTGGGTTAGAACCTTTTCGCCAGCAGAAATTAGCGCCCAGATTCCTGAAGTTGGCAATGTCAAGCAAATGGTTCCCCAGAGTACCTCACCTTTTGGTAGTGTCAAAGCCTTAAAAATTGTTGGTGACAAAGGAGAGAAAGTTCTTAGGGGTGAAGATGTACGTACAGCGCTCAAGCTGAGAAGCACTCGTTTTACCGTCAGCAACGGGAATGGAAGTTTCACTCTCACAGGGCTTGGTTACGGTCATGCTTTGGGAATGAGCCAGTGGGGAGCATACAATTTGGCTTTGCGGGGATACAACCACCTGCAAATTTTGAATTACTATTACCGAGGTGTTGCTCTCGCACCAATTCAAGTTAAGTAAGGGGCTTCTTCAACGCGGAGCGTGTACTTTGCGCTTAGCGTGTATGCTAGCGCATAGACACCAAGGACGCAGAGGATGAGAAAACAGAGAATGTTTATAAATCATTAAGGATTGCTGTGGGAATCATAAAATGGTGTCATTATAAACAACACTGAAACTATTTCGTCCCTGCGCTTTGGCTTCGTACAAAGCTCGGTCAGCCATAGCAATCAGGTGTTCGGGTAATAACTCTTGAGTGGGAATTAAGCTGGCGACACCAATGCTGACAGTGATAAATTGACTGACAGAAGATTGAACGTGAGGAATTTGAAGTTGGGTAACTGCCTCCTGAATTTTCTCTGCAATCCGTATTGCTCCTGTAATATCGGTGTTAGGTAGGAGCACTGTAAACTCTTCTCCTCCATATCGAGCTACCAAATCCGCAGGGCGTTTGACAACTTTACTTAGAGCTTGAGCAAATTGTTGCAAACAGTTATCTCCTGCTTGATGACCGTAGTAATCGTTGTAAAGCTTAAAGTTATCCATATCGCAGATGAGCAAACTCAAGGGGGACTGTTCTCGTTTTGAACGTTGCCATTCACGCTCAATATCCTCGTCAAAGCGGCGGCGATTCGCAATCTGAGTTAAGCCATCTAAAGTTGCAAGACGCTGGAGCTCGCGATTTGCTCCTTCCAACTGCTGATAGAGTTCGGATTGTTGGATTGCGATCGCTAATTGGGTGCTTAACTGCCGCAAGAGATGCCAAGTTGCCTGTTGCCAATGATATGGAACAGAGCAATGGTGAGCAATTAATAACCCCCAAAGGTTCTGACGAATAAGAATGGGAACAACCAGCACCGCTCTCACTTGCAACCGCGCGAGCAATTCAACGTAACATGGTGGTAAATTGGCTTTTAAAATGTCATTAACTGCATGAATGCGTCCTTGAGAGTAGGAATGGGAGATACTTCTTTGAAAACATGGGTCTTGAATTTCCTGACCGAGAATCGAAAAAGATGGATCTGATGTTGATTCGGCTATCACTGTTCCATACCAGTCACAGTCAAATTGGTAAATAACAACTCTGTCAACCTGGAGAAACTGGCGTACTTCCTCTACGGTAGTAGTCAAGATAGAGTCTAAATTGAGAAACTGACGAATGTTTTGAGCAATAACCCCCATCAATCTCTCCCGGTATATTGCTTGCTGTTCTCTTTCCAAGGCACGTCTGAGAGCTAACTCTGCCTGTTGACGCTCCAAAAGTTCTGTTTGTATCTGGCGGTAAAGGTCAGCTTGATGGATGGCGATCGCTAATTGACCTGCCAACTGAGTCAGCAAATCTGCTTCCCACGAGTACCACTGTCGAGGTGTTTGACATTGATGAGCGATTAACAACCCCCAAAGACTATCCTGCCCTAGAATGGGAATCACGATTTTAGACTTAACACCCAGTTGTTTGAGGGTTTCTGCAAGGCACGGAGCCATTTCATCTCGTTCAATATCCGTGACAATTCGGATACGCCCCTCATAATAAAGTTGATAATTTTCTTTAGGAAAGATTTCTTCAGGCAATGGCTCTCCAGTAATTATCGGAATACCCTCAGCCACCGCTTCACTAATAACAGTGCCCGTACCATCCGTCATCACCTGATAAACTAAGGCTCGGTCTGCTTGCAGCAATTGCCGCACTTCAGTAACTGCTGTATTCAAAACCTCCTCTATGCTTAAAGATTGGCGAATGCGTTGGGTCAATTGTGAAATCAGGCGTTCTCGTTCTGCTTTTTGTCGCAAAGTTATTTCTGCTTGCTTAAGTGAAGTGATATCCGTGCATACACAGGTCACAATCCAGGAATCTCCTCCCGTGTCCCGCCTGGAACAACACTTACTCAAAACCCATCGCACAGAACCATCTTTATGGCGAAATCGATATTCTACGTCGAAGGTGCGTTCGGCGAAAATATCTTCATACAATGATACGGTCTCGTTTTCCCAATCTTCTGTTTGTATTGTTGACATCCAAAGAGATTTGTCTGCCATGAGTTCCTCCACAGTATAGCCGAGGATTTCCTCAGAACCAGCAGAGCAGTATTCATACTCCCAATTCCTATTGGGAAATACTCGAAAACAACAGATTGTTGCTCTTGCACTGTTAAGGATATCGCTGAGTTTGGCTTCAGAGGCTTGCAGTGCCAGTTCACGGTGTTTGCGAGCACCAAGGGCTTGAGAAATAACCCAAGGCAATTTAAGAGCGGTGTACAGGGCTACAAATCCAGTCATTACTGTGAGCCCTGCTGACAACCAATAGTTTGTATGCCAAAGTGACCAAACTTCTATCAGGTGTTTTGTACCACCGGCAACTAGTAAAATTTTAAATAACAATAATACCGAATCAGGTAAGTCTTGCCGCTTGCCAAAAAAATAGACCAGTGCCACTGCAATAGCGTAGTAAGATAGAGCCAGCAGCACATTGGAAGTCAGGTAAAACCCTGGCAGTTCGGGCTTCCACAGATAGAAACTCTCGTGGTGAATAAATACTGCAGTTGTTAAAAAGAATGTTATTTGATGCAGAATAAGCACCTCACTTTAAAAAAGCAATTTGTGAAAGTTCAAGTTTACTCTAATCACACTAGACACTTAAACAGAGGTGGATAAATGGTCACACCCGTTATTTTGAATAAAGAATTTGACACCAAGTTGCCCTGGTGCTATCAAAAGAAACTTATTATATAATTACTCTCTTTTGGTTTTATTTTCTTGACAATTGGTTAAGTACCTAATAATCTAAAATAAAGAAAAAATATACATTAGTAACAATATTGAAAAGTTATAGTTTAATAATTTGCTAAGCTTTCATATTTTCAGGAAAATTGCTTAAGGTAGGAGCGAATAACTGAATACTGCAAACCTCAATTTGTATGGAGGGCACTGCCCACCATACATTAGATTTCGGCTCTGACATTATTCTTTTATCAGCAAATAATACATATTTCCATTGCTGGCTGTGATACCAGCCCGAGTGCCCGCTAAAGAGCCAGTCCCGACAAAATAATCAACCCGTCCCGGACCTTTGATGGCACTGCCTGTGTCTTGGTCAAGCACAAAGCGATTCACTTGACGGAATTCCAACCCTCCTCCTTTTTTGGGATAAGGAAATGAGGCAGAAATGAGTGCTAGTGCTCCAGGCGGCATGAGAGATTTATCTGTAGCAATGCTACGTTCTGGTGTTACGGGTACACCCAGACTGCCAGAAGCAGGTTCTCCATTGGTTTCCTTAAAAAAGACAAAGCGTTCCCACCGAGGCAGATACTCATTTAAATCCTTGGGATTTCGGTTAAAGTACGCAATTATACCGGGCATGGTAGCGTTTTCGCGCTTTAGCTTCCCATTTTTCACGAGTTCTCTGCCGATACTAGTCCAAGGGTAATCTGTTCCACCGGCAAAGCCAACAGAGGTTGTTTTGCCATCAGTCAGTTTGAGTTGGGCAGAACCTTGGATGTGAATTAGATATGCATCCAGACGATTGCGAAACCAAAATAACTCCAAACCGCGTAACTGGCTTTTATCTCCCAACAAACCATCTTTCCCCTCTAACTCAATACGTTTGGGATGAGGTTTAGCCCATTGTTCAAAATCTGGTGGAAGTCGATAAAGAGGATACTTATAAACTGGTGTGCGATCGCGACTTGCCGTATAAACCGGTTCATAGTATGCCGTAAATTTAACAGTACCCTTAGCATCATTACCAACTGATTTGTAAAAGACGAACTCCCGACGAACAGCTGCTTGCAATTGCGCTGGGGAGTTAGAGTTGATAACTAACTGACGAAAACGTGTCAAGCTACGACGCACGCGATCTAGGGTAATTTCTTGAATGGGATAATTTTGATAAGCCAAAACTGCCTTATCAGTTTGTAAATAACGCAAGCTGTTATCGATAGAAGCAAGTAAAGCTTGTTTATCGCCCTGTTTACCCCGTCCACCCCAAATTTGCTCATCCCAACCCAAGCATCGGGACGGAGATTTACACGTTCCCATGTCTGTTGCTTCAAGTAGTGGAGGTACGGGTTCGGTTGAGGTGTTAGGAATTGGTAATGGCGTTACGGTAGGGATTTGAGCAATAACTGACCAGACAGGATGAATGAGGGCGATACCCAGACTCAAAGAAAGTAGAGCAAGCGTTTTTTTCATAATTCATTATTGATTCTGTTAGATGCAAGATATCAGAGGTGAGATTTGGGCTGACATTTACTTAAAGCTTGTTTGAGAGCCTCTATTTGAATGGGTTTGCTAACGTAGTCATTCATACCTGCTTCCAGACAAGCTTCTTTGTCACCTTGCATGGCATTAGCAGTCATGGCAATAATCCAAGGACGCGCCGATGCTGACCATTCCTGGCAAATGTGGCGAGTGGCAGTTAACCCGTCCATTTCTGGCATCTGTACATCCATTAATATGACATCATAAGTTTGACGCTGCAAAGCGGTTAATACTTCCAAACCATTAGCAGCAACATCAGCCCGATATCCCAATTTTTTGAGAATACTCAGGGCAACTTTCTGGTTAACTATATTGTCCTCAGCTAAAAGAATTCTCAAGGGCAGACGTTCAGCTAGTTTGGTATCAAAAGGCGAAGATGTTAAACCAGAACTATTAGCAGGAACAACCTGTTTGCTTAGGGCGCTAATTAAGACATTTCCAAGTTGCGATCGCTTGATTGGTTTAGTCAAAAAACCAGCAAAATTAAGGTCTAAAAGTTGTCGTTCCCGTTCTATTTGCCCAATTGAAGTCAGGAGAATTAGAGGTAAATGCTGAGAGTTTGGCAGCTTGCGGATTTCTGCGGCTAGGGTTAAGCCATCCATAGATGGCATCTGCATATCGAGGATGACTGTATCGAAACGATCTCCCTGTTGCAGGTAAGTTAACGCTTCTGTTCCCGACCCAACAGCTTGGACGATTGCCCCAAAAGATTGGGCTTGTAAGCTGATTAATGTGCGATTTGTAACGTTATCATCTACGACTAACAGACGTTTGTTTGCAAGAAAGTGCTGATAAATAGGGTTATCCATTAAGGGTGAATGAGCAATAGCCTCCGCGAGGATAGTGAAGCTGAAAGTAGAACCCTTACCTGTGTCACTTTCCAGCCACATCTTACCGCCCATTAATTCAGTGAGTCGATGACAGATTGCTAGTCCCAATCCAGTACCGCCATATTGGCGGGTAGTAGAAGCATCCACTTGGCTAAAGGGTTTAAATAACCGATCTTGCTTGTCTTTGGGAATGCCAATACCCGTATCTCTTACCGCAAATTCAATTTCGCAAATAGGTGTTTGGACATTTTGTTGAGCCCGAGTTCTTGCTGTTACTGAGACGATCGCTTCCCCCGCTGGCGTGAACTTGACAGCATTACTCAGCAAATTCACTAAAATCTGACGGAGGCGCGTCATATCTCCCACCACTATTTCCGGTGTTGATGGATGCATCAGATACGCCAATTCAATGCTTTTTTCTGTCGCTTTAGGAGCTAGTAAATCTAACGATTCCTCAATACAAGTGCGGAGATGAAAAGGTTGTTTCTCTATCTCCAGTTTCCCAGATTCAACTTTAGAAAAATCGAGAATTTCATTAATGAGTGTCAATAGGTTCTCGCCACTATTGCGGACAATTTCGACAAACTCTCGCTGCTGTGGCGTGAGTTCGGTGTCGAGTAGCAGCCCCGTCATGCCAATAACTGCATTCATTGGCGTGCGAATTTCGTGGCTCATAGTTGCTAAAAACTGGCTTTTGGTAGAGTTGGCAGTTTCAGCTTCTTCTTTAGCAGCTTTCAGTTGTTCTTCTGCTAATTTTTCCTCTGTCATATCGGCAATTGTACCAACAAAGCGATAAGGCTTACCTTGGTCATCGCAAATACATCTACCTTTAGCCAATATCCATATGTAATGACCATTTTTGTGATGTAGCCTACAGGTGTATTCGTAACGTTCTGTATCACCAGCTAAATGTTGATTAATAGCTGCCCTTGCACTTTCTAAGTCATCTGGATGTACGCGTTCTAGCCAAGAAGATACAACATGAGGTAGGGGTTCGTCTTCATATCCAAGTATTCTCATCCAAGTTGGCGAGTAATACACTTCATTGGTGAGTAGATTCCAGTCCCAAATCCCATCATTCGTACCTGAAATTGCTAAGTCATAACGTTCTTCTCTTTCGCGGAGAATAGCTTCTACTTTTTGTCGATGGATAATCTCAGATTCCAGTTCTTGATTAATTCTTGATAATTCTTCTGTCCGCTCCTCAACCCGATGCTCCAAAGTTTCCTTAGCAGTTTTAATTTCTTGAAACATTTGGTTAAGAGCAACTACCATTGTTTGGAAGTTGCGAGTTAAGGAATGAATTTCTGTGACTTTACTCTCAGGCCAACTTACCTTTGCTTGACTTAATAGCTTTTCTGGTAAATCAGTTGTTACTTGTGCCAGCTTTAATGTTGGCTCAACTAATTTGTAACTGGTAACAACAGCAACAATTAAAGCTACTACAGCTATTAGTAGCACAATAGCTAGATTGTTAATGTAAATATTTTGCAGGCTTTGAACCTGTTTCTTGATGGGAATTCCAACTATTAAATTCCATTGGGGTATTTCGCCAATTGGTACTCGGTGTATGTAAAAAGATTGTTGCCACCGCCCTATGATTGGTGTACCAGGAGCAATAGGTAACCATTGAGCAGTTATGGCATCTATCTGACGTATTTTTTTGCCCCACTCGCTATTAATAAGTTTGAGTATTTCCGTGCTAGAATATGTAGATGCAATGACTTTATTTTTAGCATCTACTATAGTTATATAAAGATCTTCTTTGTTATATTCATTAATAATATGACTGTAAGCTTGTAATTGAATTTCTCCAAAAATACCACCTATAAAATTATTATTTTTAAAAATAGGTGTACCTAAAACAACCGTAGAAGATTTATCTATTGAATTTATTTTATTCGATGGAAATAAAAGTATACTATCTTGAGTATTTTTAAGTTGCTGAAACTTAATGTCATCACTAATAGTCTTGTCAATTAACCTATCATCATCTTTTTCTGGATATGCATAAGTTATTTTACCTTCACTATTAAAAACATATATTTTTTGAAAAAATGGAAACTTTTTCTGCGTGTTTTCAATACTTTTGGAGAGGAAAATAGATATGTTCTGGTCGTCTTGACTCATGTCACTAGCTAGATCGGCTATTTCCCGTAACTTAAGTAAATTTTGTTTTTGCCAGGAAGTGACTGCGGTACTAATTTCTCTCGATGATATCTGTAAATCAGAAATGATTTGGTTTTGAATATTTTCAAAAGCATATCTGCCATTCAACGCTGTCAGTAATAGCGCGGGTAAAAAAACGAAAGCTATCAATAAATTTAATAAAGTTTGTTGGAGAGATAAAGTCGTTTTTGTTTGAGGTTGATTTCCCAATTTGGGAATTGGTATATAAGTAATAATTAAACTGCCAAAAAGTGCATTAAAAATCCCATTTACTGACTGTTTTAATACAATCAACAGTGTAGGTATCAGTGGCAGATGCATAATACCATAATAAAATATCCATATTAAAGGAATACCGATAAATAACCAATAAATTACATCTAGTAAGAGTGTGTTTTGTTGCTTGCGGGGCAAGAGTAATCCGACAAATAAAGCTTCGCACGTGAAGATAGCGATCGCATAGGGATGCCCCCATAAAATATAGGTGTAGGTGCTGGCGATAAAAGCTGTTATTATTCCCCAAAAGACTCCATACAGAGACATGACAATCCAAACAGCTATACTGCCAAATAAAAAATCCAACCCAAAAAAGAAAGGCAGGCTAAAATAGTTACCGATATAGGCTGCTACCATTAGTAATAACAGTGCTGCAGCAGATGCAGAGACTGAGTGGAGAGGACGACCTATTTTTTTTAAAAGCTTATGTAATAAATTCATGTTTTTCTTTCTTAATTTATGCTCCTCATCTCAATGTACCTACTAAAGACTCAATCTAGATCCTATAACAATTTATGATTAAAATAACACCATCAATACAAGTTGGCAGTCATCAACTTTTCAGTAGTATGCCCATAATTTACCCTGTTCTTGCTTGCCTTGCAACCTCACTGGTCTATAAAAGTTAAATAAACATACAAATTGCAGCCTCTCCCTCTCTGACCATAATAAATACAAGACAAGAAAATCGAGACTGCGTAAAGAACCAGCTTTACAAAATTTTATATTACTTAGATACAGCTCCAGGTTTTTACCCACAGCTTGTTGGATAAAGAATGAAAAAAAATTGTTTCATCCTTTATCCTTTATCCTTCATCCTTGCTCTATTCTTCTACACCAACAGCAATTTTCTTGGTATAATACTCTGTCTTAGCATAGACAGTGAGAATGGTGTCTCCTACCTCAAAAAATGTCCCTTCTTGCTCATCTTTCGAGAACTGCAAGTTGGGATATTTTGCCGCAAGTTCATCTGCAGTGGATGCACGGGCATGCATCTCATCTGGCAAAAGACCTGTAGAACCAATGTAGAATACCAAAGGACAAATTTTGTCGCGGTAGATTCTTTCTACATATGCTTCTAATTTTTTATTGGCTGCTGTTAAAGCTGTCACCATCTCCTCTTTGCTAACTGGTTTTCCTTCCCACTTATCTTGCAAAACTCGCACCAAATTATCAGCGCCGACTCTTGCTAGGATAGCTGTCACTACACCATTTTTCTCTAATCCTAAAAAATTATCGAAAATGGGTTTCATGAACTCATCCACTTTTGTAATTTTTGTACGGGATGACAGTTGCTTGTGGCTGTAGGCAGTATTTTCATTAAAAGCGAGTTCAAAAGTAGGCTTTTGGAAAATCTCGCCAGTCTCTTTGTCATACACTTGATACATTCTGTCAAGAAACTTATTTGCAGAATGCAGTTTGCTGAGATTGAGAATATCTTTGGTTCCAATATCGATTTTATAGCTGACTCTAGAATCAATAGTGCCAGTTGCTAGGGCTTCATTGATGTCAGTATATTCGTTGGTTGTTGGGAAGTTAATGTACAGACTCTTAGAGAGATAATGCTTTTTCAGTTCTTCCAACTGTTCTGGTAGAAAGACATCTGATTCTTCTTTCAGGTGAGCAGCAATAATACTGGTAAGAACTTTGATTTCAGCTAATTGGTTGAATAAACCATCGACACTGGTGTAATGTCCCTCAAAAGGTACTAAAGGTAAATTGTCTAGCTGAATAGTGTACTCATCATGGAAGTCAAAGTCTTTTGCAGGACAGCCGTCTTTTTCCAGCACGCCTTGTTCTTTCAGCGCTTCAAAAGCTTTCTTGCTACTGATTTTCACTCGCAATGATTTCACATTGAGGTCGCCATCACTGACAATGGTGTAATTATTAAAAGTCGCTAGGTCATTAACCAACAATCCTGCAACTTCAATAATGGGAGTTTTGTCCTCTGATTTAACCAGCCTGACTTTGCGAGTGACAAGCATATTGACTGTGGCGGTGTTGTGGTTAATCTCAAACGACCCCATGCCAATATAATCAGTTTTATCTATGTATTCAGTTGTTAACCAAGGCTTGACAAGGTTGCCATTTTCATCCCTGGAACCTCTAACTCTTTTGATTCCCTTTCTTTGATAGGTTTCCTGTAAGTGCTTGAAGTTAATAATGATGCTGTTACGATATTCTTCAAGAATTTTGATGAGTTCTAGTACGGAAGTTCTTTCATTCACCTTCACCTTATCTAAAATTTCATGCTCGCCCAAAATGTTGGGATAGAACAGCGCAATATCAATATCTTGTGTAAAATCTGCAACTTGCTCGTTTGTTAGCGCTTTAGCGTGTCTTTCGGTTAAAGTGGCGTTAAAGGTACTCGCGATCGCATACTTAGCAGTATTCAAATTTCCTTCTGCTAAATTGGCTTTTGCAAATGCGTATACTGATTCATCATTCTGTGCGACAGGAACATCTAATTGTTCGTAACTTTCTTTGGTGATTTGCTTGTATTTATAGATAATAACTTCATCATCTGGCTTCAATCCACAGATTTTTAAAGTTCTCGTCGTACCGTTAACTTTTTTAGCACTTCTAGAGAATAAAATTTGATAACTGTAATCGGCTGCTAACGGTTCTTCTATCGCTGGAGCCACTGAACCTCCTAATAATTTGGAAGTGCTGTAAATGGCGTTATAAACTTCTTTGACATCCCCAGCTTTGATGCAAACACCTGAAACAATATTGGCAATTTTGGAAAGAAGCTTGAAGTCAGACGAGTAGGAATAAGCAATGGTGTTCACAAAAACATCTTTGCCTTTGAGTTCTTCGCATATCTTCTCCAAAGCTTTTGCCTCTGCGCTAGGACTGGTATCGTTAGCATAGCCATCGCTGTGGAGAGTTATAGCGGTCAATTCTCCCTCTTTTATCATTGATTTTGCCATCTCCATTGATTGAGAGATGCAGGTTGCACAAGTAGCCCGAATTTTTCTAATCGCTTCTAAATAGGGAGAATTTTGTTTCATCACTTCCTGAATGGGAACTCGCTGGAAGTGGCAAGTGACATCTCCTTTAGAGGAGTAAGATATTAAGGTGATAACTAGCTGGAAATTGATGTATTCATCAAGAGTTAGAAGTTTAATCAAAGTGTCTTTTAATGCCTGAATGTCACCACACATTGAACCAGAGCGATCGATAATAATGATGCTATGGGCTACAGATTGTTCTGGAATATCACCAGGCTTTCTTTCTAAATGGACTTTATCTACTAGATAATAAGCTTTTTCCTTGCCTGCAAAATTGTAAAGAGTGAATTTAGTTCTGGTATTACGATCGGGTGTAAATTTGTTATTTTGAACTTTAGCACTGTTATTCTTTGGTGTTTTTTTAGCCATATTTACTCCTACCCTGAGAATAGTCACGAATCATCTTAATTCACGTTTTTTTAAGCGTCACCCTTGATAATGAAAGTTTTTGACAAACCTTACAATTTGAGGATAAACACCTAAATAAACCTGTATGAAAAGTTATGCCAGTTCAATGCTGAAAGTGGCACGGTAAACGCAGAGATTTGTAGAGATAGTTACTTTTACGGAAAGTGTACTTAGCTCACGTCATGAACCAACCGCCATCAGGCAAAAGCCTGCGGTTATACGTACAAAGTACGCCTGGTATTAGTACTATAATAGTACTAATGTACCATAGTGTCAAGTCAAGAAATTCTTCGAGAAAAACCGAGTTTCTTTTTCCCGTGTTATAACCAAGTGAATTACCAGCAGTCATTGTTCTCATTATGACAGTAACGCAACTAAAATCTAGAATTGAAACTGTGAAGGTCTACTCTGCTGGAGCAACAGTCACCCGGATTGCAGAGTTAGCTCTGACACCAGGAGAATTGCCAGAACAGGTAGAAATCGCTGGGCTACCTCTGGCTATTGACGATACCAGTGTCAGGGTAAAAGTGGAAGTAGAACGGGGAACAGCGCCCCTCGCTACTGATGTTCGCATTGGTTTAGCTGTTCCACCACCTCCAGAGATACCCACTCCGCCTCTGGATGAAGAAATACGTAGTGCAACTGCTCAAGTCCGACAGTTAGAAGACCTCATCACTCTCATTGAGAATGAAATTGAGGTATTAGATGAGTTACACGTACCAAACCGACCTAAAGAAGAGCCAGGTAAAGCCCCACCGCCTTCCCCAACAAGCGCCCGCCTCGCCCTAGCAAATTTCAGTGACGAGCAAATTCGCCTCCGCATTCAGGAAATGCGAGAAAATACGGAAAAACTGCGATTGGCTCGAGAAAATTTGACAGACTTGGAACAAAAGCAGCGTCTGGCTTCCAGTGCAAAGGATGCCAGACCAAATGAGCTTCGCAAAACAGCAATTGTTAGCTTGAGTTATGAAGGTGAAGCCCCTAATGATGGGGTGGGGCAGTTAGTTGTAGAGTATTTTGTTCCTGGAGCACGTTGGACACCGACTTATGTATGCCGTTTAAATAGTGCGGAGTCTAGGGCTTCTATTGCGGTGCGATCGCTTATTAGTCAGCGCACGGGTGAAGATTGGTCAGGGGTACGTTTGGAACTTTCCACTGCTGAACCATTGGCTTGGTGTGCGCTACCAGAATTACCGTCCTTACGACTTGGTAAAGCCCAACCCGTAAGTAAAAAATCGGGATGGCGCAGACCCCCAATTGGTGTAGAGCTACTTTTTGAGGACTATGACCGACAACAGGAGGCGGCTCTACTTGGCAGCATAAGAGAAAGTGCGATAGCGAAGCTAACGGCTAAAGCCGGTATCGCAACTGACTTCTCATCAGTGCATGTTCCACCCCTGAGAGTTCTTCACTCTTCAAACAGACAGTTACAAAGTCTGGAAGAAGTTGAGCCGGTCTTTGCTGCTTCCGGTCCTGGATACAGTGCATATGACGCAGACGAACCGCCTCAAGATGCCACGATCTCTATTTCTATTGAAGAATTGCAACTCAGTACGGCAGCCTGTAAAGCTTTGAAACGCGCTCAAATTAACACTGTTGCAGATTTGTTGAACTTTACACAAGAAGATTTACAACAAATCCAATATTTGAGCCAAAAGTCTGCCCGAGAGTTGATTAACGCCTTACAACAACGTTTGGGCATTACCCTACCGTCCGAGAAAAATGAAGAAATTGCTGCTGTGCGTTATATGGTTACGCGAAGTATGCCAGCGCCATCACCAGAACCTGTAACTCGCAGCATGGGGCGAAGCACCGGAACCACTCAAAGTAAAAGAGGAGCTTTTGATTCACTCCTGGCATACAATATGATGCGACTGGGCGCAGCAAATAACCGTGCAAAGCGCGGTAAATTATCGATTGAACAACAAGAGGAAGTTTATTTAGAAAGCCTCAAACGCCAGCAGGTTGTGGTGAATTTCGATGTCTTGGAAGTCGTACAACAAGCAGTGAATGATGCCCTAAGCTGCCTGCAGGTAACACTTCCTCCTGGTGGTATTAACGTGCGAACCGTGGCTGGCTCCTTTGATTATGCCTACTGCGCTGATGGACGGGTGGATGTCCCCTCAGACGGACAATTTCATTCTGTGGCACTGACTGGCAAAACAACAGATGTAGATTTACGCTATATAGTTGTTCCCCGTGAAGATACTAATGTCTTCCGAATTGCCCAACTTCGCAATCCCTTGGTAGCACCTTTACTAGCTGGTTCTGCGGATGTTTATGTAGACGGTGAGTATATTTTATCTACTAATATTGCTACCGTTCCACCTCAGGGACACATGGAACTGGGGCTTGGGGTTGAACAAAGCATTAAGGTGGCTCGGAATACATCTTATCAGGAAGTGCGATCGGGCGAAACAATAGTTGCTTTCAACGAACTGCGCCATCGCATCAAAATCGATATTACCAACTTGATGTCGAGAACCGCAAAAATAGAAGTGCGAGAACGCCTTCCCATTCCTGCTGAAGGTGCTAAGGTTGAGGTTCAAGTTGAACGGGTTACTCCTCCTTGGGAGAAGTACAAACAACAAGAACGTTCTGCACCCATACAGGGCGGCTACCGTTGGCTGGTTGAAGTTCCAGCACGAGAGCAAGCAAATTTATCGGTTGAGTACACTATCAAGACGTTTGTTGATAGCGAATTGATTGGTGGAAATAGGCGAGAAGGATAATCAAAATATTAACCTGTATGTTGGGTTGCTAAGTATGCAAGTACAGAAATTAACACTAGATGCACCTGTATCTTCAGTCACTCTATTGGAAGACCGGGCACAGGTGCGGCGAATGGGTAAAGTTCACTTGAGCCAGGGAGTGTGGAGAATTAGAGTTGAGCAAGTTGCTCCAGTACTTTCAGATAAATCTCTCCGTGCGGAGTATTGTCGCGAGTATCCAGACGCACGTATTGATGATGTGCGTGTCCGTCGCAAAATGCTTGTTAAAGAAGCAGAACGACCTGCTGAGGTTCAAGCTTTGCACGCAGAATTCAGAACCCTTGTCCAATTTTTTAACAATACTTGCGAAGACCGCCAACATTTGGAGTCTTGTTATCAACGGGTCAATACGATTCTAACAAAAAGCTTGCAGGAATTACCTGTGGATGCCGTGTGGGGGCAAATCGATCCCAAATCTTGGCGCGAACAGTTATCTACCCTGTTTAAGCAGTTACGGGAACTTCGTGAAGAAATTTTGAGTAACTACCATACTCAGCAGCATTTGAGCCAGCAGATTGATGATTTAATTGCTAGAGCAAATGCTCTGTCTCGCCCCGATCTGGTGTATTCTGCTTATATTGAGGCAGATTTAGCGATCGCTCAAGCTGGTGAATACGAAATTGCTTTTGACTACGTAGTGCCCAATGCTATGTGGCGTCCTTGGCATCAAGCCCATTTGCTACTAGAAGAACAATCCAGCGTCTCCTTTCGGATGGATGGCTGTGTGTGGCAAAACACTGGTGAAGATTGGCACAATGTTGACTTAGTATTTTCCACAGCCAGGGCTTCTCTGGGAACCGAGCCACCTCTACTTACAGATGACGAGTTAAAAGTACAGGAAAAATCTCAGCGCATCGTGATTGAAGCCAGGAATCAAACGATTCAGACAACAGGTTTGGGAACAGGGACTACGACCACTTCCCCAGCAACCCCTACGACTGTTGATATACCTGGTGTTGATGATGGTGGGGAAGTTCGCAATCTCCGCGCTCGCACAAAAGCTACAATTCCCTCTGATGGTCGCCCCTACCGCGTGCCAATTTTGTCTTTCTCCTCCGATGCTTTGGTACAGTATATTTTGATGCCAGAAGTCGCCTGTCAAGTTGTTCTGAAAAGCGAGCAAGCTAACACGGCAAATTTCCCTATTCTTGCAGGACCTGTAGATTTAGTGCGTTCTACAGAGTTTGTGGGTAAGACATCGGTAGGGTTTATCGCTCCTGGTGAAAAGTTTGCCCTAGGATGGGGTCCAGATGCAGCTATGCGGGTACAACGCACCACAAAAGAGAAACAAGAACAGGACCATCTGACCAAGTGGAATAAGCTAACAGAAATAAGGACATTATTTCTTTCTAATATAGGAGCAGAGGCAAAAGTCATAAAAACAATTGAACGCATTCCCGTCTCAGAATTAGAGCAAGTCAAGGTTGAGGTGATTGCAGACAAAACCACAAACGGTGTCCAACCCGATGAAAACGGTTTTTGTACCTGGGAATTTTTGCTTGAACCTTACTCACAAATGTCTGCCACTCTTGTTTGTAGAATATCAGCCGCGCCAGAAGTCCAAGGGCTTTAAATTTCCAAACCCCGTAGGTTGGGGAGCCACTGCGTTGTGGGGGTTCCCCCCAATGAAGCAAGTGGCGTTTGAGGAACGAAACCCAACATCTACAAATTTCCTAGAGGCTCGCTACCCGAAAAATCTCGTCAGCAGTCAAATTTAATTCAGGAAAAGTCGGTGAGATAATGCGATCGCTTTCTCTAAACTGACTAACTTGATACTCATCTTCAATCAACTGGTACACGGAGATAGTCGGTTGTTTTGGATTACCAATAAACTTACGCCCGCCTAGCGCGGCGTAATCCACAATCCAGTACTCAGGAATACCCATTTCCTCATAGTCAGCGAGCTTTTTGTGATAATCATCGCGCCAGTTGGTACTTATCACTTCAATCACTAAGGGGACTGATGCTGCGTCCGATACAGTTGACTCCTTTTTCCAGAGAGGTTCATTGACTAAATTAGGGCTGTTTAGTAGCAGCACATCTGGTGAGTAAGCTGATTCGCTCCCACTTGGTTTAACAAATGCTGTCTTAGGGATGAAGTAAGGAAGTTTTAAACGTTTATATTCCGCAACTATTTCTCCGACTAAAAATCCAATAACTTGTTCATGGTCTCCTGTCGGTGGTGGAATTTCAACGATTACTCCATCATGTAGTTCATAGCGTCGTTGCGGGTTCTCTGGATACCAAGCGATAAATTCATCGAAACTTACTCGTTTGGTTAAGGCTCGGGTCATTTGTCCTCCATGATTGAAAATTCAATGTGGTCATTTGTTTACGTCATTTTCCTCGCCCATCTGTTGCTGTGCTGTTGAGGTTCTCTCAAGCCCTATGGCTTGTTTGATGACTCGGAGTACATATAGTTATTCTCGGTTTTGCTGTTGGCATTTTTGGATGTACTTTATCGACATTTACCCACATTCTACTCGCCATGACAAATGTGACAGTTGTATTAATGTCACTCCCCACACAGTTGTCGTTCATTGACTCCAACGTGAAGTATCAATTTTTACTTTATTATGATTCTCAATATATAGAGAGCGAAGTTGAGGGGAGGTATCACTGTTATAATAAATAGACAGTTTTTCCGTTTGGCGAGACTCTCCCCCTTCCAAAGATGCTGCAATTTCGACAATTTTGACTTTTAGGAAAGTGCGATCGTTAGTAGAAGTTAAGACCTCAAAAGGAGCTGTTGTTGTTCCCGCTTCCACTTTCAGCGATGACGGTGAAACTGTAACAAGAGATGGCTCATTAGTGGTAAGAATAATAACGACGCCATCATCTGGTGCTGGGCTATCAAGAGTGACTACTCCCTGCACTGTTTTACCCCAGGGTATGCGTTTTTGTTCTAGCTTTATAGAGGTGATTTCTGGTTTTGGAAGGTTTTCGGATTCAATTGTCAGCGATGTTATTCTAGTTACTCCTTCATAGGTAGCTGCAATGTTAACAATGGAAGCATTTGGGGAGTCACTGCCATCAACAGACGTAAAGATTTCAAATAGAGCTTCTTTGTTCCCTGCTTCCACTTTCAGCGATGATGGTGAAACTTTGGCAAGAGATGGATTGCGGCTATTGAGATTGACTGTAACACCACCTTCTGGCGCAGGAGAGCTAAGAATGACTCTTCCCGTTACAGTTGTACCCCTAATGACACTGCTTTGATTGAGAGATATGGATTCGAGGGTAGGAGTTACCGTTGGGGTGGGAGTTTGAGTTGGAGTTTCGCTAGGAGTGATTGTTGGTGTGGGAGTTTGAGTTGGAGTTTCGCTAGGAGTTATGGTTGGGGTAGGAGTTTGAGTTGGAGTTGCGCTAGGAGTGATTGTTGGGGTGGGAGTTTGAGTTGGAGTTGCGCTAGGAGTGATTGTTGGGGTGGAAGTTTGAGTTGGAGTTGCGCTAGGAGTGATTGTTGGGGTGGAAGTTTGAGTTGGAGTTGCGCTAGGAGTTATGGTTGGGGTAGGAGTTTGAGTTGGAGTTGCGCTAGGAGTTACCGTTGGAGTGGGGTCTGAGGGTTGCGGCTTTGGGAAGAACCAGAAAATGAGGAACAGCAATCCCCCCAGTGCTAAAAGCAAAACAGCAATGCCACCTTTAAACAGCAGTGAACCACCCGAACTTGATGAACTACCATCTAATTCATGTTGTTCAGACTGAGGTGGTGAAGGTGGTTCCAAAAGAAATTTTAGATTGTGGCGAGTGGCTTCTGCTCCAACTTGGTCATTAAGAGATTCTCTAATACGAAGCGCCTGTGTTAAATAATCTTGTGCTTGTGTAACTTCATTAAGACAGAGAGAACGAGTTCCTAATTGATGTAAGGCAAAAGCTTCAACTGCTTGGTCTCCCATAACACGCGCCGCCTGAAGCAGATATTGCAGCACCATTTGCCACGTACCCCATTGCCCACTCAAGGCAAGTGTAGCTTCTATCCCTCTTCCCAGGCAAAGCACATCAGTCCACCGACCAATTTCGACAGCCCACTCCAGAACTTGGAGAATGGCATCGCATTCTTCCAATAAACGTTGTGGGGTTGTTTGTTGTTGAACCCAAGTTGTAAAGTACGTTGCAGCCTTCTCCAAAAAAGGTGTTAGGTTCCACTGTTGTTGTGTGTACTCAATTAAGTTGCTACTTAGGCTGTAACGCGAACCATCAACTTGCAATAAGTTGCGCCGTATTAACGTTTCTAGCACAAGCTTAACTTGTGGGATTTCAGTTAAACCTGCCAGCAATTCTAATCCCAAGGCGACACCACCCAAAGCAGCCAATACCGTTACAATTAACTTCTGTGGTTTTTGCAATGAAGCTAGGCGTTGTTCAACCCAGCCTAGAGTTGAGGTGGTGGATTGTATTCGCTCTTGCACTAGTGCTAGTGAAATATTGTCTTCTCTCACAAGTGCGACTGTTTGCAGGATTCGCAATGGATTCCCCTGTAAAGCAGTGCATAGCTTTTCAGCAACAAGGCGTTCTTCCGGGCTGAGACTGCGTCCAAGTTCTCTTGCTACAAGAGACACCGCATCATTTAAGTGCAGTCCCTGTAGTCCTACAGAATGTCCTTCCCCCCACAATTGGCGTTCTTTTGAAGTGAAAAGAAAAGTACAGTTAGGTAAGCTGTTAAGTAGATTTTCTACTTCTTCTCGATTGAGTTTTGCAACTTCTAATATAATGAGAACCCTTTTTTCTTGAAGAGCATGACGTATTTGAATATCTGTTGGTTTAAAAGGAACGCTACTTTCATAAAAAGCGTTGTAAAGAATTTGCAGCAAATCGGAAACTGGCTGGTAACGAGTAGAGTGATGGTAAACAATCCCATCGGAGAAAGCAGGAGTTATTGAGGGATGATGAGCTAGATGTCTCAGTAACACTGTCTTTCCTATCCCTGGGAAACCATAGAACTCTACTGGTTGGTCATAGGGCAGAGCATTCACTGCCACTTTAACTTCTTCCCGACGACCTAACAATAAGGGAAAAGAACGGGGAACTAAAAGGACAGGAAGAGAACGAAGTTGTGGAGATTGTTGCTGTTCCAAACGGGAGAAGTTGACGGTGCTTCCTGTAAGAGAGCCAATTTGAACTTGAAGGATGCCATTGCCAGTTGCTTGCTGACTTCTATTGTCAACAGACAAGGATTCTATCTGTCCAACATATCCAAACTGGATGGCATTGTTTCCAGCTGACTGCGAAATAGTACCCGTCATAATCTTGTTCTACCGATGAAAGTTCAAATTTCCAGCTTGTCCGATATGTCCAAATTGAATCGCGTTATCTCCAGCTTGTTGGTTAATATTTGGTAAAGCTGGTGTTTGCTGATTTTCCTGTCTTGATGGAACGTTTGTATTACCTAAATTAGATTCTTGGTGAGAATTTGCTGTTTCACTGCTTACAGGGGCTACGCTTTCCCTGCTTTTAAATACTGGGGTTTCCCACTCCGAAATTCCCTGTAGTGCGATCGCACTACAGCCAAATTTGTAAGCAAACTCATAGGATTTCCCTGCTCCCAGCGCATCATAAAACCCTTTAGCAAAATCAATTGCTGAGCGATCGCCAATGGTCTGAGTCATACCAACTACATAATTTATATGTTGGTGAATCGCGTCAGCTTGGGTTTCGGAATAGCAGGCATTCAAGAAGACACACTCAATTGTTTCCTTAAACAATTCAAATAATCCTGCTAGAGATTGCGTGCTTACCAATTGCACCAGCCCGGAGTTATTTTCTAAAGCTAAGCCATCACTCCCTACCCCATGTCCGGAAAAATGGACAATCTGTGGCTGGTAATCTAACAATGCCCGATACAAATCCTCAATACGGACTGCCCACCTGGTAATGAGTTCAAACTGTTCTATAGTTTTGGCACGTTCCAGCCCCGCTTGTATTTCGCGCACCTCCTCATCTAGACGGAGCTTGTTTGTGTTCTTTGGATTTGCTGATAGGATAAGGATTTTTTTCATTCTTGGCTTCTAAAAACTTTATCTACTTTTCCGTGTAGATACACAGATTTATGCAGGATTTTCTATTTTTTTACAAAACTTTATTAAAGGCTAATACGGGGATGCCTACTCAACACCAGGGCGAAAGTATCTTTGTTTATAATGGAAAAAATTCCGTAATATCCAAAGGATGCCCCTATGAGCCTCGAAGAACTCATCCAGGCAGCTAATCAACTGGACTCTTCAGATTTGGATCGGCTCCTCCAGCAGGTCGTCATCCTTCGCGCTCACCGCAAAGCAAACGTCCTTCCATTAGAAGAAGCTCAACTGCTCCATAAAATTAACCAAGGTATCGACCCAGAACTCCGCGCTCAGTATCAAACGCTTCGCGCAAAAAAAGAAGCCGAAACTCTCACGGACGCTGAATACAACACCCTGATCCAACTTAGCAATACTATCGAACAATTCGGTGCCCAGCGCCTCGAAGCCCTCGCCAACCTCGCTCAACTTCGTCAAGTCTCCCTGTCAGAACTCATGGAAAAACTAGGCATTCAACCTGTTACTTATGTCTAGTGAATATATTCCTGTAGCACTAAAGCAACAGGTCTTTGACCGCGCCGGCGGTTTGTGTGAATATTGCCGCAGTCAAGCGAAGTACGCAATCGATCCACTAGTTATTGACCACATTCAACCCGTTAGTCGGGGTGGTCAAACGATTGCAGAAAATCTTGCTCTATCCTGCCAAACTTGCAACAACTACAAGTACAACAAAACCGAAGCACCCGACCCAGCCACAGGACAGCTTGCTCCTCTTTTTCATCCTCGGCGAATGGAATGGAACCAACATTTCATTTGGAACGAAGATACAACTCAAATGCTCGGTATTACACCAATTGGACGGGCAACGGTTGCTCTACTCCAAACCAACCGTGAGGGTGTGATGAATATGCGTCGAGTCCTTGCCATTATGGATGAACACCCACCTGACTAGTCAGTTGGTGCAAGCCCAAAAAGCTTATCCCGATCCTAGGTAGGACTATGCCGCACACTAGGAGATGAATTGATTTCTTGGAAGTCCCTCAGTTAAATTATGATGGTTTTTGGTTGTGCTCCAGCCCATGCAAAGTAACTTAACCTAGAGATTGATAATGGAGTCAAGGTCGAAGCAAGTCGCTTATTTTTCCTTTGATGTCGTTACCGTTAATGGCAAAGGAGAAATTATTAACCAAGAACAGCGTCAAACTCAATACTTGACGGAAGACCTTGGTAATGGTGTTACCCTAGAGATGGTCGCTATCCCCGGCGGTACGTTCATCATGGGTGCGCCTGAAACTGAAGAAGCAAGTGATGACTGCGAACGACCCCAGCATCAAGTCACTGTTCCATCCTTTTTCATGGGTAAGTATCTTATTACCCAAGAACAATGGCGAGTTGTCGCTACTCTTCCACAAGTGAATTGCGAACTCGACCCCGAGCCATCTAGATTTAAAGAGAGCGATCGCCCGGTAGAAACAATATCATGGTATGAAGCTGTGGAATTTTGTGACAGACTATCAAAATACACCGGACGTACCTACCGTCTTCCCAGTGAGGCAGAGTGGGAATATGCTTGCCGTGGTGGTACAACGACTCCGTTCCACTTTGGTGAAACAATTACTACCGATTTAGTGAATTATAACGGTGTTAATACGTATGGTGATAGCCCTAAAGGAAAATATCGTGGAGAAACAACACCTGTGGGGAGTTTTGGGGTTGCTAATGCCTTTGGGTTGTACGATATGCACGGGTTACTCTGGGAATGGTGTGCCGACCACTGGTACGAAAACTATGAAGGAGCCCCCACAAATGGTAGCGCTTGGTTAAAATCAAGTGATAATAGTAGAGTGATACTGCGTGGTGGTTCTTGGGACTTTACCCCGTGGTTTTGTCGTGCCGCATTTCGCTTCCATCTTGAACCCGAGGACAAGGGCAACAATATTGGGTTTCGAGTTGTAAGCGAACCCCGTGCCTAAAGGCAGGGGCTTTGTAGTAGCCCTGAAGCGTCGGTGCTGAGAGAACAACACAAACGGTTCGAGCCTGACAAATGACAAATGACCAATGACCAATGACCAATGACCCAACTATGTTTGACACATTTAAAAATCGCTTAGAAATAACAGGAACACTCACCACCATTACAGCACTGCGGATAAGTGCGGGTCGTTCAACAGAACCCATAGGGTCAGACTTACCCGTTATCAAAGATGCATTGGGAAGACCATTCATTCCGGGGTCGAGTTTCAAAGGGGCATTACGGTCCCGTTTGGAAAGTTTTTTACGAGGCATTGATGAGAAATTCGCAGCTAACCCAGCGATTGAATCGGAATGGTCCATCACATCCAATGACATGAAAAAGCTGAAAGAAGACTATAAAAATGATATTGCTCTCACAGAAGCCATTCTCAAAAAGACCGATTTAGTCTCCCGGTTATTTGGTTCCCCTTGGGTAGCAAGTAAATTCCAAGTGCGAGATTTAACGGTCATACAAGAGGGTTGGTTTGGACAATATCAAGAACGGGATGGAGTTGCGATTGACAGAGACACGGAAACCGCAGCGGAAGGCAAACTGTATGATTACCAAGTTGTACCAGCCGGAACATCTTTTGAGTTTCGCGCTGTGGTAGAAAATGCCGAAAACTGGGAACTGGGTTTGTTAATGGTTGGTATCCACCAATTTGAAACCGAACAAATTCCTTTGGGTGGTGGACGGTCTCGCGGTTTGGGAGTGGTGAAACTAGACATTGAAGCAATGCAGTGGTTTGACACGGAAGACAACCCACAACAGTTACTCAACTACCTGCAAAAACTCGTCAAAGATGACAAAACAGCCTATGAAGACGCCAAACCTTACAAACAAAAATGGACGCAGGCGTTAATCGATCATCTCACAGACGAACTGTCCAGCCCGAAGATTACTTCTTAAACCGCAAAAATTAATGGGTTCGTAGTAGCGCTTTAGCGCATGCATCACAACGACAAACGTAGTATAAGCCCTTACCCAAACACCACATAACTCTTCTCTCCGTTTCCCCTACACTCACAGCAATCCTAAATCACGTGTAAAATCCTCTCTCCTCTCTTTTCTTTGCGCCCTTTGCGTCTTCGCGGTTCATAATTTTTACAACTCAAATTAGGACTGCTATCGTAAAGCGCATTCAAATCCATTACTCATCTACAAAACACACCCCACCAACCAAAAACCATGCACAAACGATTCGTCAACCATTGCACCATCGCCCTCAGTATACATCCCGACGGCCCGATATTAATTAAATCCGGTAAAGAGGGTGCTGACCCGACAAAACCAGATATGGAATTTGTGGAAACCTATCATGCAGGAGGACGTTCTATCTATTTACCCGGAAGTTCCCTCAAAGGTGCTATCCGCGCCCATGCTGAGAGAATTGTCAGAACAGTGGGAAAAACAACCCGTCCCAACAATCCCAAGGAAGTTTGGGCAAATGACCCTTTAAATGATGATTATAAATACCTAAGCGATCGCACTCCACCTGAAATTTACCATCTTTCTTCCTTCACCGACCAAATGTTTGGCAATACATACATAGCCAGCCGGGTGAGAGTAGAAGATGCTTACCCCGACAAATCCACAGCATTAAAAATTGAAGAACGTAACGGTGTGGCTATTGATAGAGTCTTTGGTTCTGTTGCGGTAGGACCATTTAACTATCAAGTGTGTACCGAAGGAGAATTTAACACCAAAATTCATCTCAAAAACTTTTCCTTAGCACAACTCGGTTTAATTGGTTTAGTGCTGCGGGATTTAAATGACGGTTGGTTTGGTTTGGGTTTTGCTAAGTCTCGCGGTATGGGATTGGTTGCAGCCAAGTTGAAATCAGCGGTTGTGCAATATCCCGGTTGCATTCTAGAAAATCAACAAATCGTCCAAATTGGAACCAAACAAAAATGGGATCGACAGCAATTATTGGGGGCTGGTGTTTTTCTCTCACAAGAGGAAGGCAAAGACTACGGTTTTCCTGAAAATGATACCCAAGAAACACCAGTAGCTGCTCAACCAATGGAGTTAGGTTTTGGTGTAGAAATGCGTTGGGAGGGTGAGGAACAAGTACGGGATTTGTTCAGAAGAACTGTGAAATCTTGGTGCAAATTGTTGGAGGTAAAAGCAGCATGAAACCTTTTGTAGGAGTTAAGCAAATCTCTTCCCAAGAGGAACTCAAACAACTGTTGGAAAAACCATCCGAACCAAGTTACTACTTTCTGCGTTGGGTGGATAAAGTGAGCGGGATTTCCTCTGAGTTAAATGAATTCAGCCCCGAAGGGCAAATGTTTAACAGCAAAATGGAATTGCGTTGGCAACAACGAGGTTTAGGCTATGAAGTGTTGCTTCTGAGTCAAGTTGAAACTGATGCAAAACTGGGATTTAAGCCTATTGGGAAAAGTTGGCAAATTGTTGACCGTGATGCCCATTTCTATCCGGAAACCGAAACGAGATTTCCCAAAGGTTTTTCTCATCAAGATATCAAAATTGCCCAACGCTACTTTATGGATAAGGATACAGCAACTGTACGTTTTGTAGCTCTCACTGTGAGTAAATAAATGGACGGAAATAAACCTGACTTTTCACGTCATGTGGAAAAGCTAAAAAGCGCAGCTAACCCCCCCAGCCCCCTTCCCTACAAGGGAAGGGAGAGAAATCAAAGCCTCTCTCCTTGTAGGGGAGAGGTTGGAGAGGGGTTTTCCAGATACCGTGAAAAGTCAGGGGAATAAACAGAACTGTTTACAAAATATAAATACCCTGAAAACCCTAACCAATGACAAATGACAAATAACAAATGACAACCCTTACCAACTTAAATAATTATGACTATTGATAAACCTATCCCAAGCCCGCGCAAGCCAACACCCAACAGACCCTTACCAGTTAACGATTCTGTCTCTAAACCTTATGAATTGGTTTCTCTGCCAGATGTCGCACCTCAACGCGCTGAACCTGCTGGGCAAAAACAATTTAGAAGCGATCGCATCAGTGGTAAAATTCCCCTACGATTAACAGTCAAAACCACAGCCTTTGTCGCCTCTGGGGTAGTGGCAATGGGCAGCGATATATCCAATCAAACCCGCAATATTCCTTTAATCAAAACCTCTGTCTTGCGAAACCAAGGACTGCTGATTCCTGGGAGTTCTTTAAAAGGAGTGGTGCGTTCCATTTATGAAGCAATCACGACGAGTTGCTTGTGCAAAACCACAGTAGACAGAACAAAAATTCCTGACGGATATGGTGAATGTCGAAACAAAAATAATCTGTGTCCTGCTTGTCAGGTATTTGGTGCAATGGGTTGGCAGGGATTGGTTCGCTTTCCCGATGCTGTGACGACGGAAAGGAAATCAAGTGTAGGATTTATACCCTCTTTGTACGCGCCTCGCCCCAAACGTGCAGCTTACTACTTAAGAAACGGTAAAGTCGCGGGAAGGAAGTTTTATTACCATACCATCAAAGCTGTTGACAAAGGTTCACAAAAAGGAATCGCAGTACAGCAGGCGGGAAGCGAGTTTATTTTTACGACTCAGTTACGTTTTATGAATTTGACTTTAGCTGAGTTGGGAACTTTATTGATTGTGTTGGGGCAAGATAAACCTAATAATACCATTGCCTTAAAGGTGGGAGGGGGTAAGCCCATTGGCATGGGGACTATGGTGGTGGAAAATATTCAAGAGTTAGAGTTACTGCAAAACCAGCAAGATTGGAAAAAACGCTATTGCAACTACGAACAAGAATTGCAAAGTTTGACGGGTAATAAATTGCAGGATTTTCTCAAACAAGCAATTGCCTCAGCACACAAAACCCTCGTGCGATCGCAACAAATGCAACAATTAAGAGAAGTCTTGCAATTTCCCACCGATAGAGAACCACCTGAAGGAATGTATTAAATGCTAGCAACAGAAACTCTCACAGAAGACCAATGGAAAACTGTTTATGCGATCGCGCAAATGCTATCAAACGAGCAGACAGATGTGAATGAAGTTGGCAAAATCATCGCCTATCTCAGGGCTTACGGTCATGTAGAGAATGGAGGTAAGAACTTTTTTCAATATCTAAGTATTTTAGTAAAAAATGGCAAATCTATAGGGCATAGTGGTAGAACATTTGACTTTTATCAAAGTATTGAGAAAGCCTGCAAGCAACATTTATTGAAGTACCAAAACGATGTCCCAGCCATGTTGCAAATATTAGGCTGGGTAGCGCGAATCATGCGGTATTACAAATCGGGAGGGTCAACGGATTTTGTTAAATTAGAGACAGAGGCAGCAAAGCCCAACACAATAACAAAAGTCCCATCTCAAGAATTTAAACTGGGTGATATTGTAGAAGCAGCGATCGCTAATAAAAAAAATGTGGAGGTAACATACAAGCTTTCCAATGCAATATCTTTAACACAAAAAGAGCATAAAAAAGTAAATTCTTTGTCTGTAGGGCAAGTGGTAAAAGTCAAAATTGTAGAAGTTCGAGACGATGGTAGACCGAAGAAGCTACTGTTAATGGATTAAATCCATTCAACTTAGACCTTTAAGGTCGTCCTTTGTCAAAAGTCATTCGTCATTTGTAAGGATTATAGCCATGCTGATATTCCTTAACAAAGCTGCTTTTCTTTCCGCCAACCTACTTAGTCCCTTGTCCTTCACCTTCCCCTAGCAGGCTGCTGCCAATCTGAAAAACGTGTTCAGCAGTCAAACTCAACTCTAGAAACTTTAGTAATTGATACAGTCAAAGCCTCTAAAGATAACTTTATCAAGTAGGCAAATTTTTCGTCCCCTCGCGGGGAAATGGTCATCACTGACTTCACAAGCATTTGCCAAATTTTGACGAAAATTCCACCTATGCGTTTCCGTCCCCTTGCGGGGAAAATGTCAGCACTGACGACAAAAACACAAACTTGTAAGGCTGTAGCCATTGTTGAAGACATACAGTTTCCGTCCCCTTACGGGGAGAAGGTGGTAACTGACAGGTTACGGATTGAAAGAGCGCGAACGTCAAGACAAGCGGTTTCCGTCCCCTTACGGGGAGAAGGTGGTAACTAACCCTATGTCTGGGAAACTTAGACGCTATTTACTTTTCGAGGTTCAGTTGCGCCTGAGTACGGATAAGGCAAGGTAATAAAAAATGCCCGTACCATAAATTCACAGAACGACTAGGAAAAATTTAGGACTAGACCCAATATAGTCGAAAAATTAGAAGACATCAAGTCAAAAAAATGCTGACTTTTCGTCTAATTCTTTTCAAAAGATTAAACAATATTTTGAAAATTATCAATCTGCTTTTTTAAAGTTAGAAAAGTCAATTAATTCTGTTCTAACTAAGGAAGAATTAAAAAATCGTGAAAATCTCATTAATAAGGAGATTTCTGAACTGGTTGATAATTCAGCAACACAATATAAGAATAATACTCTAGTTCTATCTGAAAGAGATTCTATGCGTTTTCTAGAGATTATGAACAATCCTCCAGAACCATCCGACGCTTTATTGTCTATTTTTAAGTAAAATTGTTAACTTGTAGAATTCATAACAAAATTGGGTCTTGGATCGTTAGTCCCTTAAATTGTACTGGACATACTCGTAGCAGTTTAAAAAGAATATTATTTAACTGCGGAGCAGACAAAGGAGATATCCAGCTTAATAACTATTTGAAGCAATACGCGTTCTTTACTAAAATGTGTGAATTCTGATTGCGGTATAATGTCTTGGTTTGTGTTACTCATAGTAGAAATCTCCATAGATAGACACGGGTAAAATACTTATTTACGCTCTATATGTTAGTAAATTCACTGGAGCATATAGTAATTGAAAAAAAAGGGGAGAGAAGATATGCTTACTTGTTTTGATATAGCACAATTCTTTATCCATCTTGCAAACTCGACTGGATCGTATATTAGTAACCTGAAACTGCAAAAGCTGGTTTATTACGCTCAAGCTTGGCATTTAGCCCTTTATAATGAACCTTTGTTTGAAGAAGACTTTGAGGCATGGGTTCATGGTCCCGTCATTCCCAAACTTTATGGAGAATATAAAAAATTTAGTTGGCGACCTATATTTCAGGAAGTACAACAACCTGAACTTAGTGAAAGCATCAGAAATTTTCTGAATGAAGTAGCTGAGGTTTATTTTGTTTGTGATGCTTATGAATTAGAGCTTATGACTCATCAAGAAGACCCTTGGTTGATAGCAAGAAAGTCTCTACCACCAGATGCTTCTTGTAATGAGGTTATTTCTAAAGAATCAATGAGGGAGTATTACAAAGCTCTTGCCGAAGAAGACTAATATTCGGAAAACTATCTGAAAAACGTGTTCAGCAGTCAAACTCAACTCTAGAAGGTTTAATAATTGATACGGTCAAAACCTCGAAAGATAACTGTATCAAGTAGGCAGTTTTTTCTTACCTTTGGGGGAAAAGATCGTAACTGACGCCCATTAACTCAGACCAGAACGGACGCAGGTATCAGAAAATCCAAAACCGTAGGAACGTCCCGCTAAAAAGCCATTGAAATAAGTAGCACCGCCAATAATAACTAGATAGGAGAGAGGGAAAATTTTTACTAGGCTATGTGAGCACATAAGCATGATTGCTATTTCGCGTGAAGAGCTTAGCCACAATCTTAATGTGTACTTTGTTATCGCAAAGGCTCTTTATCCTTTGCTTCTACCGTTTCATAGTTATGGGATTATAACGGTAGTACGGACTATCTCATCATCTCTATATCTGGAGATGTCGGGCACTCATGGGAGCATTACTGCTTTCGCTCGGCTCCTAGTCTCTGAACCTTGTCAAACCCTTGGATAAGAGAATATTTATCCTTATCCGCCATCTTGACCTTGGCTGCCGATTGTCTGTCCCTCAGATTTTCCGGCAATTCACCCGATTTTCATTTATCGCTTGCGCGATAAAGGGCCCGTTGAGCCATTCACTTAGAAATAACACTTTTAATCCGTAGGCAGTACAATCCCTCCTTTCCCTATAATTAAACCGTTAAATAGAGATTTGAAGTTCCCAGGCGTTGTTGAAAGAGAGTAATTTCTATAGGTGTTTAATATATCAACTTCCTCATCAGGCATAGTTAATCTTCTTCCATTATTATATGTATAAACAATTAATGGGATTTTTCTTCCCGTTGAGTTCAAAAATGCAATTACTTTCTTCAATTTTTCCAATGAATTAGCTGAGTTAATATATGAGTATATCATAAAATCACATTCCTGTTGGCTGGGAATTTCTACTTCATCATAAACTTTCCATTCATATATATTTTTGAAACCATTATCTTTTAATTCTTTTATAGCTATCCTATCATCACTTGTCTCTTCAGATTCAAAAGCCCAGACAATTTTTGTTTCTTTAATAGACTTTCTTAGTTCTAATATTTCGTATACTTCTTTATCTTTTTTTTGAAAATCTTCTTTTAGCCTAATGGTTTTCTCTAATTCTTTTTCCACATCTTCTTGAATTTTTTGAGCTTGCTCTTTTAAAGATCGTAATTCTTGAGATTGTTTATTTAATTCATCAATTTTAATTTTAACATCTTCATTCGTTTTTTTAAAATCTTCCTGTATTTGTTTGAAATCTTTATATTCTTTTCCAATGAGAATAGCGAAAATTGCTAACACTACAGATATGATTAATAAAGAATATTTGACTATTGTCTCTATTGAGTTTCGAGTTTCATCAAAAATATGTTTAATGGTATTAAAATGTTGTATGGAATGTTCTTTCCAAGCAAATTCTTTATTACATTCTGTATTAATTTTATCATTCAGCTTAGACACTTCATTAGAAATCTCTTGTCGAATACGTGCTTCAAAATCTTCTTGACTCAGAAGATTTTTACTTTCTATTGCTTTCATGATTTGAGGAGTACCTGTTAGTGACGTTTGAGTTAGTTGCAATTTTAAATTTTCCGAATAAACAGGTTTTACCTCCAATACAATAAGATAGAAAAATATTATGACAGAAGTTTGCAAAGCTCGAAACATATTAAATACTTACTATTCCTTTAAGTAAAACTATCCCTCATTTTTTTCAGCATAGGCGACGTAAGCAGAATCTGCAATAATTCCCATTAAACTTACTGGTGCATTTGCAGAAACATAGTAATAATCAACACGAGTTGCTAAATTATCAATTTCTATAAATCGACCCTTAACATAAATAACAAGAACAGTAGTCTTTTCCATCCAGTTTAATACCAAATCAATTTGTGCTTTAACGGTCTCCTCACGTTTGTTGGTTGCCTCATCTTTTGTAAGCCTAGTAAATTCTTGTCCTGAAAGGATGTTAGAATTTATTAAATCTAGTACAATAACATCGCCAATAGGTTTTTTGGGTTGTTTTCTTTGATTCCAAAATCTCACTTTTTGAAAACCCCTTTGTCGCAACAATTTGCAATCATTTGGTTCTGAATCTTGACTGGGCAGATAATAATCTATAACTGTTGAGTTAATAACCCGTTCTCTTTCTAAACTACGCTTGACACTTGCAACTTCTGATTTCACCAAATCGGCAATATGGTTATCAATCTCCTGGCGAATAACTTGACTTGCCACCTTTTTGGCATCCTCTAAATTTTTTCCAAATACGTAAGCTAAAAATCCACCCAAAAAGGCAAATACGACTAAGGTAAATTGCATTGCCCCAATAAATCTGTTGAAACTTTCACCTAATTGGGCATTCGTAGCTTTGAGAAATTCTAACTGGCTTTTCAGTAGTTCAATATCATTAAGATTTCTTGCAGGTGTTGGTATAGGTGAAGACGTTGGGGTAGGAGTAGGAGTTTGGGCAATCACTAGATCCCATAGGTGAGATAAATCAATTGAGGGCAGCCATTCCATAAGATACTTTTTAGAAATTATACAACTGTAGAAAGATGGTAAACCTAAGAAGGTAATATTAATGGATTAAGAAAATTTTCCCCCTTAAAAAACAATGGCGTTGCTTAATTGGAGTATGAGTTACTCTTTGTACTATGCGCTTTTGTTGCATTGGTGTGAGCTTTTCACACCGTCCTTGTCCAACACCGAAACAATCATAACAATCATAATATCTATGTCTGACATCTTGCACCTTCGAGTAGGAGGGGAAGTGCGGCATAGACCTACCTACGATCGGGATAAGCTTTTTAGCCTATGATTTTCCCTTGGGAGACGGTGGTGCAAGCTCCATAGTTAGATTGTGGCAATAGTCAATGTAGTAATTACCAGTATTATTGCTGATGTATAAAATGATTACAAGTGACAATCTTATATAGATAGTGAATAGTGTATGTGCCGATAAATGGGATGTGTTCCCAAACCTCTACTCAAGTTGATAAGGGCGTGATTACACTATTCACGTTAATGATAGCTTTATTAGCTTTCTGGAAAAAGGCAGGGAAGAAGGTAACCAGGTAATCTTGGCTTGGAAAAGCCCTCTTCCAGCCATGTGTAATAATTATGCACAACGTAGTCTCAAATCCTTAAACCAATAGAGTATCGATATTTCATGGCTCACTCAAATGATGCATATGATGCTGCCTTGCAAGTTATCCAACAAGCCGTTACCGTACTAGTAAAGTGGGCTGCTCCTGAGTTAGCCGAAAAGTTTTCAACCTCAAAAGAGAAGGAAGCTGTCAGGCAAGCGAAGACATTCTTTTCTTGGTCTGGAGATCGCAACCCGAAACCGCTACAACTGTTGTTTGACTTAGTAAAACTATCCCAAGGTCAAAATCAACGGTATTATTTGCAACCAACAGAAATTGCAGATCGTCATCCATCCATTCCCTATCCAAGAGCGGAAAAGCCAGTAACTAATGACTTCAGCAAACTGAAGCAAAAACTCCAAGAAGCATTGACTCAGCTGGAGAGTGACGACTGGAAAAACCTCTCTTTACTAACTTTAATTCTGGAAAAATTTGGCTCTTTTATAAGCTTTTACAAATCTGATGTTTCTTTTGTAGACATGGCGAAATCCACTGCTGCTATCGCTGCTGCCATTACTAACAATCAGGGTAACAAGAAACTAAGTTTAGTAGCAGGTGACTTATCAGGTATTCAAAATTTTATCTACACTATCTCTTCTAATGGTGCGCTCAAATCTCTCCGCGCACGTAGTTTCTATTTGGAATTAGTCACAGAAGAAGTCGTGCAGCAACTGCTTGAAGCATTAAAGCTTCCACGCACTAGCGTCATTTATACTGGCGGTGGTAAGTTTTATCTTTTAGCAGCTGAGGGTGTAAACCAGACTGTCGAGCAAGTATGCCAGCAGTTTAATGAATGGCTTTTAGGAGAGTTTCAAGGAAAAGTCTTTCTCTCTGCCGATTGTTTAACCTTTCCCATTGAAGAAATTGCAACTGTAAAATTTGCTAAGCATTGGTCAGATGTAACGCAAAAACTATCTCAGCTCAAATTTCGTAAATTTGCTAAACAAATTAACAATGTTATCAAACCGCGTGAGAGTCATGAACCGTGTCGTGTTTGTCATAGAGATGATGTAGAAATATTGAAACCACTCAACAATAAAGACCCAGATTCTGTAGATGCGTGTGAAACTTGCTGCAGGATGTTTGACTTGGGAAGACAGTTGTTGCGGGTGGAGGCAATTGTGCGATCGCAAAGGGAAAATACAGAACGTAAGCCACATACGCTGTCGTTTAAACTTCCTGCTACTGCACAACGTCCAGCTGTAAATGTTGATTACCATCTCTTTTCCACCTGGAAACCAATAGTTCTCGACTCTGATACAGTTCTGTTAGTAAATGACTGGACGGTAGAACATTATCAATTTCGCCATTTTCGTAAACCTGTTCCCTTGTTATTAGGTAACTATGCTCGGGAAAGTGAAGACGAACCAGGTAGTATCATGCGGGCTGAGGAGATAGCTAGAAAAGCTAAAGGTATTGCTAGAGTTGGTTATCTTCGGATGGATGTAGATAGGCTAGGGCGAATCTTTGCTCAGGGATTGAAGGAGAAAACTTTACCAAGAATATCTGGTCTTTCCCGAAAGATGAGTTATTTCTTCAAGGTGTACCTTAATAGTTTGGCAGAAAACCGCTTGGAAAACTTACCAAAGCAGAATGAAAAAATTAAAACCTTGACTCTAGAACCTCGACAAAATCTCTTGTTCATTTATGCAGGTGGTGATGATTTATTTATCAGTGGTGCTTGGAATGAAGTTGTAGAATTTGCCTTTGATGTCTACCAATGCTTCCGTGCTTATACAGGGTACAATCCAGACATTACTCTATCAGGTGGAATCAGCATAGCAGATCCTAAATTTCCCCTGTATCAAGCGGCTGAGGAATCAGGAGATGCTGAAGGCGCTGCTAAAGGAAACGGCAAAGACAGCCTAGGCTTATTTAATCAAGTTTTTAAGTGGGATGAATGGTTGGGAGCCGAAAACATTAAGGTGTCAAATATTGCAGTGTTAGATGAAGAGACAAAAAGGTATTTAGATTCCAATATAGAGCTTGACTTATTTGGTATTCTGCCTTTAGTAAAAAAACTGAACGAGCAACACATAGAAGTAAATTATGCTCGCAGTTTTATTCGTAATCTTTTGGATACTGCTCAAGTGCAAGACCAACTAATTAAGGAAATAGAAGATAAACGAAAACAACAGTATGAAAATCAACACAAAGATATTCGCTATTATCTGCATCTGCCTAAGATAGCATACACTCTGGCAAAGCTGCCAGAAAATGTCAGCAATAATAGCAATTTTTTGCCAATTCGTAGATCGTTAATGAATCCGTGTAACGCACCCTATTTTCGATCTGTTGCTACTTGGATTGAATTACTTAATCGCACAAAAAAATATGATACAACACAAACAAAACCAACCAGATAATGAAGAAGATATAGTTACAGTAATGTTTGAAAAGATTACTAACCTAGAGCCAGGATTAAAGAAATATAAAATTTGTGAGTTAGTAGAAGATACTGAAAAGCTTGGTAAGGAGCTTGTACGCCAACAACTCAAAACAAATCAAATACGCAAGTTCCTAGATGCTATTAATCGCCTCAAAGCTATCCTAGCTAAAGACGAAAATAAGAATTTTGATTCCATCAAAAACGAATTGATTTTCCTCCGTCCTAAGTTGGCTTATGCAGCAGCTAGACAACAAAAAGATAATAAAGATTTAGGATCAGTTGCTCCTTTCAAAAAAGTTTTAGACGCTGCAATTAAAAAAGTTAAAACTACAGATGATTTTGAGCGATTTGTTCAACTGGTTGAAGCAGTAATTGCCTATCATAAAGCAGCAGGAGGAAAAGACCAATGACTGAATTCACAAATTTTGAACAAAAACCATTATTGGGTAAGCTTCAAGTTAGCAGTACAATTCTCGTTAAAACTGGTATTCATATCGGAGGCGGCGGTGAAAGGTTAGATATTGGTGGACTCGATAAACCTGTTATTCGTAACCCTTTGACTCGCCATCCTTATCTACCAGGTTCATCTATAAAAGGTAAGATGCGCTCAATCCTAGAACGTTTATTGAATAAACCGTTAAATCGGCCAGGTGGTAGTGGTACTTTTCGTTATGAAAGTGATGATTTGGTGGAGGGATATACAGAAATAAAAGTAGATAATTCACCTATTTTGCTTCGTTTTGATGGTGCTAGAGACTGTCAACTTTCAAGAATTTTTGGTTCAACTGGTGTCAATTGCTGGATAAAAAGCGATGTAGTTAATCGTGAAAGATTAGAGCGAGTACCTAATGTCGAACAACGAATAGTTATAAGACCTAATAGTGACGAACATAGATTGGCACGCTTTGGGACACAAACTGAAGAAATTGAACCCAGAGAAATCCGAGAGCAACATATAAAGGTTAAAGGACGAAACGCACCAGCTCGTTTAATAGTGAGAGATTGTCATTTAACCGAGCAGTCAATTAAATTGCTGGAAAGAGTTGATACTGGTTTATACATGACTGAGTGGAAGTTTGAGAATGGTATTGACAGAGTAACAGCGGCAGCAAACCCTCGACAAGTAGAACGTGTGCCTGCGGGTACACAATTCCAGTTTGAATTGGTTTACACAGTAGAAGATGAAACTCAAGCCATAGAAGACTTGCAAAATATTTTTATCGCCCTTGCCATTCTAGAAGATGATGCCCTAGGCGGGCATGGTTCTAGAGGCTACGGCAAAGTGAGATTTCAGAACTTCGAGTTTTCCTATCGGGACTTAAATCAATACCGTCAGATTACCAGCACACCCCCAGGAACCTCGAATTTACAACCTATTGAACCCGTCCCCAACACCCAAGCACTCCTAGATAACTTCGGACGTTTGCGCGACGATATCCAACGGCGGTTACAACCTGGAAATTGACCATGAGTACCTGGAAATTAGTCAAACTCAACTTTGGACAATCCCCAGCCCATTTTGGAGAATTGGGAATTGGTATTGAAGAAACCAGCGAACGGGTGCGATCGGACACATTATTTAGTGCCTGGGTCAGTGCCTACGCTAGATTGTTTGGTAAGGATGGGGTTGAGGAATTGTTGCGGCAATTTCTTAACCCATCTCCCCCTGTGCGAATGAGTTCCACTTTCATCTATAGGGAAAAAGGGGAGAACAAAATCTATTATCTTCCCCGTCCCCTCAAATTTCCCACCAACTACCCTCAAGGCGATGACTTAGCATTTTTCAAAACCTACAAAAAGCTTCAGTACTTGCCTCTGGAAGTGTGGAAGCGATGGTATCAGGGAGGGGGATTTACAACGAGCGATCGCAAAGAGTTAATTGCCGAAACCGAAGGAAAATCCCAGGGACAGCTGCGAAACCTTGGAACATTTGACTACAAACAGACCTACAAAATAGGTCATCAACCTAAAGTTGCAGTAGACCGGGTTACCAGAGCAACCAACTTTTATCACACCGGCTTCGTACAATTCGAGACAGGAAATAGCCATTCTGGGCTGTACTTCTTGCTCTACTTTTCCCAAAATAATCCCCAGTTAGAAAACGACCTTCATGCGGCTTTAAAATTCCTGGGAGAAGAAGGATTGGGCGGAGAACGTTCCAGCGGTGCGGGGAGATTTGAAGTAGATTGGAAGGCATTACCTAAAACTTGGCAAGAAGTCGTTGATTTCTCCGACAAACCCGGTTATCACTGCTTAATGAGTCTATTTTGGGATGAAGGCTCCAACCTACAACAATTAATCGCAAACAACAGCAGCTATGAAATTCAAGAACGGGGTGGTTGGATTGCTTCTCCCTTCTCCGGTCGCCAAAAGCGCCGTAAATTTGTGCGGATGTTTGCTGAAGGTTCAGTTTTCTTGGGAACTCCCCAAGGAAAGCTTGTGGATGTCACCCCACAAGGCTTTAGTACACATTCCATCTACCGCAGTGGTATTAGTCTAAGTCTGCCCATTAAAGTACAGGAAGAATAAAGGTATGGTGGTTTCTCCTGAATCTGCTCTCAAGAAACCTGAAGTTTATGAATCAATAAAGATACAGTTGACCAGTCCCATTTTACATATTGGGTCAGCCGTATCTAAATTGAGTCCCTTTGAATACGTGCAGACAGCTAAAAAAGTTTATCTCCCCAATCAAGAAGCATTGGCAAAAGCATTGCAACAAAGGGGAGGAAAATTTCTTAATGACTACATTCAAGCAATTGAAGAGCGTCGATATATTAGCAAACTGTTACAAGATGCCTTTGGTGCAGAATGGTGGAACGTTACCGATGCACAAGGGGACGCTATTTTTCCTAAGGGCGCGATTTCTCAAAAACTCACAGATGAGACAATTAGCGATTTGCGTCCAATGATTCGCAATGGCATGGGACAATTATTCATTCCTGGTTCTTCCATTAAAGGAGCCATTAGAACTGCCATAGCTTATCATTTTTTCAAATACCCAGACCGTTATGGAGTCCCCCCAACAAAGCGGGTCAGTGAAATAGAGAAAACTTTAAGACAAAAGCTCGGAGAACTGAGTGATAAATATCGACAAAAATTTGTTGATGATAATTTGTTCATGGACAGTTTCTTTTCTGACTTTAATCTCAGTTATCAAAATAGAACTTTTTCAGGAAAAAGTCAGAATACAGATTTTTTGCGCTGTCTAAAAGTTACAGACTCTGAAGGGCTTGTGGAATCACAGATCGCAACTAAGAAAGGGAAAATACCTATCAATTTTCCTGTTGTCCCTGAGGTGATAGTTTCCAGCAAATTTCCAGATAACTTAGCCAAGTACAGAGCTTCTATCTATGCTGAAATGGTTCGCAACGTCCAAACAGAATTTACTCTCAGCTTAGACAAAGAAATGCTTTCATGGTTCCAGCACAAACAGGGAATGAAGCTACCATTCTCGACCCTCAATGAACTTTTGCAAATCTGTCAGGAGTTCACTCAAGAACAGTGGGACTACGAGCATGACTACTGGCAAGTAATTAAAAACAATTCTAGAGCATCAGGAAGAAATTTAGATTTCAATTACATTCGCGAATTCTACGAACCAGAAAAATGTCCTTATACTCTAAGGCTTGGTTGGGGAAGTGGAATGAATGGAACCACAATTGGTTTGTGCCTTGATGATGAAAAATTGAGAGAACAAATACGCGATATCTGTGGTTTAAAAGCCACCGGATTTAAAGCCCCAAAGTCCAGACGAACTGTCATGAATCCGAATGGCGAAATCAAATTTGTTCCAGGATGGGTAAAATTTAAAAATTTAGAAAAAAGTTTATAAATTTCATGCTAATTCGTTCTACTTGGACATTAAGCGTATCCCAACCCACAGCTTTACCCCGTTCCTACAGATTGGAACTTATGAAGCTGTTACATCAAAAGTTAGGGATAGAAACCGGAAGCGAGGAGATTCCCTCAACTTCTTTCTCAGGAATCCTCGGTTCCTACTCAACCTCTAAAGACTTCTTAACCTTCCATCCAGAGGAGTTTTACAAATTATCCTTGTGTGGATTGCAAGAAGGCACAGCAAAAGCTATTTCCTCCCTCCAACTCTCACAAACTCTAGAGTTTTTAGGAGCAACATTTAACGTTTGCGATCGCGAAGACACAATCACCAGCTACGAAGAACTCTACACAACTTTAGTAGCAAACGAGCCAGAACCAGTCAGGCAATTTGACCTGAAATTTCTCACCCCCACAGCCTTTGCTCAAGGTAAAACAAACTTACCCCTACCCGTACCCGCACTCATGTTCCGCAGTTGGGTAGAACGCTGGAATCATTTTGCTCCCGTCTACTTAGGAAGTGATGAATTAATTGCCTATCTTTCCAATGCCATTCTACTCAAGAACCATAAACTAGAAACACGAACTTTGCACCTACAAAAAGGTCATGTCAATGGCTTTATCGGCAAAGTGACATTACAAGTTTTCAACCGTGCAGACCCCTTGCTGGCAAATGTCGCCAATTTATTGGTTCATTATGCTCAATTTGCAGGTACGGGAATGAAAACCCGTTTAAGTATGGGACAAACACAAAGCAATTCAGAAAGTTAGAAAATTCACTATGCAAACAATTATCATGACTGTGGGGACTTCACTCCTTTCTAATCCAGATACGGATTCAGAAAATGTTTGCGACAGATAACCCCGCCCTATTGACCACCCTTCACTTACTCACTTAGTGGTGTACAAGTTGAATTACCCCCCTTAATCCCCCCTTATCAAGGGGGGAAGTCAGCAGATCTAATTCCCTCCTTATCAAGGGGGGAAGTCAGCAGATCTAATTCCCTCCTTATCAAGGGGGGAAGTCAGCAGATCTAATTCCCTCCCCTTTATAAGGGGAGGGTTAGGGAGGGGTATTATCAATGTGTTGCATCTTTTTTCAAATTGGTATTAATAAGCAAACTCTAACAATTGCTATCCTTTTGTACAGCAAATTTACTATGTCCAAAATTCTCCTAGTCACCGTTGGCGGTTCTTTCCAACCCATCGTCACCGCAATTCGCAGCTTGCAACCAAATCGCGTCATCTTCCTTTGTTCTGACGGTGACAATGGTAGCAAGTCCCAAGTCATCGGCGAGGGAACCCCTTGTGAAGTCCGGCGCGGAACCGAAGTTATCGAAAAATTACCAAATATCCCCACACAAGTCGGATTGGGAGAAAACTTTCAGCGCGATCGCGACCTCATCCTGATTCAAAATCCCGATAACCTATCAGAATGCTACCATCACGCCGCCGCCTGCATTCGCCATCTCCAACAGCAAAACCCTGAAGATGAAATCATAGCCGACTACACAGGCGGTACAAAAACCATGTCTGCGGCTTTAGTTTTAGCTACCTTTGATTGTCAAATTCCGTTATACATCACCATTGCTAACACCAGAGAAAACTTACTACCAGTCAAACGGGGAGAAATCACGCAAAAAGTAGATACCAATTTTAGAAGCTAGGTTTTGCTTGAAGTGGCTAAAGTGTCACTGACCCTAAACAGACGAAGGTTGCTACCAGTTATGAGTAAGTTTGAGACTTTACGCCGTACTTCAAGCCTCAAACTCGGTGCCACATACTAATCTCGTGTTTTATCAATCTACTCAAGCCGAATGAGTTTCCAACCAGTTGCTTAAATCACTTACACTAGCAAAATCCAACAGCGCTTCGCCCAACTCCTCTAGTTGGGTGACAGATAGTTGACCAATCGCTTGCTGTATCTCTGGTTCAATGACATTAAGGCGGCGTTTCAGCAAGCGTATAACCAATTCTAGCGCTTCTTTTTGTCTTCCTTTTTGCTCTCCCTTCTGTAGAATATCTTGATAAATCACAGACTCTTGCATAACTTCCTCCCTGAACAATTGTTGAATCACATCTTTCTCAAACCGCAAACCAGCTAAAACCTGCGTACAAGCCGAAATATTATTTCGCGTTGTGCTTTCTTCAATCATATCTACAGCAATAGCAACTTGCTCTAGTAAAGCCTTAGGTGTATCGCTTTTCGCCAAGGGTGCTAGTGGTAAGAGCGCAGGATTTGCTAGCAGTGGTGCAGGATTTTCTTCCCACATCCGAATGACGCGATATCTATGTCTGGTGTTCTCATCTACATACTCAGTTTGAAAAACGATATCTGAGGCAGTTGGTTGCAAGAAAATCACTACTTGCTGGATATTACACCAATATTTTCGTTTTAAGCGAGTATAGTAATCGAGCATCCGGAAATCCAATGGGGGAGTCGATTTTGCTTCAGTTTGAAACTCTATGTGTAAGATTTGGTTTGGAACTTGTAAGAACGTCACCGAATCAGCGCGAATTGGTTCGCTACTGAGTTCGGTTTTGAGTACCCTGATATCTAATAATGCATCCGATGAGAGTAACCATCTGGCAAATTCAGTAGGATAGTTTTCGGCAAGGTATTTACAGGTGTTGTCGTATGTCAATGTTCTCGCGCCCTCCGGAATTATGTAAGAAATTTGTACTGTGATTAATTATACTATACTGGAGACCGACGCACTTCATTGAGTACGCTTGACGGGCTGTGTACTCACCCGTTATTGTCACCTCAATTCGTAACTTGCGAACCTTTGCCAATAATTTGTATTTTTGAGGGCTACCCAGATGACTGAAACAACTACCCAGATACCAGTTAGTGAATTGATTCCTATGCTGACAGCCATCAGCGATCGCAATTGGGAACGATTTAAGGAAGTTGAGAAACAATTCGTTACACAACACGGTATAGAAGCTTGGGAAGATTTTTTTGCTTTTCCTCTTTCTTCGTGCCCTTCGCGTCTTCGCGGTTCATTTAAATAAGTAATGCTAGCGCGGTTTCCATATTCCTTTGTCAATTCCGACTCTGCATCTGTATCCAATCCTTCTCTAAAATGGCGTAGAGCAAAGTATCGCGCCATTCTCCTCTCATACATTCATATTCCCGCAAATAGCCCTCCTGTCTCATGCCGATTTTCACCAAAACTCGCATTGAGTAATTATTTTGCACGTCACAAATTGCAAAAATCCGATGCAACCTCAATTGCTGGAAACCAAACTCTAGGATTCTTCCCGCAGATTCCGTTGCGTATCCCTGTCCCCAAAATTGTTTGGCTAAACAGAACCCTATAGAAGCTTCTGGCTTATCTGGATCTGTTGTAGAAATGCGACAAGCACCAATAAATTGCTTGTCATCCTTTAAAGTCACTGCTAAGGCAAAATGCTGGCGGTGTCTTTTCCGTTGTGTTTTAATCTCTGCTTGTAAATAATTCTTAGTGTCTTCTTCGCTGTTAGGACCAAAGGGCAAGTAACGAACTACTTCTGGGTCGGAAGCGTAGCTATGCATCCCTTCCCAGTCTGATTCTACAAAATCACGAAGTATAAGACGTGGTGTTTCTAGCGGAAGATTGATGCTCATTACTAAGGTTACGAGTTAAACGTGAGGATTAAGGAACATTACTTATAGCGCAGAATTTTCCATAACATCGATCTCTATCACATTTGGTAACACTTCATATAGTCAGTCGGGGTGAACAAACACAATTTGGTGTTAGGGCTGATAGTGGTGAGTAGGGGCGCAATGCCTTGCTCCCGTACAGTAGTTAGTAGCCTAGAGAACATCTTAATATTTCTTTACATAGCACCGTTAGTTCTTGTAAAGCCAATCAAGCAACTCTTTATCGAATAGCTCTGGTTCTTCAAACTGAGGCGCATGACTGCTCCTCTCAAATATGCCGATAGTCAGATTCTTGAATTTGTCTCGTACACATTCCCACAGATACGCTGGTGGAACGAGGTAATCAAAGCGACCAAGGGCAAGGAGCACTGGCGCTTGTAACTTATCTAAATTCTCAGTGATATCTATGTCCCGAAAAATCTCTCCCCAGACATAATCAAACATCACCATATTGACTTCCACACCTTCCCAAAGTTTTGTCGCGTCATAGTTGTAGTCAAACCAACTTTTGGGTCCCATTAGAAGGCAATACGTAATAAAAGCTTTCTCAGGTGCGGCTTCTATCCCTTGAGGTAACCTAGCCAGGTTTTCAGCAAGCGCTGCTTTACGTTCAGGACAAACCGAATCATTCAGATATCGTTCCGCAGCCGTAAGCCCTTCATGGGAGTAACTGGGGGCTGCACACATCATTACCACATGAGACACATTGGCAGAATATTTCTTAGCGTACTCCAGTGCCATAAATGCATGCCCTGAATGACCAATAACAATAACCTTTTCAAGCCCTAACTCTTTCCTAACGAGTTCAATATCATCAACCAATAAGTCTAACTCGTACTGGGAAGTGTCCTGACAATCGTAAGGAGGTGAGAACCCTCGATGATCCATAAAGACCAACTTTAAACTGTTACGAAGATTGTTAGAAAAGATTCTTGAGTAATACAGCGCACTTCCAACTACGATCGCAGGAGCTCTTTTCCCCTCAACAATATACTGAAGCTTAAAACCGCTAGAATACACATGACCCGTTAAAGACATATTCTTACCTGCTATATCTTTTCAAAATCCCTTACAACTTAACAACTAAAACTGAGTCAAAATCAAAATAAACCCAGTTGCATCTGAAGAACAATGGAAATTACCCAGTGTCTCCATACAGCCATTCTCGTCACTAACTTAGATAAAGCCGAACATTTCTACGGGCAGGTGCTAGGATTACCCAAAGTGGAACGTTCCCTAAAGTTTGCTGGCGCATGGTATCAAGTGGGTCATTATCAAATTCACCTCATCGTCGCCCCATCTGTCCCCTGCGATCGCCAAAATGAAAAATGGGGACGCAACCCGCACCTAGCCTTCTCCGTAGCTGACTTAGATGCAGCCAAACAGCAACTTCAGGATAACAACTGCCCAATACAACCCAGCGCCTCCGGACGCCCCGCCGTCTTTACCAAAGATCCAGATGGTAACATTATTGAACTCAGCCAGCAGTAAAACCTCAGGCGACCTTCGCGTCTTAGCAGTTCCTAGATGAAAACCTTCGCCTACACCTACAGCAATCCCATACTAGAACCAACACCCGACCCCAAAACTTGGGGATGGGAAATAGAACGTATCTATCAAGACCTAGGCAAACGGTCAGAATTACAAAAATTATTAGACGACTGCAAAACCGAACCACCCCATCGCCTCCTCATCCGGCGATTGGAAGAACTAGGAGACACCTTAGAACAAGTGACTTCCCGTCTTGCAGAACTCGAAGCAATGGGAGTCACCCTCATTGCCATAGAACAAGACTATAACTCCTCACAAGATGCTCCCAACCCCCGCACTGACTTACTGAAATTGCTCAACGAAATACAGCGTCAGCAACAAAGCCGCCGCATCCGACAAGCACACGCCCGCAATCGTTTAGAAGCTGCACCCCCACCCGGTAAAGCCCCCTACGGTTACCGCAGAGGTAAAGGAAAATACATTATAGACCGCAGTACCTCTCCAGTCGTCAAAGATTTCTTTGACAACTTCCTACTCTATGGTTCCCTACGGGGAGCCGTTCGTTACCTCGCAAAAAAATACAGCAAGAGAATCTCCGTCACCACAGGACGCCGTTGGTTAACCAATCCCGTCTACCGGGGTGATACAGCTTATCTAAACGGAGAAATTATTTCCGACACTCATATTCCCATTATTAGTAGAGAAGAAGCAGCTCAAGTTGACAGACTCCTGCGCCGCAACAGCCGTTTACCATCTCGCAGTGCTAGTGCGCCCCGTTCTCTGGCTGGTTTGGTTACCTGTAACGAATGCCAGTCACACATGACAATTACCCGTGTGACCATACGCAAACAAAAAAAAGAGTACCTTTATTTACGTCCTATTAGCTGTCCCAAAAATCCCAAATGTCGCGCCATACCCTATCAAGAAGTACTAGAAAATACAATTAAAGTTGTTTGCCAAGACTTACCTCGTGCAGTTGCAGGAATGAATTTTCCTCAATTAGACACAATTAAAAATAGTTTAAATGAAGCGATTTCTCACCAACAAGAAATCCTCAAACAGCTACCCTCTTTAGTAGAAAATGGCATTTTGGATGCAGAAACTTCTCAATTAAGAGCCTACAAACTCCGTACAGAAATATCAGCACTTCAAGCCAAATTAGCCACTTTACCACCAGTGAACCTACGTTCTGTGGCTCAAGCAGTTTCCATTCCACAATTTTGGTTAGATTTGTCTGAAGCAGAGCGACGATTTTACTTCCGTGAATTTATTCGAGAAATTGAAATCGTCCGTCAAGATAACCAATGGGAATTACGAATTATTTTCATATTTTAGCACAAATATTCGTGATACAACAATGCAAACCGTAGGTTGGGTTGAGGAACGAAACCCAACATCTACAATTAAGTAGCTCAAATAAATTAAACGTAATACATCTTACCAAAATCATGATACACATTGATAACTTAGAGACGCGCTGTTTGAAGCGTCTCTACATCTAATTCAACAAAAACTCTTTCACAAACATCACCGTGGCATAAAACTGGAAGTCAACATTTCTCTTCTTACTAAACCCGTGTCCCTCATCCTTTGCCATCAGGTACCAAACAGGAATATTGTTTTTGCGGGCTGTTGCTACTATCTGTTCCGCCTCATTTAACGGTACCCTGGGATCGTTTTTACCATGGATAACAAATAGAGGCTTCTGGATTTGTTTGGCATTATTTAATGGTGAAATTTTGAGCAAAAACTCCCGCATTTTCGGGTCCCGTTCGTCTCCGTATTCTGCTCGTCGCAAATCTCGCCGATAGCTTTCTGTTTTTTCTAAGAAGGTCACGAAGTTGGAGATACCAACAATATCAATAGCCGCACGGATGCGGTTGCTGTACTTAGTTGCCACTGCTAAAGACATATAACCACCGTAACTTCCCCCTGTTACTAAAATCCGGTCTTTATCTAAATCCGGTTGAGTGGCAATCCAATCTAACAATGCCCCAATGTCTTTTACTGAGTCTTCCCGTTTGTATCCATTGTCTAACTGGAGGAAGGTTTTGCCATAACCTGTTGAACCTCTGACGTTGGGGAATAGTAGAGCAACACCTAATTCGTTTAGATAATAATTATTCTGACCTAAAAAGGTAGGACGAAACTGCGCTTCGGGTCCACCATGAATATTAATGATGACTGGTCGTTTGCCTTTGAATTTCGCTGGAGGACGGTACAGAAATCCGGAAATATTTCTACCATCAAAGCTTTTCCACTGCACTAGCTGGGCTTCTGAAAAATTCTCTGTATTTAAGCCACCAGTTTCGCTTTCTGTCCAACGTTCGACTTTGTTAGTCAGGATATTTAAAGAATAAACGTCTGCTGTTGTTCGTGCAGAAATCAGAGTAAATCCTAAGTCCTGGCTGTTGCGATGCCACTCGATACCAACTATCTGTCCCAGTGGCAACTTTGGTAAGGGTTTTTCTTTACCTGTTGCGGTTTCTAATAAATGTAGTACGCTTGCGCCATCTTCATTAGTGACAAAGGCAATATACTTGCCATCTTCTGAAAGTTCAAAATCCTCTACATCCCACTGAATCTGGGTGGTTAGATATGTATGTTTTAATGTCGCGAGTTCAAGATATACTAACCGCGAAAATTCAAAGTCGCGATCGCTAATCACATACAGACCTTTCCCATCTTTACTAAAGATACCCTTATAATAAGCGACTTTCTCTTGACTGCTTTTAGGTGTCACTAGCTGCTTGGTTCCTGTCCGGACATCTATCACCCACAGGTAACTTTCATTCGCGGAAATGATTTCCTGTGCTAACACTTTTGTATCATCCGGTGACCAATCTAAGGCATCCCAACCCCCACCTTCAACAGTTGTCAACAATCTATCGCTTTTGATATTTTCTGGCTCGACAATGTAAAAATCTCTATCTTTACCTGTACGACGGGTGGAGGTATAGACTATGCGATTGCCTTGATGCGACCACACACCCTGGCTATTTTTTGATTTGCCGTCCGTTAGCAATACAACTTCACCTGTGGTTATGTCATAGCGATAATTCTGATTAAACTCATTCCCACCAATATCTTTGCTAAAGATAAAATATTCACCTTTTGTTGGTTGAAAAGTAGCTCCTCCCACACGTTCTGGGAAAAATGTCAATTGCTTGCGGCTACCCAAAGGAAATTTCACCAAATGGACTTGCGGTGTGTCACCAAAACGTGTGGAAATGAGTATTTCGCGACGCAGGGGGTGCCAACTGGTTAAACTGGCAGCACGAAAGTTTATATATTTTTGAACTGTTTCAACGAGTGTGGTGGGAATTGATGGAATTCCTTGTAGAACCAGGTTTTCGCCCGGTGCGATCGCAGGGGTTTGAGCTACAGACATAAAAACTTGTAGCAGTATGATTATAAATAATATTATCCCTAGGATAAGATTGTAATTTTTCCACCTCATCAATTTCTTTCTCTCTCCCGGATATCGTTTGCTCTACCTGTTCCAATCTTGCTCAAAATCGTGAATCACCTTTTCTATGTACCAGTTTTCTGGCATACCGGGGTAGTCATACTTCACTTGGTTAATTAATCTTTGGGCAATTTCCCAATGCCCGCCCACTAGTCTCAATAGTCGCTGGCGCAGTAAATTGTTTGTCGCTTTTTTAGATTCAGAATTTGATGAGTGAATTTTTTTTAAGCTATCTAAGACTTTTTGGTAATTCCCCCAGTCCTCTTTTTCACAAAACAGACTCGCTGCACGCTGGTAATCTTCAATCCCATGCTGCATTTCTTCTATGCAAGTATAGGCAATACCGCGATTGTAGTAAGCTGTTGCATCATCGGGATTCATTTCCAGTGCTTGGGTGTAGTCTTTGATTGCTCCAAGATGGTTTCCCATTTCCCGGTGGACATTCCCTCTGGCAACGTAGAGCATTGCGTCATTTGGTTGCATCTGAAGTGCTTGGTTCAAATCTGCGATCGCTCCTTGATGATCCCCCAAATGAAAGCGTGCTTTTCCCCTGTTACGATAGACAACGGCATCTTGGAAATTAAGTCTCAAGGCTTGGTTAAAGTCAGCGATCGCATCTTGATAGTTACCTTGTTTGCAACGCACGACCCCCCGGCAACAGTAAGCATATGCATCTTTTGCATCAGCTTGCAACACCCAGTTTAAATCTTCTATTGCCTCTCGGGTGTTTCCTTTCTCTGCTTTATCTAGTAGTTGAATGAAATATGAGTTGTCAGATTTTAAGGGTGTGATTGTGGGGGTTGGTGGCTGCACAACGGCAGGTTGTTCTTTTGGTTGCAACTGTCGGATTTTCTCAAGGCATTGGCGACAGTTGTCGGTGTCTTTTTGAGCTAGGTACAATTCCGCTGCCTTTTTAAAGTTAGCGATCGCACCTTGAATAGACCCCTGTTTGCGAAGCACTGTTCCCCGCAAATTATACGCCGGAGCATAGTTGATATTATGATGTAAAGCTTGCTCCACGTCTGCAAGCGCTCCTGGTAAATTTTTTAACGACACCCGTGCTAGTGCGCGACAATAGTAAGCTTCAACATTTTGAGGATTCAGCTTTAGTGCTTCGGTAAAGTCAAAAACCGCCTTGTGTATTTCCCCTGAGTCATAGTAAGCTAAACCCCGTTGATAGTATGCTTCGGCAAGGTAGGGTGCTAGCTGCAAAGCACGGGTAAATTCTTCAATCGCCCCAGCATAGTCTTTTTGCTTGGCTTTTTCTAGTCCTTTATTATAAGATTCGTCATTCATAGGATTCGTTAAAAGTATCAAGGATTAAGGCTGAGTAGGAGAAATACTTTATACTTTATACTTCTACCTTCAGTAGACTCATTTCTCATTTTCCTTGAAATAAAATCAACTTGCCACTATGGACTACCTTTATCGCTACCCACCCCTGTACCCCGGTATTTTACTCAAACGCTACAAACGGTTTTTCGCCGATGTTGAACTGGCTTCTGGGGAAGTGGTCACAGCACACTGTCCCAATACCGGACCAATGACCGGTGTTTGTACCCCTGGGAGTTTGGTGCAGCTTTCATACAGCGATCGTCCTAACCGTAAATTGTCCTACACTTGGGAAATGATTCAAGTGCATGATAATGAACCGACTTGGGTAGGAATCAATACGGCTTTGCCCAACAGAATTACTAAATTAGCTTTAGAAAAATACCTTTTTCCAGAACTAAGAGATTATAACCAAATTCTTACCGAAGTTACCTACGGGCAGGATAAAAAGAGCCGCGTAGATTTCTGCTTGTGTCACCATATTGAAAGCACCATTTTATCTAGCAATTCCTTAAAAAGAAAGCAGGAATTGCTATTCGCTGAAAACGCGCAACCAATTTATCTTGAAGTAAAAAATACAACTTGGGCGCAAGGCAAATTAGTCTTGTTTCCGGATACAGAGACAACACGAGGACAAAAACACCTGCGGGAACTCATGGCACTCCTACCTCAAAGCCGTGCAGTTATGCTTTATTTTATCAATAGGGGTGATTGCACGGAATTTGCTCCTGGTGATACTGCAGATCCCATCTATGGAAAGTTATTACGAACTGCTATTAACCTTGGCTTAGAAGTCTTACCTTGTCGCTTTGAAACAACTCCAGAAGGAGTTCGCTATCTAGGTTTGGCAGAATGCAAGTTCTAAAAAAAATGAGATGAACTGAGAACGTAATTCTTCAATCCATAGCGTTTATATAAACAGGTGACAAGAGAACGAACAGTTCTAAATCGACCAAGTAAAAACATGAAAAACCAAAGAAGATTTCTTTTAATTTTCATGTAATTAGGTTTTTACGACAAGCTAACTAGATTTACCAGTCATTTAATATTTAAGTCGTAACTTCATATTAACATTACACCAATAACAAATTTCTTTTTACTGAAGATTGCAAAAAAAAAGTATGCTGACAAAAATAAAAATAAAATTTATAAAAAAAATACTGCTTAAACAAGTATTGTTGCTTATTGAAATTAGCTAGCTTAACATCTTGCACCATTATCAAAAAAAGCAGACCTTGATATGGTGGTTTTTGCCCACCCTACACATCTTGCACTATTCACAAAAAAACAGTAGAGACCCAAAGTTTGGGCAAAAACCACAAAACCCTCTTTCTCGTTCGCGGAAGAGGGTTTTGGTAAAATTATAAACCTGGCACCGAGCTATTTTAGCAGGCAGCTACCCACCAACTATCGTCGCCGCAGCCGTGTTTCACACCTGAGTTCGGGATGGAGTCAGAGTGGTTCCACAGCGCCATAGGCACCAGGAAAGCTGTCGGGGGAAGAGGAGGAGAGGGGGAAACAGGGGGAGGGAAAGTTATCACATCCCTGTGCCTCTGGCTGTATGACTCCGTGACTCTTTTTTTCCTTGATTCTCTTCACAAAACCCTGAAGACTGCACAGTAAAGCGATAAATATGCTACTTGAAAGAGGTCAAGCCCTCGGTCTGTTAGGACAGCTTGGCTGAATGCATTACTGCAATTACACCGACTGCCTATGAACAGGTGTTCTACCTGTGACCTTACCTAGTTGTACTAGTGAGAGCACTCATCTTGAGGTGGGCTTCCCACTCATACTCATTGCTTCTGCTGCTGCTGTTGCTTCATCTAGTAATGAAGCATTAGCAATTTCCAAACCCGTCAGATCGATAATCATTGTTTGGAAATTCAGTAGAGCTTCGAGTCGTCCTTGAGCAATTTCTGGCTGATAGGGAGTATAGGCTGTATACCAACCGGGATTTTCTAAGATATTCCGCTGAATCACGGCAGGTGTAATACAGTTACTGTACCCCATGCCAATAAACGAGCGGAAAACTTGATTTTTTGAAGCTATATCTTTTAACTGAGCAAGTGCTGCATACTCAGTTTGTGACTCTGGCAACTTTAACGAACCAGATAAGCGGATTCCTGGTGGAACTGCTTTGTCAATCAGGTCATCAAGGGTGGAGTAGCCCAACACCTCAAGTATTTTCTGGATATCATTGGATGATGGCCCAATGTGCCTTTCTTGAAAAGAAGTTAATTTCTGACCTCTATCCTCCAACGGTTGCTGAAGGGTTGACTTAGCACGAGGCTCGGACTTTACCACAAATTACTCTCCAGACACGACTACTTCATATTTTGCAACAAGTATATTTGACGTGTCGGCTATATGTGTTAAAAAATTTCTAATTGTTACGAAATTTATCCGGACAATTTCTGAAGGATGGAGGGAAACAGAGGGGGACAAGAGGTAAGAGAATAAACTATTTGTACAAAAAATTTGGTAAATACCAAACTACTGCCCCTGTCCCCTCCCTACTACCCCCCTACCTGGGCACTATACTCCTCTGCAGTCAATGCCTCCTCAACTTCATCAGGGTCATCGGCGCGTACTTTTAACAACCACCCATCCCCATAAGGATCGTCTGCCACTTGTTCGGGAGATTCAATCAAAGCTTCATTGCGTTCTACGACTGTTCCAGTGACTGGTGAATTCAGTTCTTCAACGGCTTTTACCGATTCAATTGAGCCAAAGCGTTCTCCTTTTGTCACAACATCCCCAATCTCTGGCAGTTCCAAAAACACAACGTCACCCAATTGCTCTACAGCAAATGAGGTAATGCCAATGGTGGCAATTCCGCCATCTAAACGTACATACTCATGACTATCCAGGTATCTTAAATTTTCGGGATATTCCAAAGCCATATCACTTCCTCATCCACATCAAAAAATTAACACGGCCAATAGCTCGATCGCTCGATCGCTAATAGCTAATAGTAAAGACACAATTGACACTTAGCAATTAGCAATTAGCAATTAAGCATTAGCATTTGTTAAGCGAGTTTTTGAACGATAAAAAGGTTTCTTAACCACTACCCCAGGATAAGCTTTGCCGCGAATGTCTACTTCAAGTTGCTGACCAACTGTTGCTAGTTCAGTGGGAACATAGGCGAGGGCAATAGGATAACCCAGGGTAGGTGATAATGTACCACTTGTCACTTCCCCAACAACTACGCCTTGAGATAGCACTTGATAACCGTGACGGGCAATGTTACGTCCTTGCATTTGCAAACCAACCAATCGACGTTGAACTCCGGCGGATTTTTGTCGTTCCAAGACTGACCGACCAATAAAATCTCCTTTGGTATCAAGGTGAACCAGCCAACCCAAACCCGCTTCTAAGGGGGTAGTGCTGTCATCAATATCTTGCCCGTAAAGTGCCATTGCAGCCTCGAGGCGAAGCGTGTCTCTCGCACCCAATCCACAAGGAATCACTCCAGCATCAATCAGTTTGCGCCATAATTCTACCCCGGCATCTGGATCTACCATGACTTCAAATCCATCTTCCCCAGTATAACCCGTGCGGGCAAGGAATGCGGTCTTACCAAAGATTGTCGCCTCTAGGTGTCCAAATGCCTTAACTTGGGTAATATCTTTGTCCACAAATGATTGAAGCAGACTCACAGCTTGCGGACCTTGTACGGCAATTAAGACTTTTTGGGATGAAAGGTCGTGGAAAATTACCTCATCTGAGTTGAGGTGTTGCAATAACCATGCCTTATCTTTGCTGGTAGTGGCAGCATTAACAATGATGACTCCCCGTTGCCCCCCAGTTGCATCTTCACCTTGGTAGTAAACAATAATGTCGTCGATAATACCACCTTGAGGGTTTAACAAGACAGTATATTGTGCTTGACCGGGTTGCAAACGACTTAAGTCTGAAGGAACCAAACCCTGGAGTTGAGTTATGAGGTCTTTGCCTTGCAGGATAAACTTACCCATGTGGGAAATATCAAACATTCCTGCTGCAATTCTGACCGCTTCGTGTTCCTTACTAATACCAGCAAATTGTACCGGCATTTCCCAACCACCAAAGCTAGTTAGCCGTGCTTTGAGTTCTTGGGCAATGACAAACAAAGGTGTTCGCGCTAGGGATAGGGCAATTTCTTCTTTATTAGCCACAGGTTGTCTCGGTGTTGTAGGTCAACATCATATATATCTTAATTGCCACGCTTTAATAAAAACTTATATCTCTTTTGTAGGAGTATAATCGATAACTTGTTTGGGTTTATTCTTGCTTGGATTTTGGTAAGTTATGAATTTCCTGGCAAACGTTTAGCAGATGGCTTGGTAGATCTACCCTTTGCTATGCCCGCAGTGGTTGCTGGGATTGCTTTAGCTGTGCTAACCCTTATTGGACAGGAGTTGCTGCGAACAGCAGATAAACCCCGAGCATCGGTGGTATCAAAAGTTTTCAATCAGAAAAATTAGAAAACACCTTTCGTGAAACAACCTCTTTACAAGAGTCCTCCTACTTTTATGAAGTTTTGTAAAGATTGAGATAGATTGCCGCCTGTTTTTCCGATAGACATATAGAGCGGATAAGCTGATGTACTTTTAACTTGCACCATCTAGGTGAAAGCAGTATCAAGAAGACTGCAAGTTGCGTAACTTCATGTTAACGCAACTGCATCGGAATTTTATGTCTGCATCTGGAGCAACAACATGAGTGGAGCGAAGACATTTGCGGTCACACGTCAAGAACAACAACAACGGAAAGAGGAGAAGGAAGAGGAGAAGGCAATCAAACGGGAAACAGCAATTCAGGAGCGAATTGCTCAAATTCGGGCGGGACAACGACGAACAAAGGTTGTTGTCCAGTTACCATCATTGCCAACACAGGTAAACGATTCATTAGCAAGGGATGCCCAAACGCAAGTAGAAGCTTTAAAATCCAAGCTTCCCCAAATTGAAAGCGAGTATCAAGCGCTGGTTGCCAAACAAATTGTTGATGCTCAAACTGTCCGACAAGCACTTGAGTTGACTGCACAAGCTTTGAATAACAATCAATTGACGGTAGCCCAAACACACTTACAAGCATTAGATGATGCTCGCTGTCAAGCAATGCAGGTGTTGCAAGCCGAACGGAAAGCACAAATTCAATACTTGCAGGCGCGGTTTGAGGAATTGCGATCGCCTTTAGCAGGTGCTTCCGCGCCATCACGTCTTCCCCAAGCGATCGTCCAAGAGATGGAAGCTCGTCTCGCTAACTTCCAAACTAACTGGCAGCACTTTACAGACACCCAGTTGCAACAAACTCACACTGACCTGAATAATTTGGAGGCACAAATTGAGGAAGTTCGGGAAGCAGCAGATAAGTTGGTTAATTGCTGGTTGGAAGCTGGTTACAATGCCCGTGTCTTGGGTGTAGATGATGGGGATGCGGTCATTGAAATTGCAACACATGAAGGTGAAAATACTCAGATGCGAGTACAATTCTCCGGTCAACAAATTGATTTGCTAGGACCTCCAGAAGAAACGGAATCTTGTAGGGCTAGAACCTTGGAAGCCTTGCGTCTGTTCCAACAACAGGGTTATCAACTCGAATGGACGAGTTGGGATGGTCAAGAAGTACCACAAGAGCTACGACATTTGTATTCCACAGCTCCACAAACTCAATCTGTATCGCGCCGCATGCAAGCCCAAGAATACTGAACGTGAAGTTACTACTGAATATTGCCTCATGGTTACCCCGTTCCCGCGCTAACGGACCGGGAACACGCATGGTGTTATGGGTACAGGGATGCCCATTTCGCTGTCCTGGTTGTCAAAACCCCGATTTCTTGGAATTTCGCCCAAATCAAATTATATCCGTTGACCGTGCTTGGGAAGTGTTTCAGCAGATACCCGATTTGTCTGGTATTTCCTTCTCTGGAGGAGAACCTTTCGCGCAAGCCGTCGCCCTCTCAGAACTGGCAAAGCGGGTGCAAGCTACAGGTAAGACAGTAGTTTGTTGGAGTGGGTATCGTTTGGAACAATTACAACAAGGGAAAGTACAAGGAGCGATCGCATTACTGAAACACGTTGATTTGCTGATTGATGGGCTATTCATACAGCAACAAGCAGCAAATTTAGAATTGCGGGGTTCGCAAAACCAAAGGCTGCATTTTTTATCTGAAAAAATTACACCTACGGATTTAGTCAATATCCCCCGTCAGGAATGGATGGTAACACCTGAAAAATTCATTTATACAGGTTTTCCCACAGAATACCCCATGCCACATACGCTATTTTTACAATGAGCATAGCAGTCCTTGGCGATCGAGGCGCTGGTAAAACCAGCATGGTTGTAGCCTTAGCAAAATCACAAACCAATCACGTCCAAATTGTGAGTGATGCTGAAAACTTGGTAACTAGACGCTTTAACGTTGCAGAGAACCGCATTGCAGGTACAGCGCAGATGACGCTAGAAACCCTGCTCCTTAATATTCATTTATCGTCAGGTACCAGACAAGTTCAAGTGTTATGGGTAGATACACCAGGTGAAGCATTTTCCAATCGTGACTGGAAGACAAAATATCCAACCGCATGGCAAGACATTCAACAACAAATTAATGAAAGTAAAGCGATCGTTTTACTTTTACCTCCACACCGTGACATGGTGGTACTACAAAACACCGATACACGGACGATGGTTGATGAATTACCAACAACTAAAGCGTGGGTTAATAGATTAGAAAATTGGTTGCTTTTTTTTCAAGAAAACTGCTCGCAAGTCGAACATCTTGTCATTTGCATTCATCGTGCTGATACTTTTTGCAATATTCAAAGTGAAGGAAAGAAATGGCGATACGAAAAATCAAAAACATCTTTATTCTACGAATACAACACCCACGTTCGTAAAACCTATTTTACACCTGCAGAAAAGATAATTCGGACTTATCACTCCATCCTTCGCACAAATCTACAATTTTTCATCACTACAACAGACAATCCTTACTTGTTAGAACTGCCTTGGATTTACTTAGGAGCATTCTTAGCAAATTCTTAATTTCAAATTCTTGGTGTGAATAAACATAACTTGACGTTAGGGCTGATAGTGGTTAGTGGTTAGTGGGCTGGAGGGCATTTCAACATTTCTTTACACGGATGGGATTATTTGCACCCACCTACTCACCATAACTATTGAAGATTTCAATTTTCCTTTTCTTCTACACCAGGAGCGATTTTTCTTCAGAAGTCATTCTGCTGGATATACTATGGCGACTTCCAAAACCACATCTATTCACTTAATTGGACCGCGTGCATCAGGCAAGACAACTTATCTTGCGACCCTTGCCTATTTTCCACACAGCAAACATCTTAAAACCAAATTTGCTAACTTAGCAGTGACTTATCCAAAGAACTCAACTACTGAAAAGTTAGCGCGTCAAGCTGAAGATATTATCAAAAAAGGAGCCAAACTTGCAGGTACAAGACGAGGAGTTGTTGATTCTATACCGTTTTACCCTTTTCTCATGAGAATTCCAGGGCAAATCAAAGAGATTGAAATAGTTTTTCGTGATATCGCGGGCGAAATATTTGAAGACATTCCTCTAGAACATGAATTTATTCATGTTGAACCTTATCTAACGTCTCTCTTCAATACTTTAAGTTGGATGATTATGCTGACAGATTGGCAACCATCCCAAGATAAGCACCTTTATAAACCAGCATTTGAGAAACTATGCCAACAAATTTCCGAATACGAGCAAGTCAATAGTATAGTGAAAAAATTACGTATAGCAATCGTACTTTCAAAATGTGAAAGAGGCGAAATTTGGTCTGGTCGTTTGGAACCGGAAGAAGATTTATTCAAAGTTCGATTACCAGAAACCTATGATTTTCTGCGATATAAATTCCCCCAGTACACTAACCGACTAAAATTCTTTGCTTGCTCTTCTTTTGGAGTTCTTAGCACTTACCCCGTTAGCTTCGATCCGCGTCCCAATCGTTATATCCCCGATGATGGGAGTTCTGCTGAATATAACGCCTTTTTACGCGACCCCGAACAATGGCAACCATTCGGTTTAATTTCTCCCATTTACTGGTTAACTACAGGAAAAACCTTAAATGACCTACGACTTTAGAAGAATACCGCGTGATGTAGTCGGTCATCCAGAAATTCGGATTATTGGTCCTCGCAGCGCGGGAAAAAGTACATTTTTAGCAGCATTAGCTCGGTTTCCTAATGTCAAATCCAATAGCCCCATAGAGTCCGTCCACCCATTTGATGAGAATGCAGGCAGATTAATTTCAATGGCACAAGACATTTTAGAAAATGGCTTGGCACTTGCTCCCACACGCAGAGAAGAGAATATCAATTATTTACCAACATACACTTTTTTGATTGCTATCAAACCCAAACTCAGTTTTATCAATCAAAAGAATTTACGTTTTCAAGTTTCATGCCGGGAATACTCTGGTGAAATTTTCAAAGATTTGCTTAATATTTCCTTCAGAGATAATTTGAGAGCTTACTTAGATGATTGTGCTTCCTCTAGCATATTGCTGTTAATCGATGGAACTTCTCGTGAAGATAATTTATATGCCCAAGCATTGACTCGATTGCAAACTGAACTGAACGAAATACGGATTGCTAGAAATCAAAGACTGAGAAGTTTTCGTCTTGCAGTCGTCTTCTCTAAAGCCGAACAATCACAGGTTTGGCTACACCGCCAAAATGTCAAACAGTTTGTTAGCTTACACTTTCCACAAATGCAAATGGTTTTGGAAAAATGGTCAAAAACTTGGAAATGTGGAGTTAACTACTTCTTTTGTTCTGCCTTTGGGATGAAAGGCTATCCTCCCCAACCAAATGTCAAAGTCGAAACGCGAGATAGCAGCGGTACTTACGGCATTATTGCCAATCCTTCTGTTTGGCAACCTTTTGGCTTAGTTGCGCCTATTTATTGGTTGTATACAGGTAAAGATGACCAACGCTTACGAAATATAGAGGAGTAATTTAGTCATGATGTTGCCAATATACGAGTTTTCTAGAGAATTGATTGAGATTTCGTGTAAAAATGGAAGATGGGTTTCTGGTGGTTTTGGTGCAGAGGTTGGAAGGTCTAATCATCCAGTTCCAGAGAAGATAAAAGATGCTGTGAACTGTGGTGCTTTTCGTTTGAATGATAGTTATCCTCCAAAACCTGAAGAATGCGCGTTGATAGCAAAGGAAATAGATGAATACTGTGTTTTGGCAGTTGCAACGGGTGAAGTTGATGATAAGAATCGCCCTTTGGTTGCTTACCGATATTTTTGGTTAGAAAAACCACAAGAAAATTTAAAGATTGATGGTATTGGGGCTTTGCTTTTTTGGTGGTTGCAATCGGGTCAACCAAAATATGAGTTTCAACCTGATGAAGATATAACCATATTTGAGAATAGCATTAATTGCGATTCCAAAGATGTTATATTTCAGGTACTTCATTTAGAAAATGATAAAAACGTAGCGAATATTTTGACTCAAATAAAGCATTATCCTTATATTGTTACAAATTCAATAGATGAATTGATATCTGCAGAAAAACTTCATTATATCTCTTTCTTCCTTCATCAAAAATACGATCTTCCTTTAGCATGGGCTTGGAATGTAAGTTTTCCAGAAAAGCCAGAAACATTTATCATTATTGCTGGATATCAAGCCGACCGATTTCTTGTCAAGAGTTTAGAAAAATATCAAAAACCATTGTATGCTACTCAGACATCTTCTTCAAGATATCAATTGAAAAATGTAAATTTATCTAAAAAAAATGTGGAAGCTTCTCAAAAGCAAGCTATGAAATTATGTAATTTAGAAGATGTAAAATATTTAAAAAGCTTGCTCGATAATATTGCATCTTTAGGAGAAAAAGTCACAAAAACTGAATTTCTGAATTTATTGTCTTTTTTACAAAATCATTCAATTATTGATTTAAAAAAAGAAGATTTAATCGAGTCACAAAGAGATTTAAATACAAAGAGTAACTTTACCAACGTATATCGCTCATTACTAGCATTGCTTGGTTTTGAGAAAATTTATGAATGGATACATTGGCTAAAAAAATTAGACCATAAGAGCGATATCGATTTTGCCTTGAATATTCAGTGGGCAGTCTTTGAACTAAGTAAGAAATCTGATTATAAACAAGCAAATATACAATTAAAGAATAAAATCTTTCAAGGGATTTCTCAGTTATTAACTCAAGCTTTAAAAGTAACAAAAGAAACACCAGAATATCAAAATATTCAATGGTTATTTTTTAAAAAGAGTAATAGTGTCTGGAGCCAAAACTTTAAAGCATATACTAAAGCTTTAGTTGATCAACTCATGAAAAATGAAGGAATCTCAAATGGTGGTGAATTCTATCAAAAGATTTTAGTAGATTTAAATGAGAAAAAATATCAGCAACAACAAAGGGTAAAGCTCTATCCAATCTATAAAAGCCCCGCTTTGCTAACTAGGAAGGTGGGAAACAACACCTTAGCAGCTTTATTTTATCAGTTAAGCTCTGGCAGTGTCCCCCAAGAAGTTTATGAAAATGTGGATGTAGATATCATTCCATTAACTTTGAAGCAAAAGCCTAGGAATCAATTCACTATCATTGAAAACAAAGCTACCTTGATTATCGGATTGATGGTAATTTTGATAGCATTGAGTTCTGGTGCGATCGCGTGGATAGTCATTAGCGAATACATTAGCCCTATCAGACCAACCGAGTTAGAAAACCTTAAATAACGCCATCACAAATAATACACGATGAGATTTTATTTCTACGCTATCTCTGGTATTATCTCTTCATTAATAGGCTGGAGTTTAAGTCAAATATTTTTATTAGATCTTAGCCAATTCATCCCTCATAAAATTTTGGCTGTCAACCCAGATATTATTTTACTGCCAATCGTTGCAGCTTGTTTAGCGGTAGCGATGGTTATGACAGAAATCTTTTTGAGTAACCCAACTCGCTATAAATCAAATCGGCGCGTATTACCGCCATACTTATATACTGCATTGTTAACAGGTACTGTTGCCGGACTAGTGGCTTCGGCATTGACATGGGTGTTGTATCGAACAGGTATACCTGCTTGGAGTGTCAGAGTTATTGCTTGGAGTGTTATTGGTTTATTTACAGGTTTGGGTGAGGGAACGAGTTGGCAGTTGAGAAGTATTGAAGCACGAACCCGCAAAGCGACTCAACGGATTTGGAAAGTCCTGTTGTTTGGTTTCCTGGCTGGTTTCCTTGCAGCAGTTTTGGTAGAAATACTTCGCAGCGTTTTAGAATTACAAGGATACGAAGACCCCTTGGGATTTGTCATTTTAGGGTTGATACTTGGTCTTTTCCTCAGCAAAGCCACTTCCCCAACGTACCAGGTTGCTTTACGTGCAGGTGAAGGATTCGAGGCTGTTGACCCCAAGTATGTAGATAAGGAACGTATTCTTCCCCGACTGCTGAACCACAATCTCCGTTTTGTTACGCAAGATGATGACAATGTGATTGAAGAAGGTTTATCTATTCAATTACCAGCAAAAACGACGGACTCAATTAAGATTGGTTCTTCCGAAGAGGCAGATATTTTTATTCCAGATATACCTAACCTAGCTGCAGTTTTAACAATTGCAAAACGTAAGGTTATGCTTACTTGCCTTACCAGTCAAAGCGTACAAATTCAATCGAAGCTGATAAATGTAGTTGGTCGGGCTATACCTTTGAGACACAACCAAATTTTAACTTTTTATCATGCATCCAATGATGAAAAATATTACCGCTTTGTCTTCTACGATCGCTTTCTCGATCCAGAATCTTAAATTAGCTTTACTTGTAGGCGTATTGAGCTTGCTACCACTACCTGTAATAGCTAATACCGTAACTATTTCTCAGTACAGGGTTCGCGGTAATCGCGTGACTCTCAAAATCAAAGTTCTAGATAGTGAAAACGTACCCATTCAAGGGTTAACACGCCATAATTTTCAAATTCAAACTACAAATCAGCAAGGAAAATTGGTAAATTCTAAAAACATCAAATTTGACCTACTACCACCGGAAAGACAATCACAACCCGAGCCAGTTTATGTAGCAATTTTGTTAGATATGAGCGGTAGTATGCAGCGAGAAGATGCAGCTAAGAACAAAAAATTAAATGGTGCTGTAACTGCTATTGAGAAGTTTATCAATACAGCAAAAAATCAGAAGCTTCCCCTGCAAGTTGCTCTAGTTCCCTTTGGATATAGAGGTAGTAACTCCTGTCAATATTTGTATGAGGTTGACAAAAATACGATAGCTAATAATTCTCCTTTTTTCAAAGTGAATGATGAGAGGCTCAAAAATCAACTACAGCAATTATCTGGTATTCCAGTTTGTGCTTCTACAAATTTATATCAACCACTAGAAGCAGCGATACAACATTTACGCAATCAATATACTCAAGTTGTCAGCAATGTAGACGAAAATATACCAAAACCACGACTGGCTGTGATTTTGCTTTCTGATGGTTATGATGCTACCAAAGAGGAGCAATTTCAAAGTCTGAAACCTCTACTTAAACAATCTCCTCAAGTCACGGTTCATACCTTAGGATATGGAGAAACTTTATATCAACTGCGCGATCGCGCAATCTGTTCTGAATTTATTCCCAATGACTATCTTTCACCTGAAACGGTGAGTAAATTCTGTCGTTTACTTAATGCGGATATCCGAGAATTTATCATTGATGAGCCTCGTCTTAAAAGCATTGCTGCATCTACAGGGGGTATCTACAAACTTTCCGCAAATGCAGGTGAAGTTGCCAAAAGCTTAACTGACTTCCTAACAACCTTGCGGGAATACGAAATTGTCTACTTACAACCAGATGCTAATCGAGCCACACGTCATCGTACATCAGTAAAAGTGCTTTCTCCATTCTCCGGGTTGCAAAATATCAGTTCTCAACCAATAGATGTTCGCATGAGTAATTTTATTTACAGACCCTTATCTTTACCAGAACGCCTACGCATTATGGGATTAATCATCTTCCTGACTTTGGTTGGAATCCTGACTTTTATGCTATGGAGTCAGCACTTAAAACAGCAAGCAGAACGCTATTTGTAACATCTAACTCAACTCAGATGGCTGAATATACGGTTGTAGTTATCATAATGAACTCGGGAAATAAAGAAATATCCTATTCTCTCGATTTGACAGGGACTTATGAAGATTATCCAGAAGATTATTTTCAAGTCACAGAACATAGAGCGCATTTACGAAACACTCTAGAAACAAAAACAGCAAGACAAGTTAGCGATACGCAATTACACCAAGTTATTAATACCTGGATGGAGGATATTAAACAAGGGCTTCACCGTAGCACAATTCGTCTAGAACTGACTTCAAAAGAAATTTTTGTTGAGAATTCAAAGCCTCAAGGAGAAGAACCAAATATTATTCGTTCCAAAGTTGTACCACCCCAGCCAAAACAACCCAAGAAAGATTTACCTAATCCCACAATTGAACAACGTTCTACAAAAAATCAGCGTGACTTTTAGTTATTAGGTACCCAATATGGAACTTCCCTATGAAAAATGCCAACAGGAACTTCAAGATTTATTACAGGCACAATATCCGCTCATTTTTCTGCGATCGCCAGAAGAAAGCCGAGCTATTAATTGTATCATTTCTACCTACCAATCCCTGATTTCCCAGCCACCAGTTCAAAATGGTGAACTAGCACGTTGGAGCAGTATAGAAGGTTTTCAGAAACTCATCTCTGAAGACACTTGGCAAGGAACAGGCTCTGCACCAGAACCCAATGCCGATCCCGTTTTATCGGCGTTAAACTTCTTACAAAAACGCCTGCAAGAACAAGCAGGGAAAAATTCTAGTTGCCAATACTTATATATCTTACCCGATTGGTCAACAATTATTGAGCCTAATTGTCACATTACATTCCGCAAACTTAAAGAATTAATTCTGGCAATTGAGGACAAATTACCCCGTCCGCGCATGACTTTAATTATTGTAGGAAAAGACTGGTCAATTCCTACGATTCTCCGTCAGAGCGTACATATTTTAGATTTACCCCTACCCATTGGTATAGAATTGCATCAAGATGTCTTCAGTCTTGCTATTAGCAAATATGGTTTGAGTGACTTAGAAGCAAGACGTCTCTCAGAACAAGCACAAGGAATGCCATTACAAGCAGCGATACAAACAGCGAGATTAATGACCGCAAGAAAGCTGTGGTCTTCTCCACAAAGTGCAGGACAATTGCTGCTAGAAATTAAAAAGCAAGAAATTCGGAAAACGGGAGTTTTAGAATATTTTGCCCCTCAAGGTCAAGGTTTAAGGGAAGTTGGCGGGCTAGAAATTGTTAAAGATTGGATTCAAAAACGCCAGCCGTGGTTTGAGCAAGACACTGTTTCCGAAATGCGTCCCCGTGCAATTTTGCTAGAAGGTTTTCCTGGATGTGGTAAGACATTTGTTGCTAGAGCGATCGCGCAAGAATGGCGTGTACCACAGATTAATTTTGAAATCTCCCGCTTGCAATCAAAATGGATTGGAGAGTCAGAAAGTAATACATTTCAAGCATTACGGGCGATTGAAGCCTCTGCTCCCAATATCCTTTTTATGGATGAAATAGAAAAAGCCTTTGCTGGGATAGGTGGTGATAGTTCGGGAGTCAGTACGCGCCAATTTGGAACATTTCTTTCATGGCTCAATGACCATGAATATCCCATCTTTTTTATTGCAACTTCTAACGATCGCACCGCTTTACCACCAGAACTCTTCCGTGCTGGTAGATTTGATGAAACTTTTATTGTTATGCCACCTAATACTAAAGAGCGTTATGAAATTCTCATCAAACGCATCAATGCTTACAAAATACCAGAAATAGAACCGTCTACTTTGGAATTTTTGGTGGAAAAAACTAAAGGATTTTCAGGTGCAGAATTGGACAAGGTAGTCAAAGAAGCAATTTATTTTGCTGGATGGAGTCAAGCCCTCATAGCATCCCACTGGGAGCAAGCTTTATCTCAAGTTTACCCGCAATATATGACTCCTAAAATGCAAACTTTATTACAAAAGTATTTGCATCTCCTTGAAACCGGAGGTGGTAAACCCGCCTCTAAAATTGAAGCAGGTTTTTTGGAAAGTTTGATTGTTTCTAGAAGCTAGAGCGTGGATACGAAAAAGCGTAACTGGAGAGGTTGTCCTTAGTCCTTAGTTATTAGTCATTAGTCATTAGTCATTGGTAAGAGTTTCCAGCCTATTTATATTTTTATTTTCACCTACCTACTAAAAGCATGGATACAGTAGTCAAAAATTCGGATAAGCACGTCCTACAGAAACCTGCTTTCTGTGTTCGCCTACTGTGAACCGAACTGTATTGGCTGTCACTCTTCCTCAATTTTGATAAGAGAATACTCATTGATTCGATGCCAGTTAGAGACTTGAACGCGAAAATTATTCCACGATTCATAAATTTGTTGAAATTCTGAATTATCTTTTAACCGATCGTATATATCAAAAGCGATACTTCTGGCTTTGTTCAAAATCTCTTTGCTGTAGGGCATTAATCTAATATTGTAATCATCTTTTAGTTCCTTCAGTGCCTTTCGATTGAACACATCGTATCTAGCTAATACCCTTGTGTTATATTCAAATGCTGCAGCTTGGAAAATTTTTTGATATTCTCTTGGCAATTTATTCCATGCTTTTAAATTCACTACCACAAGCAATGTAGAGCTAGGCTCCCACCAACCAGGATAGTAATAGAAAGAAGCTACTTCGTGTAAACGTAGTTGCTTGTCATCATAAGGACCAACAAACTCTGCTGCTCGAATCTTTTTATTTTGGAATGCTTGATAGATTTCATTTGGAGCAACATCTACCGGTATGACTCCCATCTCTTTCATCACCCTACCACCTAATCCGGGAATACGCATAGGCAAACCTTTGAGATCGTCTAATCTTTCTACTGGATTCTGAAACCAGCCCCCCATTTGTGCTCCAGTATTTCCAGCAGGAAAAATTTTTACCCCACGAGCTTCACAAATTTTGTTTAGTTCTTCTAGACCACCGCCTTCGTATAGCCAAGCATTTTGTTGCTGAGCATTCAAACCAAAAGGCACTGCTGTAGCAAACCAAAGAGGAGAATTTCTATCATCATTATTGTAATAGCTTGATGTATGCCCGCATTCCGCTTTTCCTTGTTCAACTGCTTCAAAAACTTTCAATGGATCTGTCACCCGTTCATTAGCACCAGCCGGATAAGGTGTAATCTTCAATCGTCCGTTGGTTAGTTCACTGACAAGTTCGCAAAACCCTTTAACTCCAAATTTGTATCGTATATCCAGATCGCCCGACCAAGTCGAAGCCATCTGCCATTCAATCGGTTTTTCTGGAATTATTGCACAAGCACTCAGAGCTGTTAAATTAGCTGCTCCAATCGTAGAGTAAATAAATTCCTTACGCTTCATAGCCTAGTTATTAAGAAATACCTTCGCAAGATTTATAAGTTGTTATTAGGTAATTTCCAGATTTTAATATAATTGCTGTCAAAACCAATTGCAAATACATCTGAATATAACTTATATAAACGAGCGATTTTTTCGTCAATATAATTAGACAATTTATAAACTTTAGGTTTACTAGTTAAATTCCAGTCATAAATATATCCTTCTCTACTAGCACAAATCACTTTTAAACCATCTTGAGTGAAAATAACCGATGTAATAGGTTGGTTAGTAAATTTATGAGTTTTCTCTTGTCTTCCGTTCTCTACATCCCAAATTTGGATACTTCCATCAGAAACACCTACAACCATTTTTTTATCATCTGGATTTAATGAAAGAGAAGTCAATTGACCTGTAGTTATTTTGAAAGAATTGATAAATGTTCCAGAAACTAGATTCCAGACTTCAATAATGCCTTCCTGGCTAACTATAAAAAGTTTCTCTCCATTTTTGCTGACAGCTAAAAAATATACCCTTCCTATTGAATTTCTCGTAATTTCTTTTTGCTCTTTCGGAGCAGCTATGTTAAAAATCTTAATAGTTTGGCTGGAATCTCCAATAATTAATTGATTTCTCTTTGGATTAAACACCATATCGTTAACACCATATGATGCTCCTGGCAATTCTAAAATCTTATTTCCCTCAGCAATTTTAAAAAAGTTAATATTACTATTACCAAATCCTCCACTAGCAAGATTTTTTAAATCGGGGCTAATAGCCAAACTACCACCTTTACTTGTATCTTTTATAGACAAAAATGGTTGTTTGCTTCCTGAATTCCACATATTTTCCAACCTCCATACATCAATGTTACCATTTTCACTTTTGCTAGCCAGAATTTTTTTGTCATAACTGATTGCAATTGTTGAAATATCACTTGGTATATTACCTTGAGATTTTCCATATAAAATCACTGGTTTTTGTGAAAAAATCGGAACTGATGTTGGTTTCGTCGAAGGACTTGACAGCAGGTTGCTGTTAGGTTGAGTGGAAAATATGAATTCTTTGATTTTTGGAAATACAAGGACTATTGCCAAAGACATAACAGCCATCGTACCTATCACAAGTAACCAATGGCTTTTTCTACTGTGTAAAACATTTACTGACTGCGATGCAAGTCGCTTGATAGCTATCAATTTTCTATTGGGAACCCAAGTCAATGTCGCACTATTAGGATGGTGGCAAATGACAGGTAACCAAGTAGCGCAAGGAATTTTATCTTCTATTCCCTGCAATCTGTCGCTAGCTCTTCGCACAGACTCGTGCAAAGATTTGCCTTGGGCAAAATCTTTGAGAAAATACCCTAAAAATAAATGAGCCACCTCATCTGGTATTGGTTCCCGCATCACAATGGTATAAGGAATTCCAACGCCAGCCAGACCGCCTAACAATCCTAAGCCATCACAAGAGTTAAAGATAGCTAGTTTCAAGCCATTGTCTACAGCTATTTGTAGACCGTGCTTTAACTCATTAGGAGATAAACTGTCATTAGCATTGATTGTAATGCGTCCACCTGGGCTCTGGCTCGAACTATGACCCGCAAAAAAGAGGAAATCCCACGGCTGCTTCCACAATTGCTCATTCAGATCCTCTCTGCGAGGTTGTTCTAAGCATTTTATTATTGCTATTTTTTGTTCTTCGAGTTGTTTCAGAATATAATTATCTTTACTGAGATTAATGCGATCGTCATTCCCAAAAATTGCCAAAATTCTGGCTGTTCTACCAATATTTTTTGTATAATGTTGAGAAGTTTCAACTCCTAAAGCCACTTCTGCCTTAGAATCTTGAAATAAACTACATAAATGCCAAGGAAGCCTTTGCAATTCTATGTCCTGGATTTTCAGAAGAAAGCGGACAGAGTCTGACTTATTGATATTTAGCCATATTTTTTTACTATCATCTGCAGGCAAATTTTTTAACCAACTGTTTAATTTATCTTTCAGTTCATTGGAAATTTTTTTGCAATCTTCCACCGTAGAAACATTGGTTGTTTGTTCCTCGGAAAACTTTATCCGCATCTTTTCGGGTATCACGTTCCGAGTTTTATCTAAAAAGTAGTAGACAGATTGCCATTTGTGATAGAGTTCCGGTATTTCACCGTCTGCTGGTAACTTGGTATTAAATTCAGTGAGTTCTTGGAAATAACGACCATTTTGATTCTTCCGAACTGAGACATGGACATTAAATCCATCTTTAAAACTCCCCCCCACAAAGTTAAATACGACCAACTTGTCCATACTAGTTTTCCCATCATTCAGATTTCATGACAAAGCTTGTTGTAGTACTTGTATCATATAAAACAAAAATGACACTGATTTTTCTCCACAATGACGCTTCATTCATCTAATTAGCTCAAATGTAAATTTTTGTAACAGTCTAAAGAACTTTGCTTCATTGCAGCAGAAGAACATATAGCAGGCTAACCTAAATGTCACAGCCAGTGATACTTATTTTTAGCTTTAGCTGCGTTCCATAATAGCAGAGATATAGCTTACTTCTGCTATATCCTCTGTTTTACTTATAAGTTTGACAGTTGGTTAAGAGTGGGAAACAAAAAGATTCTATGCAAATTAAACCAGCAGAGTTATACAAACACATTCCCGATGAAATAAAGATATGTAGACGAATTATTGATAATTTGGATGGGAGGAAATGAAGAACATCATTATCATAATTGCTGGTATTGTAGTTGTCTTAGGAATTTGTAGTGGTGTCCTCATCGTTGGATTAATTTACCTCCAACGACGACGCCAAATAGTAGATAGCTTAGTACGTCTTGATAATGTTGTTGGTTCTTTTGGAACGGTGGAAGTTCCTTTCAACCACAACAGTCCTGGAAAAGTACGTATCAATATTAAAGGTTCCCTTGTAGATTTTGTTGCCCTCACAGATGAAAATCAACAATTTAATCAAGGCGATCGCGTTGTTGTTGTTGCTATCAAGGGCAATAAGGTATGCGTAGTAACCATCTAAGAAGAGGATACCACCCCTAACAACTAACCACTAACCCTTAACCCCTAACAATGAAACACTACAAAGTGACTGTGCCAATAGCACAAATTGATGTCAACCCATTAAAAAATAAAGAAAACAACAGTATTGAAGGGCTACTTCTAACTAGCATCCCCATTGCAGTTTCTATCTTTAGCGCCGTCCTATTTATATGGTTTATTAAGTCCTTTTTGTGTATCTGTAAGCCCAACGAAATCTTGATTCTTTCAGGACGTAAATGGCGTACTAAAGACGGACAAGAAGTGGGTTATCGAGTGCTATTGGGTGGACGCGCTATCCGCATTCCTATTGTGGAAAGTGTCAAGCGCATGGATGTCACGACTATGCCGGTACGGGTAGAGGTGCGGAATGCTTACGCTAAGGGAGGAACACCTTTAAATATCCAAGCCATTGCTAACGTCAAAATTTCAACAGATCCACTTGTAGTGGGTAACGCAATTGAACGTTTTTTGGATAACGATCGCTCCGAACTAGCCCGTGTTTCCCGCGAAACTCTCGAAGGCTATTTGCGGGGTGTCGTCGCCACCCTCACACCTGAAGAACTCAATGAAGATCGCTTGAGTTTTGCCCATCGTATTGCTTCTGATGTCAGTCGCGACCTGACAAAACTGGGATTGCAACTAGATACCCTGAAAATCCAAAGCGTTTCCGATGACGTAGACTATCTCAAATCTTGGGGACGCAAGCAGATTGCTCTCGTGATTAGAGATGCGGAAATTGCGGAATCGAATGCTCTAGCACAAGCAGAACAAGTAGAAGCCCAATGTGAAGAACAAGCCCAAGTTGCTAAAACTCAAGACCGTATTCTTGTCCTGGAAAAAGAAAACGAACTCCGCAAAGTTAAGGCAAAGCTAGAACAAAAAGCCCGTTCGGAAGAAGAAATTACCATAGCAGCAGCTCAAGAAAAAAAGGCAAAAGCCGAACAAATCTTGCAAGCACTCAGAGCAGAATTAGAACGCCTGCGCTTGCAAGCAGATGAAATCCTTCCAGCAGAAGCACAACGCCAAGCCCAAGAACTCCGCGCCCGAGGACAAGCCGCGATTTTAGAAGAAAATGCCAAAGCAGCGGCTTTAGTCAACGATATTCTTTCTCAAGTTTGGCAGCAAACCGGAACAGAGGCTTCCAAGTTGTTCTTAATCCAACAAATTGAAACTGTCCTCACTCAAGCAGTGCAAATTCCCAAGCGCATTCAACTAGAGAAAGTACACGTCATTGATAACGGCGATGGTAAATCTGTCGCTAGTTTGGTCAATGTTTATCCCGAAATTGTGCTCCAGTTTTTAGAAAACGTCAATCGCACCCTTGGCATTGATGTCATGGGAACTCTCATGAAAGAGGAGAAATAATATGGAAATTATCGCTTTACTACTAGGAATTTTTGGTACTGGAACTGCTGCAAGTTGGTGGGTTATTCGTAACTTGTACTACATTTGTCAGCCCAGCGAAGTGCTTATATTTGCGGGCAACCGCACTCCTCTTGATGATAAGCGTTCGGTTGGATACCGCTTGGTTAAGGGGGGTAGCAGTCTTCAAATGCCACTGTTAGAGAAAACTTTCCGCATGGATTTAACCAACATGATTATTGAATTGCGGGTATCCAATGCATACTCTAAAGGTGGAATTCCCCTGACAGTAGAAGGGGTAGCAAATATCAAAATTGCCGGGGAAGAACCGACAATTCACAATGCAATCGAGCGGCTGTTGGGTAAAAGTCGCAAAGATATCGAACAGTTGGCAAAGGAAACATTGGAGGGAAATCTTCGCGGGGTATTGGCAAATCTGACCCCGGAACAGGTGAATGAAGATAAAATAGCCTTCGCCAAAACCCTGCTTGAAGAAGCTGAAGATGATTTGGAAAAGTTGGGATTGGTATTAGACAACCTGCAAATTAAGAATATCTTTGATGAAGTCCGCTACCTCAATTCTATTGGTCGCAAGCAGCAGGCAGAATTACTGCGAGATGCGCGGATAGCAGAAGCCCAAGCAAAAGCTGAAGCGATAATTAAATCCTCAGAAAACAACCGCATGACCAAACTCAGACAAATTGAACGGGATTTGGAAATAGCTAAAGCGGACGCGGAACGCAGAGTGAGAGACGCCCTAACAAAGCGAGCAGCTGCGATCGCAGAAGTAGAAGCAGTCGTAAATGCCCAGGTAGCAAAGGTGCAAGCAGAAGTCGCCGTGCAAACAGAACGCATCATACAGGTAGAAAACCAGTTACAAGCTGATGTCGTTGCACCAGCAGAAGCAGAATGCCAACAGGCGATTGCCAAAGCCAAGGGAGATGCAGCCCGCATTGTGGAAGCAGGGAAAGCCCAAGCAGCCGGAACCGAGCGTCTGGCTCAATCCTGGCAAAATGCTGGTGCAGCCGCAGGGGAAATATTCCTCCTGCAAAAATTAGAACCCCTGTTACAAATGATGGCGGCGGGAGTACCGGAGGTAAAAGTAGAAAATTTGACTGTTATTGATGCCAAAAATGGCAGCGCTGTTCCCAAAATGGCGTCTTTTGTTCAGCAGTTGCGGCAGACAACAGGTGTCGATGTTACCCAGATACTCACTCAACTTAAGTCTGACGGCAAAAATACTAAGTAGGTCGGTAAGAAAAAACGTTTCTTGTAAGGGTCGTCCTTTGTCATTTGTCATTAGTAGGGGTTTCAGATGCATTTACATTTTGTAACTCCTGTCTGTTTGTTCAAGCCGACTTACTTAAGTGCGGAACCATACCACCTCTGGATAAACGACCATAGGACTTGTAGTGGTAAATGATGCAAAGACTATTACCAGATAACTCTAAACAATCAGTATGGATGAATTAAAAGCGCAAATTCTCCAACTTGTCAAAGAAACATGTCAGCACCCGAGAGGTAGTATTGAACGCCAAAAAGGACTGCATCAAATTGTTTTACTGATTCAACAAACAGGTCAACTGTTACGGCCGATGGGTGTAACTGATGCTGAAGATGCACTACAGAAAACCTGGCTGTATTTTTGCCGCAACCTCTGTGAAGCAACTACTACTACCGAACCTTACAATCCAGAAGCAGGTTGTGTAATCCGTTGGCTGAATGGGTACTTGAAGTATAGGTTACGAGATAACGTGAAAGAGATCGCTGACGATAAGATAAACAGAGTGTATCCCGTACAAGGTGAAAATGGCGAAGAACTCGACCCTGTAGATTTAATCCCAGCGCCATCAGAACCACCACCCATTCTAAAGGAAATTCAAGAATGGTTACAAAAAGAAGCCCATAATTTGCGCCGTATCCACGTACAAAACCGCTTAGATATCCACTGTCTGGTATTAATTGAACGTCGTTTACCACCGGAAACTTCTTGGAAAGATTTATCTCAAGAGTTTAACGTATCCGAAGCCACACTGAAGCGTTTTTATAAACAAAAATGCTTTCCCCGTCTCCTAGATTTTGGTCAATCCCAAGGATATTTTGATGACGCTAACCGCTCAAAGTATAAGTTTTGAATGCACGATATTATGAATAACTCCACACAACAGCAAATCATCTCCATCCCCATTCCCGCAAAATTTCGAGAGACAGCTTTGGAATTTGCCCAAGAACAACCAACTCAACAAAAAGCCAAGCAAGTCTATCTAAATACTCTAGCTGTACTAGTTGTCAATAGTTACTTGGAAATGCTTGATATTCCCACTCAATTGGAAGCTAGCCATAGTTGGAACCCATACAGGAGATTGATTGAGGATGTAGCAGATTTACTTTTGCTTGAGGTTGGATATCTAGAATGTCGAGCCATCAGGACGGGCGATCGCTTTTGCCATGTTCCCTCTGAGGTGTGCGATCGTCGTATTGGTTACATCGTTGTCGAAATCAATAAAACTTGTACGGAAGGAAAAATCAAGGGATTTTTACCTAACATTACAGCAGTAGAAATTGATGTCGAACAATTACAACCATTAGCAGAATTAATAGAATATTCCCATATAGTGCAGTTACGACAATGGCTGGAAGGTATTTACTCATTCCAATGGCAAAGCATAGAAGAATTATCCCGTCAAAGAAGCCCCCAAGTCGCTTTTCGTTTTAGATGGGTTAGGGAATTTGAGTTAGATACTCCAAAAAAAGTTTGGCAAATAATCGAGCAATTATACCCCAATCGCAGTTGGCAGAACTACCTTCCTTCAGAAGTTTTAGGAGAAATTGCTGAGATTGGAAATTTAGAAACATCCCCTAGCTTGAACTCTGCTGTTTTTAATGATGTTCTCGTTCATCTTTTAAAAACAACTCAAGACGAGGAAAAGCGCTGGAAGTTAGAAGAAATTTTGTGGACCCTAGAACCCAATCATCCGGCGATCGCTGCTAGACGCGTTATGGATCTGGGGATGCAGCTAGCTGGTCACCCTGTGGCTTTAATGGTCGCAATTTTACCCAAATTAGACCGTTCGGTTGCTGTCTTGTTAAGAGTTTATCCTTTGGGAAGTCAACCCTGTCTCCAACCTGGATTGAAATTAGCAGGGCTTTATGAAAACGGAGAACCATTTTTAGAAGTCCAATCGCGAGAAATGGATAATTATATACAATTAAAATTTGGTGCAGAATTTGGCGAAAAATTTGGAGTTCGGGTTATTGTAAATAATACAAGTATTACAGAACACTTTGTCGTTTAACTAGACAAATTATCACAAGGTCAAAACAGTGGGTAAGCTGGTTATCTTCGAGATTGAAGAAGGTAGTTATCAAAAGGGATTTCCTGTCAAAGTAAAAGTTTGGGAGGAAGGGAAATCTCATCCTGTGGAAATTCCTGGCAGATTACCACCTGCACTTGCAATTTCTCAAAGCTATCAGGAATGGCAGACTATTTATCTGAACTTACCAAATAATTGGTTAATCACCATTCCCGACCATCAAATCACAAACTATTCTACTATAGAAGCTTGTCAGTATGCTACAAAAAAGTTTGAAAATAGTTTAAAAGAATGGTTAAATCAACCTTTAGTGCGAAAATTAGAGCACAAGTTATTACAAAAGGTTGGTGAGTGGCAAAATGTACGCTTTGTTCTAAAAACCCAGGATGTTCTGTTGCAAAAGCTTCCCTGGCATTTGTGGGAGATTTTCCATACAAGTTATCCCTGCCCAGAAATTGTAGTCAGTTCAGAATATATACCAAGCAAATCTCAACTAGAATTTCCTGTCAAAATTCTTGCAGTTCTTGGCTACAGTCAAGGTATTGATATTCAAGAAGATTTGAAGAACTTGGAAAAGAAATTACCTGGGGCAAAAATTGTACCTTTGAGCGAACCATCATCCCAAGATTTAAGAGAACAATTATGGACTCAGTCTTGGGATATTTTATTTTTTGCCGGACATAGTGGCAGTCAACCGGATGGAAGTTCGGGAGAGATCCACATTAATGCCAATCAGAAATTATCCCTAAACGAGCTGCGTCCCTGTCTTACCCATGCCGTTAAAAAAGGATTAAAGCTAGCCATTTTTAATTCTTGTGATGGGCTGGGGCTAGCTAGGGATCTAGCCGATGTGCGAATTCCCCATACAATTGTAATGCGAGAGCCGATTCCCGATGTAGTCGCACAATCTTTTTTAAAATATTTTCTCACGGCATTTGCTGCAGGTGAATCTCTATATGCTTCCGTACAACAAGCCCGCGTAAGATTGCATGAAGAATTAGAAAAGGAATATCCTTGTGCTTCTTGGCTACCTGTCATTTTTCAAAATCCAGCAGCAGTAGAACTGAAATATCCTAAAGTCAGTAGTTGGAAAAAGAAAGCAGCGAAAATAGCTCTTGCTACACTTGGTGTCGGATGTCTTAGTGCTATTTTATGGCATGGTATTAATGAAATTAAGTTTGGATATCGTTTTAGTTCGGGTGATAGGACTTTAGACAATCAAGTCATGACTTTAGACAAGCAAGAAGGAGTGAAAGCATATTCAGAGAGGAATTATGGCCGAGCAATTAGCAAATTTGAAAGTTCTTTACGTTATAATCGTGACGATCCAGAAACAGCAATTTATCTAAATAATTCAAGAATTGGCGCTCGCCCAGCATTGACAATTGGTGTTGCCGTTCCTATTGGATTGAACAGAATTGTTGCCCTAGAAATTCTTCGGGGAGTAGCACAATCTCAAGAAGAAATAAACAATCAGGGTGGTATTAACGGCAAATTTTTGAAAATTGAAATTGCCAATGATGATAACGATCCCCAAATTGCTCAACAAGTTGCCCACCGATTTGTACAAAAAAAAGATATCTTGGCAGTCGTAGGGCATAACAGCAGCGATGCAAGTGTTCCAGCCTCAAAGATATATCAGGCAGGAAAGCTAGTTATGATTTCACCTACAAGCACTGCAAGAGTATTAACTGAAGATAACGTGGGTGATGATAAGAAATATATATATAGGTCAGTTATTAATTTTAATATACTGGCAAATAATCTTGCGGGATATGCCAAAACTGCTGGTAAATCTAAGATTGGTATCTGTTATGACCCCACAGCAAAAGACCAGTCTTTTGGAATAGATTTTCAAGAGGCAATTGTCCAAAGAGGTGGTCAATTAATAGACATAAATTGTAATTTAGCGGCAGAGAATTTACAGCCAGAAATTATAATTAAAACTGCTAAAGACAAAGGTGTAGAGGCTATACTTCTGAATCCTCAAGTAGACAAAATGTCTAAAGCTCTTGAAGTCGCCAAAGCAAATTCAAGCAGCATTATGTTGTTAGGAAACCCCAGTTTACAAACCAAAACAACCCTTGATGCTGGCAAAGCAGTTAATGGTATGGTGATGGCAGTTCCCTGGCATCCTGTAGAGTCTAACAAAGACTTTGTGCAAAGTGCCTATAAACGTTGGGGGGATGCAGATTCAGTCACCTGGCGTACAGCGACTGCCTTTGATGCTACGAAAACCATTGCAGCAGCGCTCAAGCAAAAGGATAGTTCTAGAGATGGAGTACAACAAGCTTTGTCGGAGAATTTTTCCTTGCCAGGAGCGACAGGTACAATTAAGTTTTTACCTTCGGGCGATCGCGTTGGCAATGCTGTTTTAGTGCAAGTACAACCCGATTCCAAAGCCCCTACTGGCTACCGTTTTGTACCAATAAACTCTATCCAAAACCGTGTCAGTTTGGGAGAAAAAATTTTAGTTCATGATAATCCCAGTGAAAAAAAACAATTGGGAGTACAAGCTTTTGCTACAAAGAATTACCAGCAGGCGATCGCTGCTTTTGAAGCATCTCTAAAAGACATGGTCAACGACTCCGAAGCTCGGATATACTTGCAAAATGCTCGCGCTGCTTTAAGGGGGAAAAGTTACAAAATTGCTGTCAGTATCCCAATTGATAGCAACCTCAATGTGGCGAAAGAAATACTTCAAGGTGTGGCTTTAGCTCAAGAAGAAGTAAATGAGAATGGGGGTATTCAAGGACATTTCTTACAAGTCAAAATTGCTTCCGATGATAATAGCCCGGAAATTGCTAAAAAACTTGCTCATTTCTTAGTAGCAGACAAGCAGGTTTTAGCAGTCATTGGTCATAATGCCTCTGATGCTTCTGCTGCAGCTTGTCCCATTTATCAGCAGGGGAAGTTAGTAAATATTTCTTCCACTAGCTTTTCTCTACTTAAATTACCAGGATGCGGCTCTTACATATTTCGCACTGCTCCTAACATTCGTTCTATTGCTCATGCTTTATCCCAATACGCTGTGAAGATTGCCCGTACTAACAAATTGGCTATTTGTGCAGATGAAAAAGCTTTAGATAATCAATCGTTTCGCAATGAATTAAGTTATGCGATCGCCAGCTACGGGGGCAATATTGTCAATATTAATTGTGACTTATCTGCACCAGATTTTAATGCAAATAAAATCCTTGAAGATGCGATTAGTAGCAATGTAGATGGCTTAGTCTTAGCTCCTCACGTAGATAGAATTAACAAAGCTTTAGATTTAGCCACAGCAAATAGAGGCAGGTTGAGACTGTATGCGAGCCCTACCCTTTATACATATCAAACATTACAACAGGGGCAGTCCGACGTCAATGGTTTGGTGCTAGCAGTCCCTTGGCATCCAAAATTAAATTTCAATAATGACTTTGGCAAAAATGCTAAGAAATATTGGGGAAGCTTTGTGACTTGGCGTTCTGCTACAAGTTACGATGCTACAGTAGCTATTATTCAAGGTTTGCAGCAAAGCAACTCCCGTGACGGATTACAACAAGTGTTGCGAAACCCTAACTTTTCCACACGTGGCGCAACCGGAAAAATTCAATTTTTACAATCAGGGGAACGTTACGTAAACGAAGCCTTCTTAGTTCAAATTCAATCTAGCAAAACATCGCCAACTAGCTATGAGTTTTCGTCGATCCAGTAGTCCTATGCCAACAGATATCACCGGCAGCTTTACACTGGAACCTCAGCCCAGCCCCCACGGTTTCTTACCAGTCTACATTTCAGGTCGCCAGGTGGATGATTTTAAGGTCTGGACAAGCCCGGTGTTTATTGGATTTGAGATTTAAACAGAGTTATTTACAAAGAAACCCGGTTTTTCTCAAAAACCAGGTTTCTTAATATAGTTTAATAAAGAATGGTGGAAATATTGAGTTTTATTAAGTTGACACTATGAGGTATTGGCAAGCACTAGCTGGGTTCGTCTTGGCTGTAGTTCTTTTTTTGTCTCCCCTATCGGCACATGCAGCAAGTTCTTCCAGTATCAGTCGTTCCGCAAACAATCAGTTGAGCGGCAAAGATTTTTCCGGTCAAAGCTTGATTGGGGAAGAGTATACTAATCTCAAGCTGGAGAACGCTAATTTTAGCAATGCCGATCTCCGTGGTGCTGTTTTTAACGGGTCATTATTGCAGGGAACAAATCTGCACGGTGTGGATTTCACTGATGGTATAGCTTATCTGTCAGCTTTTAAAGAGGCTGATTTGAGTGACGCTATTTTTACAAACGCAATGATGTTGCGTTCAACGTTTGATAATGTTGATGTTACAGGGGCTGATTTTAGTGACGCAGTTTTAGACCGTGTGGAAGTAAAGAAACTTTGCGCTACCGCCAGTGGGGTGAATTCTAAAACGGGTGTTTCGACTCGTGAGTCTTTAGGTTGTAGCTGAAGAACTGCTCTTTCCTATCCCCTTTCTGTTTGCAGAGAGGGGAATTTATCAGCGTCTGATGTGACATTAATAATTCAAATCAAAATCAATAGACATTCTTTACTTAGACGTAAGTTTTATAGCCATCTCTGAAATATCTTCTTCAGTTTCTAAATCCTTAAATTTGTTAATAATTGGTTCTTGCATCATCATTTTATGCGCCAACTTATATTTAGCATGAGCTAATGTACGCAAATCATTAACCATTGTATACTCTTCAGGCACCAAAGTAAGTTTGTTTTTGTCGTTCATTGACGGTTCTTGCATACTTAACGTGCTAATTTTATTGAAAAATAAGCTTGAGCCCAATGCTTGCGAAGCATAACAGTCATGATTGAGTGCAAAACGGTCGGATGGCTGAAAATTCCCTTAATAAGGGGAGGGTGCCGTTAGGCGGGTGGGGTAGAATTTGTGTATCGTAAGTAATGAGTCGAACATGATATTACTTATTTCCTAAATGGTTCAGATAAAATTCCGAGAATTTCTTCAAGTTGTGCAATAAAGTATTCAGCTCTGTCAATTTTTATGATTTGTGATTCGAGTGTTAAAAACTTCCATAACGTACCAGTTGATACTGCTCCATATATTGTTGTTGATTGTCCTTTGCGATCGTTAAATATTTGAGATGCCACCATTTCAGCTACACATTGTCCTAAACCCAACTTGATGTCATTGTCTTTGGCTTCAACCACTGTAATGACTGGGGCAGTAATTAACAACTGGTTATCTGAAGCGGTCAAAATAAAATCACAAACACCATTGAGTCCTCTACTTTCATCTACGTTAAACGAACTTCCTGAGAAATAACCAATTTTGCCAGGAAACATTCTTCTTACTTCTAGAAGAATCGGAGTGATAATTAATTCAGACCTTGCCTTTTCAGTACTAATATTAGTAGCTAGTTCTAGGGTTTCTTCTAAAGTTTCTTTTAATCGTTGAGATGCTTTAACTGGAGTAATGTGAGCAAATAGGTTATGGCTTTCCTCAAGAGTTAGTTTCAAGTCGTTAATTGCTTTATCAAGAGTTTTAAAATCACTGTATGGCATCGTAACTTTCCAAATTGTTTTACCATGATTTTTTTAGATTTTATAGATAATTATTATAACCAAAATCAAAAGTATAATTCCTGCAACCTAAAAAATAGAAAATGTTTGTAGTTGCGCTTTAGCGCATGCATCGCAATTACAAGCCTAAAAGCATCTTACGCTTAATTTGTTTGAGGTACTTATTACTAACCTTATAATAAAGTCAGCACCTTAAAAGCCTGGATATCGGGAGATTTTTCCATGACGGGGACGAATAAAGATAAACAACTGTCGAGAATTGTTTTAAGAGGTTTCAAATCTATTGCGAGGTGCGACCTTGAACTCTCTAGCATCAACGTTTTAATTGGAGCTAACGGGGCGGGAAAATCTAAGTTTATCATTTTCATGACACTAGTGATAGTGCCTATGTAAAGCAGCCACATGGTATCAATGACAATGCTTACCTGCGGACTGATGCACGTAACCTTGCATCCTTCCTCTATCTGTTGCGCGATCGCTATTCGGCATCCTATCAAAAAATTGTCAAAACCATCCGGCTTGTTGCCCCGTTTTTTGGAGACTTTTGCCTGCGTCCCTCACTGCAAAACAAGGAGTTTATCGAGTTGCGATCGATATTGGGTTGGATTCAATACGTCAGCAATGCCAGCATTTTAATCAATGGTTGCTGCGTCTTGAAAACATGATTCTATGATTTATAGAGCAAGTCACAAAACTTCAAAAAGTTTGTTTAACTCTAAAAAAATAGCTATTGTATCAATAATTCCGGAAATTATCTAGTAATAATTGTTGAGTAACTTATAGATTAATACGGTTCAGTTAAAGTTGATGTGTATAAAATCACGTGTGTAGAGACGTGTCATGGCTCGTCTCTACATTGTGTTCTTTATAAGGATTTTGGTCTTATCACTAACCATATTAACTTATAAATGTAAACTTAACAATTTAGAGCCTAGCTTCTATGACAATTATACAAAAAAGCTTGAATAACCTAATTCTTACAGGTTTACTTATTATCGTTCCTGCTTCCACAAATACTTTTGCTCGTGCCCAATTACCCCAAACACTCACTCAAAACTCAAATGAAAAAATTCTTACTAAAGATGAATTGTACTTTGGTTTATCCAAGCCGGACGGAAAGATGGTATCTGAAGCTGAGTGGCAGCTATTTTTGAGACGTGTGATTACACCGCGTGTCCCCGAAGGATTAACTGTCATGGATGCCTACGGGCAATATCTTAATAGTTCAGGCAAACTCACTAAGGAAAAGACTAAACTCATCATTTTGATTTACGAAAACAACCCAACTAAAAATTCCCTGATTGAAGAAATTATCTCAAGCTATAAACAAACATTTCAACAGGAATCAGTTCTGAGAATCACTAGCACTGTCAAAGTATCTTTCTGAAGTTGCCAACAACGGTTGAGGCGTTGCGTTTAAATCGCTCTGGTGTTGTCAATCTACGCCGTTTATTAAGGAGTGCAAATTTGCATCCACCAAAAAATGTGGAAGGTGATGAGCAGGGGCTTTCATCACGCCGTAAGCGCTCGTCGCATCTAGGTGTAGTGTGAAAACAGTAGTTGGAAACCTAACTTGATTTAATGGCGTTGAAAGTCTAAGTATGTTTCCTATGGAACGTTAATTGGTCTTCTTTCTTAAGACTGGGGTTAACTGCTCTGGAATACCTTCTAATGAGATTGCAACACAACCCATCCCATAAGCATCTTCATACGACCAACCAGCACCCAACGCATCGTAAAAGCCGACAGCAAATTTAATCGCAGCGCGATCGCTCATCTCATCACTCATTCCCACTACATAATTAATATGCTGGGAAATTGCCTCTGCTTGGACTTTGGCATAACAGGCATTTAGCACAACACATTCTGTACCGCGCTCAGCAAATAATTTAAACAAGTTTACCAAGGCATTGGTAGAAACTAACTGTGCTTCTCCCGCATCATTTTCTAACCAAAGTCCCTTTTCTCCAGCACCATGTCCGCAGAAGTGAACTATTTGGGGATGAAAATCTACAAGTGCGCGACGCAAATCATCGGGACGAACGGCCCATTTTTGCTCTAAGGTAAATTGTTCTTGGTTTTGTGCTCTTCGCAAACCCTCATCAATTTCTCTCGCTTCTTTGTCTAAACGCAATCTCGCTGTATCTATCGGGTTGGAGGCGAGGATTAAGATTGTGCGTTTTCGGGGTAGCTTTTCGGATGGTACTGTGGGTTTGTTTGCGGTGTCGGAATTATAGATTTGCGTAATTTTACCTGTAGTTATATTACCGCCAACTTGTATATTGCCACCAAAGATACTTTGTTGATGATTGGGACGATTATCTTGTGTGGCATTTAGTATAATGAATTGCTGAAGATCTAAAATCATAAAATTCTCAACTTAAAGTTCCTGTTATATTGGCATAAAATATATAACGATTTTCAAGGCAGATTGAGGTATTTTATATGACTTTTATTTTTGCTTAATTATTTGCATAGATAATTTTAAATTCCCTGCTTGGGTATTGAGAAAGTGTTAATTGGCACAAAATCCCTTAACTACATGTCGCCGAATGAAAAGTGTTGCTAATATTTCTATAAATAAGCTAAAAAGCGGTGAGAACGTGCGACCTGATGAAAACAGCCAAAAACCCGAGCAAGTAAATCAAAGTATCATTGATGATACTCAGGTAGGTCGTGACCAAAATATAGGAAACATCACCCAAAACATTACTATCAATAACTCCCCAAGCGCAAACTCAGTCAGGTTAAAGGTATTTCAAGCACCGCCTCTACCGGAATATTACGTAGACCGTCCGGAGGTGAGCCAGGATTTGAAACAGCGTTTGCTGTCTGATGGTGGGACTTTGGTTATTAGTGCGATTCATGGCTTGGGTTCGGTAGGTAAGTCAACCTTAGCAGCAGCTTTGGCACATGACGCAGATATCCAAAAGCATTTCTGCGATGGTGTGCTTTGGGCTACTTTAGGTCAGGAACCGGATGTTCTGTCGCTTTTAGGTGGTTGGGTGCAGGGTTTGGGGGATTATAACTATCGTGCTACGAGTATAGAAGCAACTTCGGCTCATTTAAACACCCTACTTTTTGATAAAGCGGTGTTGTTGGTAGTTGATGATGCTTGGATAGATAAAAATAAGGGGTGGGAACACGTACAAGGGTTTAAAGTTGGTGGCGATCGCTGTCGGATGTTGGTAACGACGCGGGATGCATCCATAGCAAATTTTCTCGGTGCTAAAACTTATCCCTTGGATGTGATGACAGAAACACAGGCTCTAGAACTATTGACTCAGAAAGTTGAGACCCAAGGGAAGCGGTTACAAGAGGATGAAATTAAGCCTGCAAAAGCTTTAGCCAAGGCTGTTGGTTATTTGCCGTTGGCATTAGAGTTAGCTGCATCTCAAGTTGCAAGTGGCACATCTTGGAAGATTTTGATTGAGGATATTCAACAAGAAATTGCCCGGTTAAAATCATTTAAAGATCCAGGAATTAGGCATATTAGTGATGATGAGAAATTTAAAAAACTTAGTTTACAAGCATCATTAAATTTGAGCGTGAAGCGGTTATCAGAAAACGATCGGGAGTGTTTTACTTGGTTGGGGGTGTTACCGGAAGATGCAAATATTACCCCGAAGATGACAGCAACACTTTGGGATATGGATGAACGAGACGCGAGGGAAACTTTGCAATATTTGCGAAGTCAAGCGTTGTTATTATCCGGTGTTCTTCTGGCTGATGAGACAGCAACCTATAGGTTGCACGATCTATTCCACGATTTAGCACGGAATTTATTAACTGCACCGCAAAAACCCAAGCGTCAAGGTGATTTGGTTGGGTTGGGAATGAAGTGGGAAGATGTTCATAGTCGATTGTTGGATAAATATCAGCAACAGACAGAAAATAATCTCTGGCATACTTTACCTGATGACGGTTATATTCATCAGTATTTAGTTTGGCATTTAGAAAAAGCAGGTAGGATAGAGGAAATCCACCAGATCTTGCGGGAAGAGTCTGCTAGTGGGAATAATGGTTGGTATGAAGTGCGGGAAAGATTTGGACAAACGGCAGGTTTTTTAACTGATGTTGCACGGGCTTGGGAATTAGCGGAAACTGATTGGGAGAGGAAAAATCTTTCGCTAGTTCTGGGTTTGCAGTGTCGCTATGCTTTGATTATTTCTTCACTAAGCAGTTTAGCAGATAACTTACCAGAAAGACTGCTAGTATTATTGGTTGAAAAACAATATTGGTATCCGCAGCAGGGATTGGCTTATGCTTTGCAAAAGCGAGATTCTTTATCTAAAATTAATACACTTATTACATTAATCAAGTATTTACCAGAAAGTTTAAAACAGCAAGCTTTACAAAAAGCAATTGAAATAGGAGCACATCAAATTCAGAATCAATATTCTCGTGCCCAAATTATTTCGGTATTCACTAAAAAGTTACAAGATGAGAATTTGTACATCGAAGCATTAAACGCAGCACGTCAGATTCCGAATCCAGATTCTCGTGCCCAAATTCTTTTAGTATTAGCTGAAAAATTACAAGGTGAAAATTTGTACATCGAAGCATTAAACGCAGCACGTCAGATTCCGAATCCAGATTCTCGCGCCGAAATTCTTTTAGTATTAGCTGAAAAATTACAAGATGAGAATTTGTACATCGAAGTCTTAAACGCAGCACGTCAAATGCAGCATGGATATTCTCGTGCCCGAATTCTTTCGCTATTAGTTGAAAAATCACAAGATGAGAATTTGTACATCGAAGTCTTAAACGCAGCACGTCAAATGCAGGATGGATATTCTCGTGCCCAAATTCTTTTAGTATTAGCTGAAAAACTACAAGATGAGAATTTGTACATCGAAGTCTTAAACGCAGCACGTCAAATGCAGGATGAATATTCTCGCGCCCAAATTCTTTCGCTATTAGTTGAAAAATCACAAGATGAGAGTTTGTACATCGAAGTCTTAAACGCTGTCTGCCAAATTCAGCATGGACGTTCTCGCGCCCAAATTCTTTCGCTATTAGTTGAAAAATCACAAGATGAGAGTTTGTACATCGAAGTCTTAAACGCAGCACGTCAAATGCAGGATGGATATTCTCGTGTCCAAATTCTTTCAGTATTAGCTGAAAAACTACAAGATAGTGATTTGTACACCGAAGCATTAAACGCAGCACATCAAATTCAGGATGAATATTCTCGTGTCCAAATTCTTTCAGTATTAGCTGAAAAACTACAAGATGAGAATTTGTATATCGAAGTCTTAAACGCAGCACGTCGAATTCAGAATGAAGATTCTCGTGCCGAAATTCTTTTAGTATTAGCTGAAAAATTACAAGATGAGAATTTATACATCGAAGCATTAAACACAGTATGTCAAATTCAGACTTCAGATTCTCGTGCCAAAGTTATTTCAGTATTAGCTGAAAAATTACAATATAAAAATTTATATAGTGTAATCATACAAAATGAGAATTTATATAGTGTAATCTTGGAAATTGCACGTCAGCTTCCGTACATCTCATATAATATCTCTATATTTAATGTAATGAAATTTGTGGCTAAAAAATTACAAAATAAAAATTTCATTGATGAGTTGTTGCCTCTCATTCATAAAATCCCCAATAAAGAATACCAAATTATAAGATTAATAGAATTAGCTGAATATTTAGAGGACAAGAATATTTATAATGAAGCCTTAAAATTATCTCGTCAAATAGAAGATGAACGTTTTCGAGCACAAACATTAGGTAAGCTTGCTCAAAAAATACAAGATAAAGAAATATATGCTCAAGCTTTAGTAGCTGTCAATCAAATGCAAGATGCAAATCTTCGCGACCTAATTGTGAGGGAATTGGCAGAAGGTATGAAACAAGAAGATTTTCATACTGAGACAAAAGATGATTCTGTTTCTTTTCCTTTATGGTTAGCAAAAATTAAAAGCCTTTCTAGACAGAATCGTCAAGATGTTCAAGAACAGATACAGAAACTTGTATCGGTAATCTTTAATTTAGGTGGCAAAGAAGCGATCGCAGAAGTAGCTTCCGCCATCCAAGATGTAGGGCGATGGTGGCGTTAAGGATAAAGAATTAAACAAATTCTAATAAGGGCTGTGCGGCATAGCCCTACCTACGAAAGAATAAGCTTTTTGGGCTGTGATTTTTGCAGTAAGACGATGGTGCAAGATGTGAGTAAACCAAGCCAAAGCAGGAGAATAACCGCGTAAGTCGAAAATTTAATTTTTGGCGCTCTTGGCGTCTATGCGATAACGCGCACGCTAAGCGCTAAGCGCACGCTCCGCGAACGCTATGGCGGTTCATTCTTCATTCCCATTTTATGCAACGCCTAAGGAAATAAGTGGTGCTGTATTAATAACTATTTTATCAGTATTAGGCATTTTCTAAATCAGATAAAAGCTCCTCTTCTGTTAAATCAATCATTGGAACTCCATAACGGTGTAAATTGAGTAAAAAAGAAACTCTATCCATACCAGCTAATTGTGCTGCGACACCAGAAGAAATGCGTTTCATTTCAAACAGCTTAACTGCCATTGCCATTTTTGCTTCTTGCTCAAACTGTTCTCTCGTCTGTTGTAAGGCATCAGGTAAAGTTTCTGGATAATCGATTCTGAGTTGTAAGGACATATTTTTGTCATCTAATTCATCTAAAAATTCACCCAACTGCAAAGCCTACCTCATAAGAGATATTCTAGCAGTTCGTTAGGTAGCCTTAAGGTCTTGAGAACAGTGCAATCATTCATTCTATAATAACGAGGAGAGTCAGAAGCAATCGCTTTGAAAGATTATAGGTCGTAAAGTCTGATAAAGCACGAGCGCAGTCAGTCTCGGTAGTAACATCGCATTATGTAGTATGGGTTGAGGAACGAAACCCAACTAAATCCGCAACTTTACCTCTACCACTTTCCCTTCATCCACAACCGCACACATAATGCACTCGCGCAGCAGACGTTTTTTGTCCACAGGGTTTTGTATACCTTTCCAAAAATCCTGGTTGCTGAATGCGGCTATAATCCTTTCTCGGCTGATGAGCTGCGCCTGGTTGCTTCTTTCTCCACTATCAAGCATTTCTGCAATCTGCAAGCGCAATCCTTGTTTGGCTGTCTCAATGGCGGGGTTGTTACCAGGGATAGCTTCGAGGGCTTGGAGTTGCGATCGCAATTCCTGTAATTCTTTACTTTCTACCACAGGTGTACTATTTTGCTCCCCAAGTACAGAAAGGCGTTCTGCTTCCTTAACGAGAAACTCAATAATTTGGTCTTCGAGTTCAAAGTTGGTAATTGCAGTTTTATGCTGGCACATACCATTTTTTAGGTAATAGGTGCATTGGTAATATGATTTATATCTGCTATCTTTTTTACCTTGGTAAGATGCAACTTTGACGAATTTAGCATTGCATTTTGCACATACTACCAAACCTTGGAAGATATTCAGTTTTTGTGGATCGCGATCGCCCTGTGATGCCCATGCATTCTTGCGGTTACTACGGATAATTGATTTAATTTCTTGATGCTGTTGAAATGTAATTAATGCTTGGTCGTCGTGGGTGTTCCAAAAAACATTAATCTCATCAAAAGACTTTTTATTGCCATTTTCCTTAACTGTACCATAAGGAGTTCCACCAGCCAGCACTGGATTGGTTAACCAATCTCGAATACCAGTCGTTGTCCATCTCAGTCCTGAGTATGGGTAACGTAACCCTACATTAGACTTTTCATCTACTTTTTTGTTTAATGTTTTTTGGGTGAGCGTATCATCTTCCTCAATTGAATAATTCCCCGATTTTGTAACATATTTTTCAGAACATTTTGAACCGATACCAAAGAACTCATTTAACTTCTTTGCTGTTTGCGTGCAGCTACCAACCTGATAAAAGGTTTTTAATATCAATTTTGCAACTTCAACCACTGATAACTCTTGCTTGCTATCAATCAAACAAATACAGGGGTCATTATTAAAAACATATTTGTCATTTTCAACTTTGTAACCAAAAGGTGCAAAAAAATGGCTTTTCTTCTCCTTGCGTCGGAGTTCTCGCTCCTTACGAATTCGCAAGCCCAGCATTTTTACCTCATGTTTGGCTACATCTAACCGAATATCAACCGTTAGTTCTCCCCCTACAGAATCCAAATCAAATGGATCGTCAAGAGCAACTGATTTAATTTTTTTCTTTTGAAGTTCACTTATAAGTTGGTAAAAGATGATTTGTGATGCCGCAACTCTATCTAATCGAGTAAATTTTAAAAATTTGATATTGTGGTTTACTGGGAGTTCTTGAACTGCTTTAATTAAGTTCAGCAAACCCTTGCGATCGTGCTTGGTGCGTTTGTCTATATCGAAAAAGATTTTTCCAACACCCGCATCTCTCAACCTCTGCATTTGCTTGAGAAGCGCGTCTTTGTCCTGTGCTTGCTCGTCGGTTGATACCCGCGCATAGCCCCAAGACTCAAAATCGTTAGAATCCATAGAGAATAAGCCATATAGCGATTACAAAACTTACTTTATACTATAAATGTAATTCACGATCCGTTTTCTAAGCGAATTGTGAAAAGTGGCGATCGCGTAGACTTGGGACAGGGACACGAAATAGAATTTGTGAGTGCCCCCAACCTGCACTGGCCCGATACAATATTCAGCTACGACCGTAAAAACCAAATCCTCTTCACCTGCGACGCCTTTGGGATGCACTATTGCAGTGATGACACCTTTGACGTCAATTTAGAGGCAATTGAACCGGACTTCCGATTCTACTACGACTGTCTCATGGGACCCAATTCCCGTTCGTTGCTAAACGCAATGAAAAAAATGAGCGAACTTGGCAAGATTAGAATCATTGCCAACGGACATGGTCCGCTATTATATCACAATCTGGAAATTTTGAGAGAGTGCTATCAAAGCTGGAGCCAAAGACAAGTCAAAGCAGAAACAATAGCCGCTTTGTTCTACGTCTCGGATTACGCACATAGCGAACGTCTTGCCCAGGCAATTGCTCACGGAGTCCAAAAAACTGGGGTTGGCGTCGAAATGATGGATCTGACCTCAGCTGAGATTCAAGAAATTCAAGAATTGGCAGGAAGGGCAGCTGGCATCATTATTGGTATGCCTCCCAGCGGAAACCTTGCGGCTCAAGCAGCTATTAGTTCCCTACTAGCTGTAGCAAAAGAAAAGCAACTTATTGGGCTATTTGAGTGCTACGGTTCCGATGATGAACCCATCGACCCACTGCTGAGAAGATTTGTCAATCTTGGCGTGAAAGAAGGATTCCCAGCAATTCGGATTAAAGAAACACCTTCCGATGCCGTATACCAACAGTGTGAAGAAGCAGGGACAACCTTAGGACAACGGCTTGTGCGCGATCGCAACATCAAGCAAGTGAAGTCCATTGACGCCAACTTAGAAAAAGCTCTAGGTCGGATTAGCAACGGATTATACATCATCACCAGCAAAAAGGGTGATGTGCAAGGAGCAATGCTTGCAACTTGGGTGGTTCAAGCTAGCTTGCAACCCTTAGGATTTACAGTTGCTGTTGCCAAAGACCGTGCTATTGACTCCTTAATGCAAGTAGGCGATAGGTTCGTCCTAAACGTTTTGGAAGAAGGAAATTATCAAGAATTGAAGAAGCACTTCCTCAAGCGCTTGCTTCCCGGTACCGACCGCTTTGCTGGAGTCAAAACCCAAACAGCGCGAAACGGTTGTCCTATTCTGACAGACGCTCTCGCTTACATGGAATGCGAAGTCACAAGCAGCATGGAATGCAGTGACCACTGGATTGTATACTGCACCGTTCAAGATGGTCGAGTCTCCAAACCCGATGGCATCACCGCAGTTCGCCATCGTAAAGTAGGCAACTACTACTAAGAGTAAGGGGAGATAGGGAGAAAGGGAAATAAGAACAATTTTCTCTCACTCCCCCACTCCCTCACTCCCTCACCCCCTCACCCCCTCACTCCCCCACTCCCCCACCCCCTCATCCCTTCACTCGACTATGACCAATTCCAATCCTCGTGATATACAAGTTTTACCAATCGCTACAAACACAACAGTATTTAGAGCACGCAGTTGGACGCGTTTGCGGTTTGAAATTGAATACGCACTCTTTAAAGGCACCACTTCTAATTGCTATTTAATCGAAGGTGAAAAGACTGCAATTATTGACCCACCTCCAGAAACCTTCACCCAAATTTTTTTAGAATCATTACAACAATCTTTGGATTTAAAACGGTTGGATTATGTCATTCTCGGTCACTTTAACCCGAACCGAGTCCCAACCCTCAAAGCCCTTTTAGAAGTTGCTCCGCAGTTGACTTTTGTTTGTTCTCTTCCTGGCGCTGCAAATTTGCGGGCAACTTTTCCCAATCACGAGTTAAAAATCATGGTGATGCGGGGGAAAGAAACGCTGGATTTAGGCAAAGGACATGTCTTGCGCTGTCTCCCCATCCCCAGCCCCCGATGGCCTGCGGGGCTATGTACTTACGACCAGCAAACGCAAATCCTGTATTCAAACAAGTTGTTTGGCGCTCATGTTTGCGGGGATGAAGTCTTTGATGAAGATTGGGATGTTTTAAAGCCAGACCAGCGCTACTACTTTGACTGTTTGATGGCACCCCATGCAGCTCACCTACAAGCAGCTTTGGAGAAAATATCCGAACTGCAAGTGAGAATGGTGGGCACCCTTCACGGGCCTTTAGTACGCTACGGTTTGTTGGAACTGACTCAAGAGTACGAGACATGGAGCCATTCTCAAACCACTCGCGAAATCTCTGTTGCCTTGCTTTATGCTTCCGCTTATGGAAATACAGCAACTTTGGCCCAAGCGATGGCTCTTGGTTTGACCAAAGGAGGGGTAGCTGTAGAATCCATCAACTGTGAATTTGCTCAACCAGAAGAAATTAAAGCAGCTGTAGAAAAAGCTGATGGCTTTATTATTGGTTCTCCAACCATTGGTGGTAACGTACCAACCCCCATTCAAACTGCTTTGGGAATTGTGCTGGCAATTGGAAATAACACCAAACTTGCTGGGGTTTTTGGTTCTTTTGGTTGGAGTGGTGAAGCCTTCGACGTTATTGAAGGTAAACTCCGTGATGCCGGATACCGATTTGGGTTTGAGACTTTGAGAGTGAAATTCAAACCAGCAGATAATATTCTCAAGCAGTGCGAAGAAACCGGTACAGATTTTGCTCAAGCTCTTAAAAAAGATAAGAAACTGCGTATGCCACAACCAGCAGCTACTCTTGTTGAACAAGCTGTAGGTCGGATAGTTGGTTCAGTTTGTGTTGTCACAGCTAAACTTGGAGACGTTTCGACTGGAATGTTAGGGACATGGGTTTCCCAAGCGACTTTTAGCCCACCCGGTATTACTGTAGCGATCGCCAAAGAAAGGGCGGTAGAATCCCTCATGTATCCTGGTGGTAAGTTTGTCCTGAATATCATGCCTGAAGGCAATCATCAGGAATATATGAAACACTTCCGCAAATCCTTTACACCAGGAGAAGATAGATTTGCAAGTTTTTCGACAGAAATAGCAGAGAGTGGCTGCACTATCCTCACAGACGCCTCAGCTTACCTTGAATGTTCCGTAAGCAAACGCATGGAATGTGGAGATCATTGGGTCATCTATGCGACTGTCGATCGTGGCAAAGTGCTCAAACCCGACGCCCTAACTGCCATTCACCACCGCAGGACAGGCAGTCATTATTAATATAAGTAGAGACGCGCCATAGCGCGTCTTTACTAATCGTTAGGCAATGTACGCCCATCACCATTCACAAAAGCCCAACGACTAATAACTCGTCCTCCATTTGCCAAACCCCCCGATAACCATTGAGGTACAAAGCCATAGCCCCCTTCTTCCCATTGACCTGACTCAATAGTCCAGAATTTTTTCCCTTGATTTCCTCCATTCACACGCCATGCTAGGTTAGGGAAATAATAATCACCCGATGGCAAACGGTTTAATTCTGACTTTAATTCAGGGATTGCATTTAAAGAAATTGCCCCCTCATAAATTGTTTTATTACCAGAACGAGTAAATTGTATTTTCCCTTCCGAACCACCTGATGGGCTAGCATTCATTACCATCAGAGGCGGATTCAGAGTTGCATTAGTGGGATAATATCCCTGATGATTTGTACCGGGAGCGCGATATCTCCATAGCTCGCTCTTATCGCCCTTACTATAAGTAGCAAAAAACTCGTAATCGACATCTGCTGCCAAAGCCTTTTCATAATGGGAGTGACCTTTCAGCAAATCATCAGGATTATTTTTTGTGCAATCAATATTAATAAATAATCCATCTGTATTATCATCACCTTTCGCACCATCAACTCTATTTTCCCTAAACCATTCAAAGCTGGGATTATATGGAGGAAAAGGCTCGTGCTTATCATCAGTTACTTCTGCAGCAAAATATAAATTATTTGCATCCCAGGCAACTTTAAACTGATATGCATTATTCCCCATATTTGTAGCTATAACATCAGCCCAGTCATTTAAATTGCCATCTACATTTATCGTTTTCTTAGGAGCATAGGCTGATTGTATCTTCCAAGCACTAGTTTGGGGTGATGGTTTCTCTTTGATTGCTAATGAATAGCTAATTTCGTAATTATTATTACTATTAATAGAGAAAGAATTGATAGGAAAGCTGATAATTCTCTGTTCGCCTGGTTGTAAATTTTCAAATACTATGTTGTTTGTAGCTAAAACCCATCCTTTAGGAGGTGTGACGGTTAACGTTCCACTACGAGGTTTATTAACTACATTCTCTACTTTTATATCAATTGTCCGACCTTTGACAACAGAACCAGATAAAGACAATGCCGTTACTTTTACTTCCGTTTTTAATCGAAAATCTGCATTTTGCAATATTTGCTTTAATTGGGAAGCGGGCATATCAGCTAGTACGTATACAACTTCTACTGGATTCAGAGGAATATTACTCAAATTGTTAATTCTGTTTCCCCTATAATCGTAGACCTGTATCTTTGAACCACTGATAGACATAGTCCCGGAATACTCATCAGAAGGAATATTACCTTTAGCCTGACTTCCCCCATTGGGATTCCAAGGATTGCCTATATCACCATAAAATGGACCATTGACAAATATTGCTGCTCTAGAACGATTATCTTCCGAATAATCGTTTTGAAAAACAATTCCCCACATGGATTTAGAATTAGGAAAGACATCATCTACGATTTTGGTTCCTTCCAAAACCCGAGTCATAGTTCTATATGCATCCTTTGCCGCATCATTGTTTTCTATATCGTGCATTCCATGACCTTTCCAGTTAAACCAAAAAGCTCTAACAGGTCTTTGAGCATAATGACCGGCTAACATATGTAGCAGGAAGCTAGAAGGTATTGTACGGGCTACCCATATATCCTGATTTGCCGAAAACATATCACGAAATGTGCCAAACTCTGTTTGCCAAGCTCCTGCTCGACCTTGAGTTTTAGAAAATTTCTTATCTAATGTCAATTGCATTAATGCACTGTGGAAAGTATTCAGGCTGGGAAAAGCATAGGCATGGTTGACAGACCCATCTGCATATCCTATGTCTTTTCCTTTTGCATACATGACATCTCTGTTATAGGCTAAAGAACCCCCGCCAATTAAATTAACATTTGGATAATCAGCTTTTACTTTGTTCCAAATTCGTTTAATGAGGTCTCTGTATTCTTCAGCAGTACCTCCGTTCCATGCCCATTCGTCAACCCAGGGTTCATTCCAATGCTCGTAATAAGGCATGATATCGTGGGTGGCTGCTACCCATTTATAGAATTTTTCTACATATGCATCTACATTTTTTGGTGGGCCTAATTTGTCACCTTCTTTCCAATCTACTGGGTAGAAAGGTGTTTGTAAGGACGATACGCCATAACTCTTTAAGGTATTTATTCTGTCTCTCAGAATCTTAGGGTCGCCATTCCAAGGGTCGAACTCTACTTCTATACCGCGAACCCATTTGACTCCAAGGTCTTGAGATACTGGTCCTACAATCTTTGGATCGCTATAACCAAAGTCTAAACCAAAAGGTGAATTGGGAGCTAATCCCGTGTATCTTGGAGGTAATTGTGCAGAGTTAGATTTTGAAGGGATTTGTGCAGAACCAGTTGCACTTAATAAGAAGCATAACAACAGGACAAATAAATTTTGACTTAACTGCCTAAAGCGAAATTTCAATTTGAATATTTGTTGCATTGGAATTAGGTTAAGGTTGTCATTGGTCATTGGTCATTGGTCATTGGTCGGGGTTCTAGCTATTTTTTACATTCCTTAACATGACTGCTTCTATTTCTGCCCACCTACTTAATTAAGTTGAAAATAAACTTTTACAAAAGAATTTTGTGGTAGAAAAATACTATTCGTGCTATCCCCTCAGCTACCGCGAGTATTTTAGCTTAAATTCAAAAGAAAGCAACAATATAGTTAGCACCCAGGGCAAACACATCTCAAATATTACTGCTTTGAAGTTGGAGCGATCGCACAGGCAACATAATTTCATCAAAAAATTATCTTATCTTCTTGATGTGGTGGGGTACACAAACATCCGAAGATAATTTGTATTAATCTTTACTTCAAGGTATCTTAGTAAGGTGTAGTAGGATGGGCAGCAATACCCATATAAAAATATTTGTCTTAATAAAGAACTAAAGATTTATTTGAGTTACTTTCCCCTAGAGAGCCGTCTACTCTTTAGGGGAGTTTTTACCATTCTACAGCAACACCAGATATTTTTGTTACGCCTTAAAAAAATTAAACTTTAAAGATTGCTTTGTCTCCCATCATATTGGGGGTTGGGGATGAGTTTCGACTTGGATGATTTATTCTTTCTCATCCCGGCTTGTAAAGTAGGTTGATTGTGTAAAATCTGCTTTCGACTTACTAAAAAGCAAATTCTAATAAAAATGGGTAAAACTTACTTGCCAGAAACTCAAACTTGGCTCGAATACTATCAGGAGGAGCGATCGTATACCCCATGCCATTTAACCAATTGTCATTATACCCAGGCATATAAATTAGGTGAACCATTCCTTGTTGGGAGTATCCTGAGAGAATTAAAGTTTGAATTTTTGGAAAAAACATCACTCTAAAATTCTCGGAAATATGTCTCCCTTTGAAAGTAAGAGATAAATTATCACGTCCAATTTTTGGAGATAACAACTCAAATTGAGTTTTTGGCAGAACACAAGCAGCAGAAGCGCTTCCAATTTTCTGAGAGAACAACTGAAACAGAGTATTTGGGAAAACCAAAGCTGCAATTCTACTTGCCTCTACGTGTAATTCTATTTGTACAGTGTGGAAAGCGTCTCCTGCACCTCTTGTAAACATAGTTTTTTCCTTTGGCTATAGATTGAAAAGTAGTTTTGTTGCGATTCTGCACTCTGCAGCGAAGGGAAGACTGAAGGATGAAGTATCAAGTATCAACTATGAAGTAGGTTGGAAACTCCATCAATACATTGCACGGCTTGTATCCATCCCTGAACCTATGTTCATCCTTAATCCTTAATCCTTAATCCTTAATCCTTTATATATATACAGTAGGGGATAAAAATGAAGAACTTGTGGAGAATTAACAATTGTAGTCTCACTGTACATATTCTGTGGGGATTTGCGACATTTTTGCTAATTCAAAAATCATCTGCATAGCAATCCTCTAGTTTCAGGGGTAGAGAAGCCGCCCAACCAATAGCAGCCCCATTAGATGTAAAAAAGGGTGCAGCGGGTAAATGTCCGATAGCCGCTTCTAGGCCGAATACAAGTTGAGAATAATGTTGCCATTTGTAATCGACTCGCCAACCAACGGCATCGCTGAACCTGAGATAATCTTCTCCTACTCTTTCCCAGATAAGGCTTTGTACGGAAAATCCAAAGCGGCTTTTGCTGTGCCTTACCCACAATGAATCGATAATTTTCAAATCCTTAGAGGGAAATTCTACAATGTCTTCCTCTGTTATCCAGCCAGATGAAACACGATGGGTTATTTTTAGCATCACCACCCCAGTTTCCTCGTCAGCTTCTTGCCACTGCCCTGCAACTAGTAAGTCACGCAACTTGGTGTAGTCTGACTCTGTATCTGAAGTGAATTCATCTGGTTCTGGCATTTGGGAATGTTGATCGACGACTGTTAGTTGTCTTTATTTTGAACCCACTTGAACCAAATTTGGCAATTTATGTTGGCAAATTCCAGCCATTGTCACCGAAATGGATGGCACCTCTTGTCAGAGTTCAAGGCAAGATTGCCCCCAACACTGTGGCTAAGATATGAAAGCCCCCACTTAACCCGAAGGTTATAGTGGGGGTAGTACTATCTTCCCATGTTTGATAAAATTTTATGCAAACAGTGCTTCACTTCTTTCTGCACTGGCTACAAGTGTTTGCAAAGCATCAAGGTTTACTATTATGTCTGTGTCTCGGCGACGAAAATCCATGCTGGGAGACTGACACTTAAGGAACCCATACTGAAAGCCCAGTTCTTTTGCTAGGTAAAGAAAAGTATCATCCACAAAGAATGAGCTAAATAATTCAATGACAGTCAACTTTTCTGCGAAAATCATGTTTGTGAGACCAGCACCCTGAGGTGCAACAACTATTTTGGCTTGTGAAAATAGCCTTACCTCGTCTGAAAAGCTTAAGTCTTCTAGTACATATGCAACAAACCCAAATGGCTTTAAAGCATCTATGACTTCGTTTTCATTAATTATTCGACGACCTACTGTCTTACGTCGTGAAATCAAGATATAAGGTGAAAAATTCAGTTTGTCACTTTCTATCGGAGTCAGATTACTAATCATGCGCTCGCGAAGCCAAGAACAAGCCCTAGGAGATACATGAAGTTCAGGAGAACGCCGAAAAGACGGGATTAACAAACGGTTTACTTTCATCCTTGACCCATTCCAAGGAATACAGTCCTTTGACTCATATCCTAAAAGTTTGAGAGACTCTATTTGCCATGCAGCAGGCTTTGATTCAATAATTAAAGTCGGCTTGATACCGGTCTTCTCTTGGTAAAACTCCAGGCTCTCCAGCCGTGCTAAGCAATCTACTATCCAGTGATAGTAATTTCTGCTCCAACCATTGATTAATGAACAGGCTATGTCTAATTGAGGAGGGTTCTCTTTGGATAAGAATCTTAAGGCTAAAGCTTTTAAAGGTATGCATTCCTCTATTGGTAAATCCTCTTTTAAGGAGGATGTTTTAGATAATGATGTACCAAATATTGTAGATATCGGGACAGATGTTTCCAAAATAATATTTCCATTTTGGTCAAATCCTAGGGCGGTAGGACCAGCAAGTTCAGCATTATCTACTTCACATAAAAAAAATTCATCTTCTCTGGTTTTGTCTGGAGTTTCATCAATAAATGTCGCTGAATAGCCATTAGCATTTAAATTGTAAGGCTTCATACATGGAATGAATTCCTCGGATTTAAACTGGATTGTATGATATTGCTCTGTATTGTTAATTAACTCATGTCTCGTTAATATAGTAAATTTTAGTATCTTTTTTGCAATTTTAAGAATTGGTCGTCGCAGTAAAAAACTATATTTGCTTTTACTACGATTAAGGATGAGATATAAAGTGTGTAGAAATTTTATTTTTTTAAAATTGCGAACTAAAAACGACATTTTTAATCTCCTGAAAAATTCCTTTAATTAGTTGCTTGCCTCACATCTTGCACCATCACCTTATTGCAAAAATCACAACCCAAAGAGCTTATTCTTTCGTAGGCTGGGCACTGCCACCAGCCCTCCCACAATTAATGTGATATGAGTTACGATCGCCTACACAGACTGCTCGTTCTTCTGGGGTAAATGCTTATAGTTAAGTAGCGCAACCACCCAATACCTGTGTTTTCAATAAAAAAATCTTTTTCGCTATCTCTAAACAGTAACTAATGATAATTACAAAGATAAGGCTCAAAAACTATGCCTCAATACTTCTTATTTAGAAATCGGAAATTTTCACTTTGATGCACCAAAACCACCGCTTTACACACCTTGCACCATGATTACTGAACTTCTCTTGAAACTTTCTAAGTTGTTAATGAGCTTTGCTATTGGTGTTTTATAAACTTGTGGCTTCCTATATATCAAATTACACTTATACTTTTACAAAGATGTGTAAATCAAGTGACAAATTTGTGACAACTTTTGCTACGTATCGCGTATGATTTCCTCAATAAGACGGTGGTACAAGACTAAGATATGCCTGAAATTAATCGAACAGATGGTAAATATTGTAGCTTATTAAATCTTTGATAAAGTTGGTTTAAAAATAGTAGCGATCGCACTAAGAATGTGTGAAGATGACTTCGAGAAAGACTGGGCTGTGCAAAACTTTGATATAAGCAAATCACGGCTTGAAGGAGTTGTGTGAATGCAGAGTGTCAATATAAGGGGTCTAAGCCATGAATTTTCTATCTTCAAAGGGGTAATTCATGGGGCTGTGATGCTGTATGGTTTTGAAAATTTAAATTTGCCAAGAATTGTCGCGATCGCACAACCTCCGAATCTACCTTCCATTCGCGTTATGGAAAAGCTTAAGATGCATTTTGAAAAGATGGGTACAGATCGTCGCGGTATTGAGGTTGTGTATTATGCAAAGTCCAAGCAAGGTATCAAACCTGTGCTTTGAGAAAAACTGTCACATCAATTTCCTCAGATACTCCATCAGACCCTACACGCGAGCGTATTTTGATACATTTATGGGATGCTCCAATGCAAAGAAACCAAGAAAGCCGAGTTTCAGCCAGCGCTGCTTCAAAGTTGGAAACCCCTTATTGGGCTTAGCATTAGATATAAAGATTTTAATAATTTTGTAAAATAAATTTACAAATTGCCCATGTACTGCATAAGCTGATTTTATTATCACTATCAACAATCAGCTAATATCAGCATTTAAGTGCCCCATGTGTTTAACAACGTGGAACACTCCAGTCAACAATCTAGTTTTACCAACTGATAAAACTATGTTGTTTAATCACACAATAAAGGTATCAAACATGTACATGAATAACTTGCGTCGTTTCGTCGTTTTGCTCGGATTGACTTTGACTTTACTATTGGGAACTGGTACAGCGGCTTTGTTTGCTCAAGCAGCACCAGCACAACCAGCAGGTTCTGTGGGAGTGGCTTCACCTATAGAGCCGAATGATTTTGAACTCCAGGGCAAAGATACAAGGATTAACTACTCGACTACTAGTTTCACCGGAGAGCCGCGCTTAAATTATCAAACCCAGAACACTAACCGCCAATTCACTGGCGAGGAAATCAATACCCTAGAGACTAACATCGGCAAACTGGTTACAGTACTGGTTGAACCAGACGCTGATACAGGTAAGGAAGTCTGGTTGGCTCTGCTACTACCAACTATTAATCTGCCATCTAGTCTAGAGAACCCCATTCAAACACAGGCAATTCTAACCACAAAGCGCACTCCTGTGCGTGGTGGTCCTCCTATCCTTGAAGGACAACTGGAGACTTATAAAACGTTGTCCCTTAAAGGAACAGCTAGGAGTATTAATTTTTAACAACAAGGGTAATGCAATAGCTAGCTGTGATTTCTTTCCTTCGATTATCTTTGAATTGATAGTCGTTCAATAAAGCACTGTGTTTATTAGTCTCAAAGCGATCGCTAACATTTTCTCAAAAAATTATAGCGTTTTTCATGTGCGTGAGGTACACCTAACTGTAAGGGTGAACAGCCGTTCACCCCTACCAACGTACCTCACTTGATTGGGAAAGGCTACAGCGTTACCCTATCTTTAGCATAATTTCTGCACTTCCTTACATCTATGTATTGGGCCGTTATCTTGCACTATGACTCTGATGCGTCCTGCTTTTTGCGCTTCTAAGTCATATAGACTTAAATCTAAATTTTCAAAAAAATTAATAATTTTCCTAATGTCTGACTTATGGTAAAAGCATTTTACACCTAAGGCAGTAACAGTTCCAACATCTATTAGTTAGGGTGAACTCAGTCAGGCATTTACAAAACAAATGTAAATGTGAAATTGAGCTAGAATGAGGTAAATACTATGTTTTCCATTGCAGACTTGGGTTGCAACTGGTGCTCCTTTCTATTTGGATTAGCACCTATGAATGTGGCTCAAGCCGTTGTCATTTCAGAAGAAGCATCTCTGGCTTTTTCGGGACCAAAGTTTTTGGTGGCATTCCTAGCAGGTGTGGTCATGGCGTTTGCCTTCCAATTACTATTAACAAACTTTTCTGTAGCTGTAGGAATTTCATCTTTAGGAACTGATTTAGATTTTGGTGATGAATCAGAAAATTTGGGGAGTACTATTCGTAAAGTAGAAACCAAAGTTGGTCTCTGGGCGGTAGTAACTGCAACTATTGCATTGTTTAGTGCTTGTTTTCTAGCAGTGAAACTTAGCTTCATCGAAAGTGGGCTTCTTGGGGCAATTATTGGTGTAGTTATCTGGTCTACTTACTTCTCAATATTAATGTGGCTGGGTTCAAATGCAGTCGGTTCCTTGCTTGGTTCTGTTGTCAGCATTGCTACTTCTGGTTTTCAAGGATTGATGAGTGCAACAGGTACCGCCATTGGTTCTAATGCTGCAAAAAGACAAATGATTTCTACTGCTGAAGAAATTACAGCCGCAGTCCGTCGGGAATTAACATCAGGTTTTGAGCCTGACAGTATCCGAAATACACTCCAAAGTTCTTTAAATTCTTTACAATTACCCAAGCTCGATCTCCAAGAGATTCGTTCTCAATTTGACAATCTTCTACGCGAAACTGATTTGCGTTCTATTGCTGATAGCGACTTGCTACAAAATATTAACCGCCAAAGTTTTGTCGATTTAGTCAGCAGTCGTACAGATTTTTCTCAAGCAGATATCAATCAAATTGCCGACCAACTTGAAGCAGCCTGGAATCAAGTTGTGAATCGCAAAAATCCAACACAGCAAGTTATGAATTTGCTGCAAAAAGCCACTCCCGAAGAACTTAAATCAGAAAATTTAGGTGAACGGCTTCAGGAATTGGTTGCAGTCGGAGGAGGTAATGGCACGCAAAGTAACGGTGTGATAAAGCAAGTCCTTCAATATGGTTTAACTGCTGCTATGCCAGCAGCCTTAAACAGGGTAAACCTCTCTGCAATTGATGTGGATAAAATCAGCCATCAACTACAAGGGTTGAAAGATAAAGTTCAGGATGTAGATGTTGAAAAAATTACTTCACAATTGAAACATCTTCGAGATAAGGCTACTGAACAAATAGCTGAAAGATTGCCAGGATTACCCCATAATACAATTCAGTCAGATGTAGAACATTATATACTGAATTCTTTTCCTTGGCACTTCAACCGCATAACTATTAAAGATGAATTCTTTGAAGTCATCTACGATCCAAATGCAGATCCCAGAACAGTCAGACGTGAGTTAGAACAACTTAATCAAGAGTCTTTTGCTAACTTGCTGACAAGGCGGAATGATATCAGTGAAGCAAGAGTCAAGGAAATTGCCGCACAACTTGAAAGTATTCGCCAGGAGGTTTTAGAAATTGTGCAGCAGGCGGAAACACGTGAAAAATCGCAAGACTTCCGCACGCGCATTGAAAATTATTTGCGTTCTACTGGTAAAGAAGAACTGAATCCTGAAGGTATTGAACGGGAGTTGACAAAGTTATTAGAAGATCCAGAAGCGGGTTTTGAAGAATTAAGTCAGCGCTTTTCTCAATTTGACCGCAATACCTTGGTGCAGTTGCTGAAGCAACGCCAAGATATCAGTGAAGAGGAGGCTAATAATATTGTTAGTCAACTTGAACACATCCGCGATAATATCTTGAATCGTGCCGGAGAATTGCAAGAACAAGCAACAGCCAAAGCTGATGAACTGCGGCAAAGAGTCGAAGACTATCTACGGAATACTCGTCAGGAGGAACTAAATCCTGAAGGTATTAAGCGCGATTTGAGAATGCTGCTAGATGACCCTCAAGCGGGAATCTATGCTTTACGAGCAAGGCTCTCTCAGTTCGATCGCGATACGTTAGTTAAATTATTGAGTCAGCGTCAAGATTTGAGTGAGGAGCAAATTAACCAAGTTCTTGACTCTATTACAGCAGTACGAGATAACATCCTGCAAACACCGCAAGAACTGGCTGATAGAGCAAAAGAACAATACTCGCAAACTGTCAAAGCTATTGCAGAGTATCTTCGCAGTACTCATCTTGAGGAACTCAACCCAGAAAGTATCCAGCGAGATTTAGAAAAATTACTGGAAAATCCGAAAGAGGGTACTTTAGCACTGAGAGATCGCCTTTCACAGGTAGATCGAGAAACTTTGGTGAAACTGCTGACTCAACGAGGAGACTTAAGCGAAGAAGAAGTCAATCGCATTATCGACCAGGTACAACAAGCGATTGGTAGTATTGTGAGAGCACCGCGACGCTTAATCAGCCGTGCTATTACACAAGCTCGGGACTTTGAAGCCAATCTGGAAAACTATCTGCGGAACACTCACAAAGAAGAACTTAACCCAGAAGGGATCAAACGGGATTTGCAACTCTTGCTGCAAGACCCACGCGCCGGAATTGGCACTTTAGGCGATCGCCTCACCAAATTCGACCGTTCTACAATTGTATCGTTGCTGTCTCAGCGTGAGGATATTTCAGAAGAAGAAGCCAATCGGATTGTAGATCAAATCGAATCTGTACGTCACTCCATTGCCGAACAATATCAGAGGCTCCAGCAAAGGGTACAAGCAGCGATTGACAGGAGTTTTGCAAGAATTCGCACCTATCTTAACTCTCTCAATCGACCCGAACTCAACTATGAAGCTATCCAACAAGACTTTGCTAAATTGTTTGACGATCCGCAAGCAGGATTTGAAGCGTTGCGCGATCGCCTCAGTCAGTTTGATCGTGATACTCTAGTCGCCATTCTCAGTTCCCGTGAAGATATTTCCCAGGAAGATGCCAATCAAATTATCAACCGCATTGAAGCGGCAAGAGATAAGGTGTTGCACCAAGCCGAACGCATTCAGCAGGAAGTTAACAAACGCCTTGCTGACATCAAAGAGCAAACTAAAAAGCAAGCAATAGAAACTAAAAAAGCTGTTGCACGCGCTGCTTGGTGGCTATTTAACACGGCTAGTGTTTCTCTAGTTGCTTCAGCAATAGCTGGTGCTTTAGCAGTTAATGGTCTTAACTTATTTGTTGGTTAAAAATTTTGCAATTTCCGTTTGAAAATTTAGCCTCTCTATTGAGAGGCTTTTTTATAAGTAAAAAGGCTGAAAACCCTTGAGGTTGAAGCACGGAGCGTGGCGGAGTGTTTCCGCCGTCCTTAAGGCAAGGGATGAAAGCCGTGAACACCCTTTAGGGTGCAGTGCCATTTTGTTTGTTCGGTTCTGGCAAGGAGTCTATCCACTCATCAATCATGCTAGAAATAGTTCTATCGAGTTGAGCAGATAATAAGACAATCTTATTGTATCGGCGTTCAGTCAACCTAAAGTTTAATCGTTTGTTTTTCATTTTGTCATACACTGGCGTTGTATTTATGTTAGCATAGGTTCAGCTAATTAAATCAAGGAGGTGATACCACTGGCTAAAAACAAGAAAGATAAAAAACCAAAACCCTTAATGGGAATTCAGCAAAACGTAATTTACTGTGATGCTGATACTAAAGCTATTTTGATTTTTCTGTGCGAACAGTCAAACAGTTTGTATAACTGTGGAATTTACTGGGCAAGACAAATATTCTTTAAAACCGGAAGAATAATTTCTAAGTTCGATCCAGTTTACGAAGTTGGCAATAACATTCATGCCCAAGCAATGCCATCTGTGCCAGCACAGCAAACTTTGTTGAGCGTGTCTGAAGCATTTAAATCTTTTAAAGGTTTGAGAGAACTATTTTTCAAGGGAGAGTTAAACCAAAAGCCAAAACCACCAGATTACAGAACTTCTGGTGGTTTGTTTAAGGTTGCGTACCCTAACATTGGTGCGGGTAGACCAACTTTAACGGACAACGGGTTGATTCGTTTCCCATTAGGATTGCAAATTAAGCGTTGGTTTGGCATTAAAGAATTTTTCCTTCCACTTCCAATCAACCTTGATTTCAAAAAAATTAAGGAATTCACAATTCTTCCAAAAAACGGAGAGTTTTACTTAGAGTGTAGCTATGAAGTGGAGCCAGTAAACATTAAGTTAAATGTCAACCAGGCATTGTCAATTGACTTGGGGACTTCTGCTAACTTAATGGCTTGTGTTGATACTTTGGGTAATTCGTTTTTAGTTGATTCTAGACACGCCAAGTCGATGAATCAACTTTACAATAAGCGAGTAGCTAACCATAAAGAAGGTAAACCGCAAGCATATTGGGATGGTTTCTTAGACAAATTGACTCGCAAACGCAATTACCAAATGCGTGACATGGTGAACAAAGCAGCGAGAATTGCAATTAACCATTGTCTCACTCATGGGATCGGAACAATCGTAATTGGTTGGAATGAAGGCATTAAAGACGGCGCTGATATGGGACGCAAATCCAATCAGCAATTTGTACAAATGCCTTTAGCCAAATTAAAAGAACGAATTAAACAACTGTGTGAAGTCTACGGTATTCGCTACGTTGAAACAGAAGAAGCCAACACTTCTTGTGCCTCATATTTAGATGGAGACTCCCTACCCAAGCATGGAGAAAAACCGATTGGGTGGAAAGCATCTGGTAGGAGAATTCTTCGTGGCTTGTATCGCTCCAAAGATCGTAGTTTAATCAACGCTGACCTTAACGGCAGCGCAAATATCTTATGCAAAGTAGCCGGAAACTTAGGCATTGACCTAAGCAGACTGGGTAGGCGGTGTTTGACCACCGCGATGCGTGTTAGGTTGTGGGCAACCAAATCTAATACAACTCTGAAGAATCCCCGTGCGTTTACGCCGGGGAGTTAGTCAACGATACACACATTAATGTAGATAATGCCAAATGAGTTAACCAGCTTGCTCGTTGAACTCAAATATTACCACACCCTAAAGCTTTTGTATTCACACTTACAATTAAATATAAGTAGAACGACTTAAAAAAACCAAACTATGTAAAGATAAGTAAATACGTATAATGTATCTAGCACGGTAAAAAAAGATATGGGCAGCCGTTTAAGGATATTTCTAACTCCGCAACAAGATAAAGCTCTTTTCAACCTAAGAACGGCAGATGTACCGCAAAAAGTGAAAGACCGAGCACAAGTACTTAGATTGAGCGCACATGGTTGGTATGTGGAGAAGATAGCGGCGCACTTTAACTGGACTGAACAAACAGTAAGAGAAGTTTTGCATAGGTGGCAAAAGCTAGGTATGGAAGGTCTTTGGTATAAACCAGGGCGTGGACGAAAACCCAGATGGACTGAAGCTGACATAATGTTTTTAGAGGATTGTTTAGAAAAAGAACCACGCACATACAACGGTGTTCAACTAGCGCAAAAATTAGTACACAACGTGTAAAATTTAGCTCTCATTCTTCTGCTTAACCTTCTGCTGACAACCCAGCAATAAAGAAAAAAAAACGTGTAAAATTTAGCTCTCATTCTTCTGCTTAACCTTCTGTTACATAGTTGTAAAAATTTCCCCCGACTTACTTATGCTTCCAATTTTGAATTAAATTAGGAGAATTATGGTTTCAATCCCTGATAGGGATTCAGTGAAATTGTAACGTACCACCATGCCGGGAATTAAGATATGTATGAATAGTTTCAATCCCTGATAGGGATTCAGTGAAATTGTAACTTTAATCTTCATGTAGTTACCGCTAGCTGAAGATGTGGGGTTTCAATCCCTGATAGGGATTCAGTGAAATTGTAACCGTGGGATTATCGCCAGTGGGAGAAATATTACCCTGGTTTCAATCCCTGATAGGGATTCAGTGAAATTGTAACCAAGGAGTGCGATCGCACCTCGGATAACGTGTAGTTTCAATCCCTGATAGGGATTCAGTGAAATTGTAACCCATCACTTTCAACTTATCGATAGGTTGATACTTGTTTCAATCCCTGATAGGGATTCAGTGAAATTGTAACCGTAGATCCGAGAATTCCCCTTTGGGTTATTGAAGTTTCAATCCCTGATAGGGATTCAGTGAAATTGTAACACTATTACAAGCGATCGCTCATCCACTTGCAGAGGTTTCAATCCCTGATAGGGATTCAGTGAAATTGTAACGGATAGTTCAATGCTCGATTATACTCAGCATCACGTTTCAATCCCTGATAGGGATTCAGTGAAATTGTAACTCATTAAAGCAAGTTGCGATCGCAAATTTTCAAGAGGTTTCAATCCCTGATAGGGATTCAGTGAAATTGTAACCACGCTCGGAAGTTGGCGAAGGAAGCTTTAAAGTTTCAATCCCTGATAGGGATTCAGTGAAATTGTAACAGCCCCCTACACTATTTTTTAAATTCTTTTTCCCAAGGTGAATCTTTATTTAGTTCAGTTCGACAAGCAAGAGATAAGTTACAAGAACTTGCAGACGATCGAGATATTGCAAAGCACCTACCGGGAGTCAGTTGGTTGCCAATTATCTGTCAAAATACAACAGAGCCTCCACCAAGTTGGGAAGATTTGGGAGGACTGTCCGGGGAACTTCCTGATTGTCCCTATCAGGGTTTATCTGCATTTCATCAGGAAAATGCAGATTTCTTTTTTGGTAGGAAGAAGTTTATTGCTTCTCTTGTGGAAGCAGTCAACAGCAACCCCCTCGTACCTGTTATTGGCGCTTCCGGCAGTGGGAAGTCGTCTTTGGTGTTTGCAGGGTTAATTCCGCATTTACAAGCTACTCTTGATGTAGGAATAGTCAGTTTTCGTCCGGGGAAGAATCCTTTTGATGCTTTGGCTGCGGCGTTAAATCCTCTTTGTCAGTCCTTGGTACGACAGCAGCAAGGAGATGTAAGAGAAAATGCTCGCTCTTCGATGGAAATTAATTTAAAGAAAGACCTAGAGTTAGATAAAACAAGCTTATACCATTACGTTAAAAATATTGTAAGATATTCAGGATATCAGCATTTAGTGTTGGTAGCTGACCAGTTTGAAGAACTTTACACTCTAGCAACACAAGCAGAGAGCCAACCTTTTTTAGATGCGTTGTTGTATGCTGTCCAATTTGGAAGAAAGTTTACGTTGGTGCTAACGCTCAGAGCAGATTTTCTCAGAAATGCGCTTGATTATCAACCTTTTGGTGAGGCTTTGCAGCGGTATGCACCATTATTACTGACCCCAATGAACTCCGAAGAATTACGAGATGCGATCGAAGAACCTGCAGCAAAAATGAAGGTAGAGTTAGAGTCGGGCTTAACTAGTAGATTAATTAATGACCTTGGGAATCAACTGGGTCGTTTACCAATGCTTGAATTTGCTCTGACACAGTTATGGTCTAAACAGAAAAATTGGTATCTGACTCATGAGGCTTATGAAGAAATTGGTGGTTTAGAGAAAGCTTTGGCTAACTATGCAGATGATGTATTGAACCCGCTATCCGTCCCGGATAAAGAAAAAGCACAAAGGGTGTTTATTCAGTTAGTGCGTCCGGGGGAAGGGACGGAAGACACCAGACGCGTGGCGACTCGCACTGAGGTGGGGGAAGAAAATTGGGATTTAGTCAAACGCTTGGCGGATGCACGTTTAGTAGTAACTGGGTGGGATGAAATTGAGAAAATAGAAACAGTAGAAATTGTCCATGAAGCATTGATTCGGGAATGGGGAACCTTGCGGGAGTGGATCAAAGCTAACCGTGAGTTTCGCATTTGGCAAGAAAGATTAAAACCAGACGTGCAAGAATGGCAGGAGTTGAATAAGAACCACCAACCAGAAGCATTATTGCAAGGCACGCGTCTGGCAGTAGCACAAGAATGGTACGAGCAACGCAGAGAACAACTTACACAATCCGAGCAGAATTTTATTACCGCTAGCATCACGCGTCAACAACAGGAACTACGCCAAAACAAACGCAGACAGCAACTTATTGTGTTAGGGCTTGGTGGTGGTTTGGTAGTCACCTTGATCCTCACGCTTTTAGCATGGTGGCAATGGCAAAATGCACGTTTGAATGAAATCAAAGCGATCGGTCTATCAAGTCAAGCACTTTTAATATCATCTCAAGATTTTGATGCACTAATAGAAAGTTTGAAGGCATTTAAAAAACTGAATAAAACACCTTGGTTTCCCGCATTTTATCTACCTAAGGAAAAAGCAATTCTTCAACAGCAAATTAACATTTTATTACAAGAGGCACTTTACAAAGTAACAGAACGCAATCGCTTGGAAAGACATACAGATGAAGTCACAGACGTGAGTTTCAGCCCGCTTGGTAATACGATCGCTACTGCTAGCAAAGACAAAACCGTTAAACTCTGGAGTTTGGATGGGGCTCAAATACAAACCCTCCAAGGACATCAAGATTTAGTACAAAGCGTCAGATTTAGCCCAAAAGGCAAGATAATTGCCACGGCAAGTTGGGATGGAACTGTCAAACTTTGGACAACTGAAGGTCAATTAATGACTACCCTCAAAGACCATAATACAAAAGTGAATAGTGTGAGTTTTAGTCCTGACGGAAAGACAATTGCTAGCGCAGACGCCAAGGGATATATCAAGCTCTGGGGAATTGATGGTAAATTAATCAAAACCTTTAAGGGACATGAAAAGTCGATTTTGAATCTGAGTTTTAGTCCTGATGGTCATACTGTTGCTACTGCCAGCCAGGATAAGACAGTCAAACTTTGGAACCGGGACGGGAAAGAATTGCGAACCTTTGTTGGACATAAGGATTGGGTTTGGAGTGTGAGTTTCAGCCCTGATGGTCGGAAAATTGCTACTGCTAGTCGGGATGAAACTGTAAAACTCTGGAGCATGGAGGGACAGGAAATCAGAACCTTAAATGCTCATAAAGAAGCAACTAGCGTTAGCTTCACTCCTGATGGTCAAAAAATTGCTACCGTTGGTAGTGACCAAACCATCAAAATTTGGAGCGAGTCAGGTTCCCAACTCCAAACTCTGAAAGGACATAAAGATTGGATTTGGAGCGTCAGTTTCAGCCCCGACGGAAAAACGATCGCCACTGCAAGCAAGGATGGCACTGCCAAACTTTGGCAATTAAAAGGGAAGAAACATCAACTTCAACAGGTGCATAATGGTGCGATTTATAGCCTCAGTTTTAGCCCTGATGGCTCCCAATATGCCACTGCTAGTAAAGACAAAACCGTCAAACTTTGGCGGCGCGATGGTGAATTTATCAAAACTCTGAAATTAGATGACACCAGCAAGGACACATGGTTTACTCACGTTAATTTTAGCCCTGATGGACAAATTATTGCTACTGCTACTGCTGATGGTAATGTGATACTTTGGAATCGTCTGGGAGAAAAAATCAAAGCTTTCAAAGCGCACAATCAAAAATGGATTTGGCAAGTGAGTTTTAGCCCTGATGGCAAGACTTTTGCTACGGCAGGTCATGACGGTCTTGTCAAACTCTGGAACTTAAATGGCAACCAACTCCAAACCATTGAAGCACACACAAAAGATGAAGATGAAGATGGGGAAGGGGTCAATAGCGTCAGTTTTAGCCCTGATGGTAAAACTATCGCCACTGCGGGTTGGGACAAAACTGTCAAACTTTGGACAATTCCAGGAAAGCCAATCAAAACTCTTAAAGGGCATCTTGATGGAGTTCATAGTGTCAGTTTCAGTCCTGATGGCAAAACAATTGCTACTGCTAGTGAGGATAGAACTGTCAAACTTTGGACAATTCAAGGTCAATTCAATGGAAACATCAAAGGGCATAATGCTGCAGTCTTTCGTGTCAGATTTAGCCCTGATGGCAAAACAATTGCTACTGCTAGTTTAGATAGGACTGTTAAACTCTGGCATCTTGACGGAAAGCAACTGAAAACCTATCTTGGTCACGATGATTCAGTCTGGAGTTTAAATTTTAGCCCAGATGGTACTCACCTTGCTTCAGCCGACAACACCGGAAAATTAATTCTGTGGAATTTGGACTTGGAGTCAAATCAGCTACTAGTTGATGGTTGCAATTGGGTAAGCGACTATCTGAAAAACAATCCCCGTGTTACTCAGAGCGATCGCCGTTTGTGTGATGGCATTGAGACTCAGTAGCTTGAGGTAACGCTTTTTGAAAGATATTTTCTTAACTCAATCTTGACCGCCTGCACGGCTCGATTTCTAGTTTAGCAGTGCAGGCAATTCATTTTGTCAAATAAATTTTACAAGTGTTTACGGGGTGCAAAATTTGCGTGTGTATGGGAAACTCTTTACGTCTTGTTCCGTTACGTCGTAACCGCGAAACTCATCAATGTACTGGACAACAGTAGTGAAATTTTCATCTTTGTGGATTGTACCTTTGAGCAGAAAATCTTTGACTCCCCAAGCTCCCACTAAGTGTGCGCCTGCCAGAAGACCAGAAAGAGTAATTGGCTGACTACCACTTATTGATTGTCCGATGTAACTTCTTATAGACTTTCCTTGCTTTCCAAGCTCCTGATTGATAATATCATAGTTCATGTAAAAAGCTTCACGAATTATATATTCTTGAACATGAACATTATTGGCATTGCGGGAGTTCTTTAAATCTTCTAGACTCCAAACATTGCGCTTTCCTGTCCATGTGCCGTTCCATTCATTTCGAGTAGGACCCGGTTGACCTTTAACGTAGTAAGAACCGCACCTAGCTTGGTAGTAGCCAAGGTCAATCAGCAGCGCTTCTCCAAATTGATACTTGCCAATAAAACGCAACCCTCTCTCCTCCTCCCTATCATATCGTGGATTTTGTTGTCCTGTTTCCCTCCTGCCCAATGCATTCAGCATATCCGTGTAACTTCTATTACTTGCTTGAGCAGGGAGCGGATTGAATATAGAAGGAATGACTTGCATCATTCCAAATTCGAGTACAGTAAGTGGAGCTAAAGATACTACTCCTGCTAAAACTGTCCTCCAGATTGTTTTACTTGCAAAGGTACTTTTGGTCATCGTTTTTTTAACAACAATTGGTTGATTTAAAGTAGCCAGAGAGATGTAACCGAAACGGCAGTTGGCAGAGGTTGGCACAACGCAATAAGAGCGAGATAGTAGAAAACCTGCTAATTCTCCGTGTGAATGATGTTGTTTTCAGCAATTGAGTCATGAAACTTTGTCACAAATCAGACTTGATATTCATAGGAATGTGTTTTGATGGTGTGATGATTTTTTGAGCAGAAAGAGGAAACCAAGCTAATTGCTTGTTTTTTCCTGGTTCTACTTTTATATAGATCCAAATCCAATCAACTTATACAGTTGTGTGTCCCAAATGGCAATTTAGTCACATTTTGCATTCAACCTAGGCGATCGGTACTCTTCTGACGGAAGGGGAGTAACTTGCCAACTTGAGCGATCGCCGTTTGTGTGATGGGATTGAGACTCAGTAGCTTGAGGTAGCACTTTTTGAGACGACATTATCTCAACTTAACTTTAGATGCCTGCACGTCTTGAATTTTGGCTTACAGGCATTGTACATTATCGATGAAAATCATCGCCCAAAGCTCCACGTCCTTAAAGTGTAGAGCAATTCCCAGCAGCAGGTTGAAGAATTTCAAATATCCTCGTAGAGAATTGGTATTATTTCTATTTTTCTTCACTCATTAAAAAATGAGCAAACCGGGAGTGTATAAGTTGAAAAAAACTGAATCTATACATGAATGTAACTCTTCAGAACAGTGATGAAAAATGGTCGGTGTTCGGAGGGTTTTATTGGTACATCTTTGTAATACCCAATGATTAGAGTGGGTACTGCTGGAACACTTATTTACTTGTTTTAATTTATGAACACTAAATCTTTCCCTACCAACAAAAGTAAGGCAAAAAAAGGAAAAATTCATACTCCAAGGAAGTTAACATCAGATCGCAACAGTCCTCTAAATCATGAATCCGGTTCTGGCATTCTTGCTCCAACTCAGTCATCTTTAACCCCCTCGCCTGTTACGAATAACCAGTCAAATTCACAATCGGACGTTGTATCTGTCTCAGTCGCCTCTGCAATAGTCAAGATGCTGGAAAACATGGGAGTGCAATATGCATTTGGTGTCTCGGGGGGGGCAATTGTACCGGTGTGGCATGCTCTGCAACAGAGTTCAATTCAGGTTTTTCACTTTCGTCATGAAGTAGGAGCCGCTTTTGCAGCAGCTGAGGCATATTTTGCTAGCAATCGCCCTGTTGTCGTCTTCACCACCACTGGTCCGGGGATCGCGAATGCGTTAACTGGGTTATTTGCTGCACGTTGGGAAGGGGCGAAGGTGATTTTTGTCTCTGCTTCTACCTCAACATCGCAGCGCGGTCGATGGTCTCTTCAAGAAACCAGCACCTACACGATGCCTAGCACGGGGATTTTTACAAAGGAACCATTATTTCATTACGCAATTACTGTTGAATCCGGTGATGAACTTCCACAAATCTGTCAACGGCTAGCGAGAGGCTTAGCCCAATTAGGTGGCTTTGTCGCCCACTTAAGTATCCCTACCAATATCCAAACCAGCTTAATCAATCCATCCCTACCACAGGTTAGTTTGTCTTGTGCTTCTGCGATCGCCACTGAAGAAACCATCTCAAAATGTGCAAACTTGTTATCCCAAGACCCATTTGCCATTTGGGTTGGCTTTGGTGCCCGCTTTGCCGCAGCAGAAATTCGCCAACTTGCTGAGAGAACGAAAGCTATGGTGATGTGTTCGCCACGAGGCAAGGGTATTTTCCCTGAGAATCATCCTCAATTTGTGGGTGTGACAGGCTTCGCTGGGCATGAGTCGGTTTTAGAATATATGCGAGAGTCTCGCCCTATACGAACGCTGGTACTGGGAACACGTCTTGGTGAATTTACCTCTTTTTGGAATCCCGCAATGATACCTTCGCAAGGGATTGTGCATGTTGACATCGACCCAGAGGTTCCTGGAAGTGCGTATCCATTTGCCGAGACTTTTGCAGTTCAGTCTGATGTGAGATTGTTTGTTCAGGCGTTGCTGAAGTACTTACCCAAGCAGCAAAATCAGTCAAAGATTATATCGCGATGGCAACCCAAGCGCCATGTTATCAATCCACGCTCACAGGATGGGGTGCGACCGGAAGTACTTATGAATGAGATCCAACGGATTATTGTCGAGGAAAGCGATGCAGTGGTCATGGCTGAAGGCGGAAACTCATTTGCTTGGGCAATTCACCTACTGCGATTTACTCAACCGGGTCGTTTTCGAGTCAGCACAGGGTTCTCATCTATGGGTCATACTACCACAGGGGTTGTTGGTGCTGCGATCGCCCATCATGGTAAAGCCGTGACGATTGTTGGAGATGGTGCAATGCTCATGAACAATGAGGTCAGTACGGCTGTCAGTTACCAAATTCCTGCTGTTTGGATTGTACTGAATGACGGACGTTACAACATGTGCCATCAGGGCTTGAATATGCAGGGTTACGAAGGTATGGATACAGCAATTGCCCAGGCGGATTTTGTCAGGATTGCTTCTGGTTTGGGAGCTATCGGTATTCGTGTCGAAAAAGAGTCTGAGATACTTGCAGCATTGGAGACAGCAATGAACTCGACGGGTCCGGTTGTTGTTGACGTAATTATCGATCCAACTCAACTAGCACCCATTGGGGATCGCATTCAAAGTTTGATTTCCCAAGGCGCTACAAATTCCTAACAAATTTCTAACCAATTCCCATAAGGAGATTTATCATGTTACACAAGTCAGTGGGTATTCGCTCCCTTGCATTAAGCATGCCTTGCATCAAGCGTACAAACGATTACTACAGAGAAAAATACCCCGATTTGATTGCTACTGCCGAGCAAAAAAGTTTAGCTCGACTCTTTTCCCTTGCTAACTCAGCCCCCAGCAACGAATTTGACCAAGAAATGATGCCCTATCTGAAAGACCCTTTTCGTGGCACTATTGAACGAAGAGTACTTGGTCCAGACGAATCTTCTCTAACACTAGAGTATAAGGCGGCAAAAGATGCCATTGAAGCCGCTCAGCTTTCTCCCCAAGAAATTGACCTGATGATTGTTGCTTCGCTAATTGCCGAGCAAGTCGTACCTGGTAATGCAGCCTCACTTGCTGCTCAATTAGGTCTGACTGGTGCTGCATGGAATCTGGATTCGATGTGCTCAAATGCCATAGTTGCAATCCAAACTGCCGGTGCATTAGTGCGGGCGGGAGAGTACCGTAATGTGTTGGTGGTTCTCTCATGCACCTATTCTCGCTTTATTGAAGAAACTGATACCCTCTCCTGGTTTACTGGCGATGGTGCTGGAGCTTTAGTCATCAGTGCCCTTAAACCAAACCAGGGAATTCTCGGCACTAAAATTGTTCATACCGCCGAGACTTGTGGAGCCTTTTTTAGCGAACTGACAAAAGATGCATGTGGTCAGGAGCGAATTTTCCTAAGGACAGGGAAGAACGCCAACAAAGTACTCAGCAATATGGCTGTACCTTCTATACGGACATGCTGTGAAGGTGCTGTTGCTGCTGCGGGTGTGACTTTAGATCGAATAAACTTTTTTGCTTTCAATACACCTACAGCTTGGTATGCAAGCCTTTGTGCCCGAGCATTAGGCATTGAGATGGAACGTACAATTAACCTTTATCCTCAGTATGGAAACATTGGACCAGTACTTCCTCTTACTAATCTATACCACGCTGCAAAATCGGGCAAAATTCAAGAGAACGACTTAGTGCTTGTCTATACCATCGGTTCGGTATCCAATGCTGGTGCCACTGTTATGCGTTGGGGCGATGTTGGATTGGGTCCTTATCCTTGCCCTCCCCTCAAGGATTAAGGATTAAGGATTAAGGATGAAACTATGAGCGTTACAACGATTTACAATGGTAGTCTCATTTAAGCGCTCCCTATACTCGGATAACATTCCACGGCTCCTAAAGCTTTCAGGGTTTCAAGAGTTGCCTCATTTATACCTGTAATGCCAGTGATGTTCATACCTTCGTAAGGTCTTTTGTCTCTGAGAGTTTGGACGCAATCACCCGTCAAGACGTCCCAAAGTTTAATGCTACCGTCATGGCTAGCACTAGCGATCGTATCACCTTTTGGACTGAAGGTAACTGACCAAACCCAATCCGCGTGTCCTTGCAAAGTTTTGAGACATTCACCGGTACTCAGATGCCACAGCCTTACTGTATGGTCATCACTGCTACTTGCTAATAACTGAGAATCAGGACTGAAAGTCACTGACCGAACCCAGCCCCTGTGTCCTTGCAAAGTTTTCAAGCACTCACCTGTGCGGATATCCCATAGCTTCAATGTCTTATCTTCACTGGCACTTGCCAAAATGAAACCATTGGGACTAAATGCAACTGAATATATTCGATTGCTATGCCCTTGTAAAGTTTTAAGGCATTGACCTGTGTGGATATCCCACAGTTTTACTGTATGGTCATCACTACCACTTGCGAGAATGGGAGCATTGACACTGAAAGCCAGAGTAAATATGCGGTTAGAATGCCCTTGTAGAGATAAGAAGGATTTACCAGTTCTGATATCCCATAATTTGACTGCTTGGTCTTCACCGCCACTGGCAAGAACCGGACTCGTAGGGCTAAAAGCAACTGATAAGACTCCTCCAATGTGACCTTGCAAAGTCTTGAGACATTGACCTGTTCTAATATTCCACAGCCTCACTGTTTGGTCATCACCACTACTTGCAAGGAGGTTATCATCTGGACTGAAAGTTATTGACCATACCTTATTACTATGCCCCTTCAAGGTTTTAAGACATTCACCTGTACTGCTGTTCCATAACCTCACCTTGCCATCATTAGTACCGCTAGCAAGTGTAGTACCTTGAGGACTGAATCCTACTGAAAATACCCAATTCGCATGACCTTGTATGGTCTTGAGACAGTGACCGCTATTTACCTCCCAAATTTTTATTTCTTGGTCGAAAGTGCCGCTAGCAAGTATGGTACCTTGAGGACTAAAAGCGACTGACAATACCCGATTACTATGGTCTGCCAATATCCGGAAGCATTGGTCAGTAAAACAATCCCAAAGCCTGACTGTTTGGTCATTACTGCTACTCGCTAAGACCAGACCATCCGGACTAAAGGCAATTGACCAAAGCCCACTACTATGTCCCTGTAAAGTTTTGAGGCATTCACCAGTACTTGTATCCCACAACTTTACAGTATGGTCATCACTGGCGCTTGCTAGGATGTGACTGTTTTTCGGAGAGTAAGCAACTGACTGTACTCGCTTTGTGTGACTGTGGAGAGTGTTGAGGAGTTCACCAGTACGTGTATCCCACAACTTTATAGTGGAGTCATGACTACCACTTGCCAGAGTATAGCCATCCGGGCTAAAGACGACAGAGAATACCCAGTTGGTATGTCTTATGAGATTTTTATAAACCTGACCAGTACTTACGTTCCATAACTTTACAGTGTTGTCTTCACTGCCGCTTGCTAGAGTATGACCATCTGGACTGAATACCACTGAAAATACTGTACCGCTATGACCTTCTAAATTTCTCAGACAGTAACCGTTGCTGGTATCCCATAGCTTAATTGTTTGGTCTTCACCTCCACTTACAAGTGTCTGACCATCTGGGCTGAAGCAGACTGACCAAACCCAACCTTTATGTCCTTTGCAAATGAGCAATTGTTGACCGTCTGCTACTTGGTACAAGTGAATTTCACCATTTGTATCTCCTGCTGCCAAAAGCTTACCATTGGGACTAAAGGTTACTGATAAAATAGCTCCGAAACTTTCAACAAATGCCAATTTAGCTAAATTGGCATGAGCAAAATTTACATTGTGCAATTCTACACCTCGTAAATCTGCCTGTGAAATATTTAGGTACGAGAAATCATAGCCGCTTAGATCGGTCTCCAAATGCTTGAGTAGATTGAAAACATTTCCTCCCGTATACCCCGGTTCTAATGGAGATTCTTTTCGCAGTTTTGTTAGAATTTGAGTGAGTTTTTTTTCAATATCTTTTTTGCTTCTCAAATCTGTTAATAGACCATAAATTACTGGTTGAAGGATGAGGCGAATTTGAGTTTGCCGTACATAATCTTTTGCAGTCGTCTTAATCAAAGCATGGCTTCTAAAAAGTTTGATACTTTGTGTTGCAATTTCTTGACAAACTTGCTCTACCAATTGATTGGTCACATACTCCATTAGTACGGGTTGTAGTGTGAAGAGCGATACTGGGTTTTTAATAAGTGTAGTCTTCTCAAGTAGCGATCGCTGTACTAAAGACTCTAGAGCATTCAGGAATTTTTGTACTGGTATTGGCGATCCGATATCTTCTCGTAACTCTGATAGTGAAATTGGCTCGCGATTAATTGCCAGCCAGTACATGATGTCCTTTTCTAAATCTGACAAGCGTGAAAACTGCTGCTCTAAAAGCTCGCGAATGCTACCAAAGACAGATGTTTTTTGTCTGAGAAATTCAGAAACATGACCATTAAAAAGATCTAGTATTGTCGTTGAGACTATTTTCAAGGCTAAGGCGTTACCTGAATAACGCTCTACTAATGTTGTCAATTCTGACTCCGAACCACTGATTCCCTTAACTTCCAAAATTTTTTGCCCTGCTACTGCTTCTAGACCACCAAGTTGTAATGAACGAACAGGGAGGGTTTTTCCTTCAAGTGATGCTACCTCTTTGGGTTTTTCGCGAGATGTTAATAGCAAGCAACTTTGATGAATTTCTTGACCGACTCGTTTAAAAAGTAATCCATAATCTTCATAGCCTTCTCGATAGAAGCCTGCGCGATCGCCAGATTGCAAAATGGTTTCAGTATTATCAAGTACTATAAGACAGCGGTGTTTGAGTAAATACTCAATTAGTAACGAGATTCTACTGTTGACACTTTTTGGTAGGTCATTTTCTGAAACCTCTAAGTTGGAGACAAATTGAATCAAAGTAGGAAGGAGTTCAAAAAGTGGCGGGGAATTGTGGAGACTTCGCCAAATAACGTACTCAAACGACCCTTGAATTTGTTGCACTAGCTTGGCTGCAATAGAGGTTTTTCCAATTCCCCCCATTCCTAATAGCGCTACCAATCGACAACGCTCCTTTATCAGCCATTGCTCTAGTGTATTGAGTTCTGCTGTGCGTCCGTAGAACGTAGAGACATCGATCTGTTCTCCCCAGTCTGCACCCCTGTGAAATCCGTCCTGAGCAAGGGGAGCATCCCCCTTTAATCCCCCCTTACCAAGGAGGGAAAAAGGGGGGTTTGAATTTTGGATTGAATTCTCTGAGGTGTTCTGCGCTTCCTCTGCGTTCTTCGATTTGCGCCAAAACCGCTCTAGAGCCGAGCGAAAGTTGCTTTTGCTGACTTTTTCACCCAGTGCTTGGGTAAGCAGTTTCCACAGTTCAGGACCCACATGTTGCTTTACATACGCCACCGAGTATCTCGCTTCAGAAGCAATTTGCTCGTAGGTCAGATTCTCCCAAGAGCCTTTGAGGATAGCGATTTCTACTTGACTCAACCTTCTTCCTACGTTCACGAACGCGGCTTCATCAGCAACTTCCAACGCTTCCTCAAAGTTCATAGGCTATTGTATGAGTTTCTATGTCAACTCTACCATAGAAGTAACTTCACCGTAACTTCACCTTAACTTTACGGTATTGATAATTTATGGCGATCATCTACACTAAGTATGATAAATCAATAAAACTACTGCTTTGTGAAAAACTTAAACAAAGAAATCAATAATAATGATTGGTTGAAATTGTTGAGGGGGTGACCACTTCGTCTCAAAGCCCTATGAAATAAGGATAAAGAAGGGTGAACCTCAAAACTATTCAAGCAAATTAGGAACTTTAATCAATGAACAGCTACAAAAAATACATATGCCGATCGTATCGTCAGCAAGCAAGCTTGAACACATAAGAGATTTCATCAGTCGATTCTTGATAACAGTAAAAGACAATCATGATGTTGTCATGAAAAAACTGTGGATTTTTATTGATAGGTTTTCAATCACTGCCATATCTGATATCTTGCACCTTCTCAATAAGGGCTGTGCGGCATAGCCCTACCTACGAAAGAATCAACTTTTTGGGCTGTGATTTTTGCAATAAGGCGATGGTGCAAGATGTGAGATATCCAGCCAACAGCATCTGTATAAGTTGAAAAAAACGAAATCTATACATAGAAGAAGTGCTCTAGAGCATTAATAAAATTTGATATGGATACCACGTACCGAAAAAAAACAAATTTTTCTGAAAAAATTCAACTGTTAATCAAAGTCATTGTTGAGTCGATTATTGGAGATACAACCAAGCTGGGCTTTCAAAATTTTGTCGCTAGGAGTTGGAAGAGGGGGGAATTATTATACCATGTTGATGAACGTTATCATTCCAATCTTTGTCTGCTTAATTCTTTAGAGAAAGATAACTCTTTTCAAACCGTTCCTTTCTATTTGCCACATCAAGTTTTTTCAACTTCAACACTTCTGTATAATCATGACTTTGCAGCAAGACTAGTTCATGATTACCCTGACGGCAGACGCGAAGATGCTAAATTTAGTGAATACAATATTGAACCACATTATCATTCTGTTGATTCAATTATTATTGTCACATCTCAAGAAAAATCTAGAAGAGGAAGATACTTTATTCACGATACAAAATTAGGATTTGATACGATGATTGAAATTCTACTTTCTTTCGGTAGTGTTGTTTGTTTTCCTCGTTATGTCAATCACACTTTACAACCATCAGATATTGGACTTTCAACATTGAACATAACCGACACTTATATTGAACCTCAAAGAATAGGGTTTTCTTATCCATCTACGTATAATTTTGATGAAGCTTCAGTTTTATCATACGCTGATTATCAAACAGCTTTACATCATATATCTATTAACAAATAGTGAAAATATGGTTGAGTGCTAATAATTGAGTGGAATAATCGACGAGCAACACGACCATTTTCAAGACAATCTTTAAGGTTGAACGTAGTTAATTTTTTAATTAGTTGGAGTTCTTTTATGTCAAACTCTCCTACCCCACCCAATAATTCTCCTACCCCACCCAATAATTCTCCTACTCCACCCAGCAATTCTCTTACCCCACCCAATAATTCTCCTACTCCACCCAGCAATTCTCTTACCCCACCCAATAATCTTGTTGATATAGTAAGGAACTTCTTCCAAGCATTTCTCGACCTGATAACGCATGATAAACTTGCCAATTTTGTACAGATTCTTCCCTACCTGGTCGGTTTGCTAGTATTTTTAGCACCACTTGCATTGTTAATTCAAAATTGGTATATAGACACCTTAAATGATCAAAATATGAGCCGAGATGAAGACTATAAAATAAAAGTCTGTAAAAGTTATGAAGGACTGGTAGAAAAGAGGCTAAAAATCGAAGGTAATGCAGATGTATCCATAGAAACATCTTTCGTAGACAATAAGAATACTAGCAACATAAACATACTAAGATTTTCTTGTGAATATAAGATACGAGAAGGTGATAAAAACTTAGGCTCTAAAGAAATTTCTATAGAGCTTAACCCTTTATTTCCTGACTTAACTAATGAAATTAATAAGGGTTTTGAAGAAGAGATTGACTTGCAACAAGTATGTCAGCATGAAGAAATTATTCAACAAATGGAAAAAGATGCCACAGAACAAGGATTTTATAAAAAAGATAATGGTGACCGTATTTTACCAGGACAACCGGTGCTTCTTGAAACTAAAAAAGACGTTTATCCAGTCTTTCGATGGGTATGCTCTTACGAAATCGCAAAACAAGGAGAGAAGTATGGTTTTCAAGGAAGAAATACCTATAATATAGACATTGACTTAGAGCCATATTGTAAAAGCATATCGAAAAACAAAGCAATAAAACTCGAAAAACCAACTCATCACAATTACAAAGACCCTTATTCCTTATATTGTGTTAATCCTCATGCTAATAAGAAGTAATATTATGTCCAGCTAGGTAACCCTAACAACTATAGAGAAAGCTCATAAATTTTCACTACAGTTGTTAATTACGACTACTTAAATCTACATCATAAAAAATCTGCTCAAGCCTTGAAATTATGTAATCGAAGCAGTTGAGAAATGAAGTTTCCGATCTACCGTCCCAAGAACACAAAGAAATGGGAGATACTACATAACTCTCAATAACCCATTGTATACTAGAATTAGTTTGATAAAAATGTCTGATTTTAACAAAAAAAAACAGCAAAAAATATTACAAAAATTTAAATTTACTACAGGAATATTTGCTGCTTTTTTATTAAGCATCATCTTGCTTTCCCTCCCGCCAGCCTTATCACAGAAACCAGTAGTCCTGAATTTGTTGTTAACTTCTCCTGATGCCCAACCTTGGAAGCAAGGCATCATCAAAGACTTTGAAGCAAAAAATCCAGGCATTCGTATCAATCTAATTGAAGGTCCAAATGCTACAAATTTGCTGGAGGACTTGTATACTTCAGCATTTATCTTGGGAGAATCTCCCTATGACTTGGTCAATATGGATGTTATTTGGACGCCCAAGTTTGCAGCTGCTGGGTGGTTGTTAGACTTAAGCGACCGCCTGACAAAAGAAGAGTTAGCCGCATTTTCGCCCACTGATGTAGAAGCGGGGCGTTACGAAGGTAAGCTCTACAAAATTCCTATGCGAAGTGATTTGGGAGTCCTTTACTACCGAAAAGACTTGCTCAACCAAGCAGGGTTTCAACCGCCAGAAACCTTTATAGATTTGGTCAACATTTCTAAGTCTTTAAAAGACCAAGGAAAAGTCAATTGGGGTTATCTTTGGCAGGGTCGCCAGTATGAAGGACTAGCTGCAATGTTTGTGGAAGTTTTGGAAGGTTTCCGTGGATTTTGGGTGAATCCTGATACTTTAGAAGTGGGGCTGGATAAACCCGAGACATTAAAAGCGATCGCTTTTCTTAAAGACACAATTCAAGAAAAAATTTCTCCGGCTGGAGTCACAACATATATCGAAGAAGATACTAGACGTATATTTCAAAGCGGTCAAGCAGCATTTTTACGCAGTTGGCCTTATGTTTGGCCCCTAGCCAATGCTGAAGATTCTCCCATCAAAGGCAAAATCGGAATTAAACTGATGGTTGCTACTCCTCATAACAGTGGAGGAGCGTGTTTAGGTGGTTGGGGTTTGGGAATTGCCAAATTCTCTAAACATCCTGAAGAAGCTTGGAAAGCAATTCAATACTTTACGAGCGAAGAAGCACAGCGCCAATTTATTTTGAAAGCAGGTTTCGTCCCAAGCAGACCCTCACTATTTACAGACCCAGAAATTGTCAGTAAATACCCTCATTATTCTCAGTTACATAAAATAGCTGATAGAGCCGTTCTACGTCCACCCATTGCCCAGTACGCTCAAGTATCAGATATTTTGCAACGTTATCTCAGTGCTGCACTAACAAATAGCATAACTCCTGAAAATGCAATGCAAGCTGCTGCTAATGAAACCCGGCAACTACTGGGGACAGGAGGGTAATGATGAAGAAATTTTGTATGCAAGGTCTTTACAATAACTAATGACTAATTTACAAACAATAAGAAGTCGAGAACAACGAACAGCGTGGATTCTCTTGCTACCCGCCTTGCTGTTGCTGTTATTTGTCTTTGGCTATCCAATAGTGCGAGCTTTTTGGTTAAGTTTCTTTACCCAGAATTTAGGAACGAAACTGCAACCCGTCTTTTCTGGTTTTAGTAATTACGTGCGAATGGCAGGGGATGGTCGTTTCTGGGAAAGTTTTAGGACAACAACAGTATTCACTTTATCAACAGTGTTCCTAGAGTTACTGCTGGGATTGGGTGTTGCCCTAGTCTTGAATAAGAAGTTTTTTGGCAGGAGTGCAGTACGTGCGATCGCCATTTTACCTTGGGCTTTGCCTACCGCCCTCATCGGTCTTGCTTGGGCTTGGATTTTTAATGACCAGTTTGGAGTTGTCAACGACATTCTGCTACGGCTAGGTTTGATTCAAACTGGAATTAACTGGTTGGGAGAACCGACATTAGCAATAACAGCCGTAATATTTGCAGATGTGTGGAAAACGACTCCATTTATCAGTATCTTGCTATTGGCTGGTTTACAGTCAATTTCACTCGACCTGTATGAAGCTCATGCAATTGATGGCGCAGCACCCTGGCAAAGCTTCTACCAAATTACTCTACCTCTGTTGATGCCGCAAATTCTCATTGCTATGTTGTTTCGGTTTGCTCAGGCTTTTGGAATTTTTGACTTGATTGCTGTTATGACTGGAGGAGGTCCCGGTGGTGCAACAGAAGTGGTATCACTGTATATCTACTCTACCGTAATGCGCTACTTAGATTTTGGGTATGGGGCAGCTTTAGTTGTGGTGACGTTTCTTTTATTGATTGCAGCGGTAGCTATTGCTAGTTTTTTACTCAACAAATCTTCTATGGAGACCTTTTACTAATAGACATCTCCAAAATCTCACATGAATAATTTCTATGACTGTCACTCAGAAAAAATCGATTACAATTCTCAAACCAAAAACAAGAGTAAAAAATTTTGGTAAAAATATCTTACTTAGAGTGGTAATTGCCTTAGTTGTGGTTTTCTGTTTAGCACCAGCAATGTGGCAACTACTCACATCATTTAAGTTAAATAAGGATATTGCTAAAATTCCTACCGTTTATTTTCCTTCTCGAATTACTTTCACTCACTACATCGAATTATTTACCCGGCGTCCATTTTTGCGTTATATATTGAATAGTGCTTTCGTCTCCATTGTTTCTACAGTTTTATCTTTAGCACTAGGTGCGCCTGCTGCGTATGCTTTAGCACGGTTGCGTCCTTGGGGTAGCAGAGCTATTATAGCAGGTATTCTCATTGTCACTTTATTTCCTGGTATTTTATTGTTTTTGGGTCTTTTAGAAATTATCAAAGGGCTAAATCTAGGTAACAACTATTTAGCGCTTCTTATTCCTTATACTGCTATCAATTTACCATTAACAATTTTGGTATTACGCAGCTTTTTCCAGCAATTACCAAAAGATTTGGAAGATTCCGCAAGAGTGGATGGCTACAACACTGTACAAATGTTATTGCAAATCTTACTACCCATGACAATTCCTGCTTTAGTAACGACGGGAATTCTCACATTTATTTTTGCCTGGAATGAGTTTATCTTTGCTCTCACATTTATTACCCGTGAAGAGATGAAAACAATTTCCGTTGCTGCGGCACAATTAGGCGGTGCAACAGTCTTTGAAATTCCCTATGGTCCTATTGCTGCAGCAACGGTTGTTGGAACATTGCCGTTAGTTTTAATCGTTTTGTTCTTCCAGCGCAAGATTATCCAAGGTCTTACAACTGGTGCTGTTAAGGGATGATGAAGGACAAGGGGAAGAATTGGCAAAAGATAAAAATAATTAAAACCAGAAAAATGGCGAAACTAGAACTGAAAAGCTTAAACAAGATCTATACGCCTAAAGTTATTCCAGTTAAAGACATTAATTTAACTGTAGATGACAATGAATTTCTCACTTTACTGGGTCCAAGTGGCTGTGGTAAATCTACCCTACTGCGAATGATTGCAGGGCTAGAGGAACCGACTCGTGGTCGGATATTTCTTGGGGATGAGGAGATTACATTTAAACGACCTGGCGAGCGCAATATGGCAATGGTCTTTCAAAGTTATGCGCTTTACCCTCATATGTCCGTGTACGAAAACCTAGCGTCAGGACTGAAGCTGAAAAAAACTCCTCGCGCTGAAATTCAACAGCGACTGACAGAAGTGGCAAAGCTTTTAGGATTAGAAGAATTATTGCAACGTAAACCAGGTCAATTATCAGGAGGACAAAGACAAAGAGTCGCTCTTGGTCGGGCTTTGGTGCGTCGCGCTCAAGTGTATTTGCTGGATGAACCGCTGAGTAACCTAGATGCGCTTCTACGCGAACGAGTCCGTGCTGATATCAAGCAAATATTTGCTACTCAAAAAGCTCCAGTGGTCTACGTGACTCATGACCAAACAGAAGCAATGACACTTTCGACAAAAGTAGCTGTACTCAATGATGGTCTTGTCCAGCAACTCGACTCACCAGAATGCATCTACAACCAGCCAGCTAATTTATTTGTTGCTGGATTTGTTGGTAGTCCACAAATGAATTTCCTAACGCTACCCTGTAACGGATACTATGTAATGTTAGGTGATGCAAAAGTACTTTTACCAGATATGCCAACAGTACCACCGGAAATTGTGTTAGGTATCCGTCCAGAACACGTCCGCATTGCACAATCATACGATCAACAGAAAATTCAAGGGCACGTGTATCTAGTAGAAAACTTGGGTATGCACAATTTGGTTAGTGTGCGTGTTAAAAACTTTGAAACAGAATCCTTAACTGTGCGTGCTTTGTTACCTCCAGACCAAAAATGGAATAATGGAGAGATTACATTAGCTTTGCCACCTCAAAATATCCATTGGTTTGATGTTCAATCAGGTTATGCTCTTGGGTTGCACTAGATGTCGTCATCTTTACTTCCAACTTTGTTCTCGCTTCTTTTGAAAGCTCAGAATTAATTTGTCGCATCTTATTGGATGAGTTACTCTACAACTAGAAGAGGCGAACGCCAAAATTAATCAGCTAGTTCAGGGAATTGTAACTCACCTTTGAATTCCGATACTGCCACTTTCCCCTAGCTATAAACAATAAACAGAGCCCGACAATGTTACAATCACCTATACCTCTTGTGCGATCGCTTTTCTCAACAGTCCTGACTGGGGTTGCTGCCGCCACAACCAACGCACTCATCTTAGTGAGAACCACAGTCTTCGTAATATCCCTCGCATTTTTGCTCCTTTTCGTCAATTCCTCTTCGGCGATCGCACAAGAGCTAGCAGCCACGAATCATACGACTCGGTTATTAGTGACCAACCAATGTAACTTTCCCGAATGGATGGCAACAACACCTAACGCCAATAAAGCTCCTCTACGGGATGGTATTGTCAAACTGTCTAAGGGTCAATCACACGATTGTTTCGTTCCCACTGAAGGTTGGGCTGGAAGACTCTAGCCGAAAACTGGCTGTGACTCCATTTGAAGTGACGCTATGTCAGGTAGGGCGTTAAAGGTGAAAGGCTTGCAGTGTAGCTTTCAGGAATAATTTGCCCCTGGTGTCACAAACCTCTATATGCAAATAGCTGAGGCGAGCGCTGAAGAATTTGTGGTAACTTCAGATGATTAACCGCCTCTCGGGCTACGGTAAGCCCCTAGCGCTCCCAGAGTATGGCACAAGCAGCGTTAACTAAGTTTGTAGAGATTAGATAATTTAGGGAACTGTAACTCACCTTTAAATTCCAAGACCATTACATAAAGTGCGATCGCTCTCACTAAGCTTTGCATTAGGGTTTTTCAGATAGTCACGCAGCCAATCACAACCCCGCACCAGTAAATCATCTAAATTCAAATTCCATAGGATAACAGTGTTGTCCTTACTAGCAGAGGCAAGTGTTTTGCCGTCCGGGCTGAAGCTGACACTTTTCACATCATCGCGATGATCGGTCAGGGTTTTAAGTTCTTGACCCTCCCGACTCCAGAGTTTGATGTTTTCGTCATCGCTTCCAGAGGCAAGTATCTTACCGTCTGGGCTGAAACTGACACTACTAACAATAGTGCCATGCCCAGTGAGAGTTTTTTGAGGTTTTTGGCTATCCAAACTCCATAATTTCACTGTGCTGTCCTGACTAGCAGAGGCAATTGTCGTGCCGTCTGGACTAAAACTGACGTTCATAACATCACTGATGTGTCCACCAGGAAAATTCTTTTCGGGAAGAGTTTTAAGCAACTGACCTTCTCGACTCCACAGTTTAATAGTCTTGTCCTTACTACCAGAGGCTATCATTTTGCCATCTGGACTGAAACTGATGCTCTGGACACTATCTTCATGCCCAGAAAGAGTTTTAAGCAACTGACCCTCCCGACTCCACAGTTTAATAGTTTTGTCCTTACTACCAGAGGCTATCATTTTGCCATCTGGACTGAAACTGACACTACTGACATTACCGCGATGCCCCGAAAGAGTCTTAAGTAGCTGACCATCTCGACTCCAGAGTTTGATGGTCTTGTCATTACTACCAGAAGCTATTATCTTACCATCTGGGCTAAAACTAACACTCCTAATATTTTTGCTATGCCCAGAGAGAGTTTTAATTGGCTGGCCATCCTGACTCCAAAGTCTGATGGTTTTGTCATTACTAGCAGAAGCAATTATCTTGCCATCTGGACTAAAACTGACACTCCTAACAGGTTTTTGATGTTCAGATAGAGTTTTAGATGGCTGACCATCTGGGTTCCAGAGTCTGATAGTGACATCCCAACTAGCAGAAGCAAGCGTCTTACCGTCTCGGCTGAAACTGACACTACTTACAAGACCAGTATGCCCATGAAGGGTTTTAAGTTCTTGACCGTCCCGACTCCAGAGTTTGATTGTACGGTCATGGCTAGTAGAGGCAATTGTCTTGCCATCTGGGCTAAAACTGACACCAGTGACACTGCTGCTATGTCCATCAAGGGTTTTGAGTAGGCGACCTTCTCGACTCCAGAGTTTGACCGTACCACCATAACCACCAGAGACAATTGTCTTGTTATCTGGGCTAAAGCTGACGCTTCCAATATCATCTCTCGCTAGCTCGCATTTATTTGGATGTTTACATTCTGAGAAGGTACGAAGCAGCTGCCCCTCTCGACTCCAGAGTTTGATAGTTTCGTCCGCGCTCATAGAGGCAATCATCTGACCATCTGGACTGAAACTGACACTCCTAATATTTTTGCCATGCCCGGAGAGAGTCTTAATTAGCTGACCGTCCCGACTCCAGAGTTTGATGGTATCGTCATGACTTCCAGAGGCAATCATCTGACCGTCCGGGCTGAAACTGATAGTATTGATACGTTCGGTATGTTCCTTGGGAAAATCCTTAAGCAACTGACCATCCCGACTCCAAAGCTTGATGGTACTGTCATAACTTCCAGAAGCAAAGATATTACCGTCTCTACTGAAACTAATGCTACTGACACCATTGGTGTGGTTGCGGAGGGTTTTAACTAACTTACCGTCTCGACTCCAAAGTTTGATAGTGTTGTCATTACTACCAGAAACAATTATCTCACCGTCTGGGCTAAAAGTGGCGATGTTAATATAACTTTCATGTCCTATGAGGCGATTGCGCTCTTGAACTCTGTAAACTGCCTGTTGTAGCGTTACGATCGCAGTCTGCTTGAGAGCAGCATTTGGTTCAAAAATTGCATTTTTAAGTTGTTTGCCTGCTTGAACAGCAGCAACCAAAGCCTCAAGCTGTTTATTGGACAGTAAGGACGATTCAGAAGCTTGATTTAGGGCAACTATGCTCTGTTGTTGTGCGCCACTCCACTGAAGAAAGGCAAAGACAGCCAATCCAGAAAGCGTGATACTAGAGATGAGTGCGACTCTATTCCGCATTTGAGCAGCTTTTCGTGCTTTTATTGCCTGCTCTAGCTCTCGCTGTGTGCGTTCTTTCTCTTCTTGCTGTGTTTTGTCCCGCAATTCCAAACTCAACTGAATAAAAGCTAGCTCAGATGAACCAATATCCGACCATCGCAGTTGCAACCAACCCTCAGCCTCCGCTAAAGGCGCACCACGCAACAAAGCACCTTCGTCATTACTCATCTCCCATTGTTGCAATGCCCCCCGCAAGCGCTCTTGCCAAGTGCGAAACTGTCGATTAGCATTCACCCACTTCCGTAGAGTACCCCATTCCCGAATCAATGCTTCATGGACGATTTCTACTGTTTCTATTTCCTCAGTTTCATGCCACCCAGTCACCACTAAACGTTCATCGGCTAAACGTTTGACTAAACCCCAATTCTCCTTCCCCACCTCGTTACGAGTTGCTACACACTTAGTGTCTTCTGTCCCTTCTCCCGGACGTACTAACTGAATAAATACCCTTTCTGCTTGTTGTTTGTCTTGCTCAGTTAGGTTTTTTAATGCTTCATCAGCGTGTTGTGCTAAAGCTTTTTCTAAACCGCCAATTTCTTCATAAGCCTTATGAGTCAAATACCAATTTCTCTGTTTCGACCAAAGTTGAGTTAAGGCAAACTCCAGCATTGGTAAACGACCAGGGTGATTGCCCACATCATGAATAAGTTTACTTGTTAACCCCTGCTCCAATTCTACCTTCATCTTAAAAGCTGGTTTTTCGATCGCATCTCGCAATTCCTCTCTATTTAATGGAGTTAGTAACAATGGGGTGTATTGTTGTAAGGCTTTCCCCATTGGTTGATAATCAAGCACAATTCCTAAAAAATCCGCTCGTAGCGTCAACACGAGTGTAAATGCAACAGCGTTTCTTACTGCCAAAAGCAGCGCATCCAAAAAACTGTAACGTTCATCTTCTGGAGTGAGGGTATAAAGCTCTTCAAACTGGTCTGCTACTAACACCAAATGGTGATGTTGTGAGAAATTTACAAAATTTTTGATAAGATTGCATAATACTGTCTCATTATGTTGCCGTTTGACATCACATTCTGGTTCCGCTATAGAATTAGCAGTTTCTCCTAATACTTCTGCTTGTCCTTGCTGGTAATATTTGCTAAACGCTACTGCCAAAGCATCAAATGGATTTTTTCCCGGACGAAAACTGATTATCTCTACATTACCAGCAGCTTGTAAGCGGGGAATTAACCCTGCAAACACCACAGAAGACTTCCCACTTCCAGAAGCACCAATGACAGCTACTAACGGGTTGCTATTAGCTGCTTGCACTAAAGAAGCAATAAACTTCTCCCTACCAAAAAAGAAATCAGCATTTTCCTGGCGAAATGCAGATAAACCCTGATACGGAGACTCAGGAAGTTCCCCAGAAAGCCCTCCCAAATCTTGCCAACTTGGTGGAGTTTCAGTTGTATTTCGACAGATAATTGGCAACCAGCTGACCCCCGGTAACTGTTTGGCAATATCTCTATCATCTGCAAGTTCAGTGAGTTTATCTCTAGCTTGTCGAACGGAATTGAATAAAGATTCTCCTTGGGAAAAAGAACTTAAAAAATATTGAAGAAACTTTTGTGCTATTTTGTCTGGTACAACTTCGCGCCAAACAATAATGTAAGGAAGATTTAAAGAAGCCAATTGCTTTGCTAGACCCAACCCATCACAGGAATTGAAAATGGCTAATTTTAACCCCTTTTTAATTGCTGTCGAGAGTGTTTTTTTAATTTCTTCTAAACTTAAACTATCATTACGATTAATATTAATGATACCTGTTTGACCATCATCTTGAGTTTCGCTATGACCGGCAAAAAACAGAATGTCACAGGGTTCTTCCCACAAGGCGTTAAAATCTGACCGATTTGGTTCAGTAAGAACAATGAGTTCTGCTGCTCGTTTCTGTAATTTTTGGAGCAATTCTTTATCTGCACGAGTGTCAATATTTGTGCTATCTCCAAAAATACTGAGAATCCTAGCTCTTCTAATTTTACTAGCAGTCGATAAGTCCCGAAATATTGTAGGGCTGGCAATACAAGAGTGAAAACAAACAGCCGTCTCATAAGAGAACTTTTGAGCCAAAAAATCCCATTCCTGCCAAGGGAGTCGATGTAAGATGTCCTTTGTTGTGTCTGAGGCAATTTTCTCAGTGTTGACAACCAGACGAATTTCTAGCTGAGAATTTTGTGGCAGTGCTTGCTCTAATTCTAACTCAATACTGTGAAGCCACTGCCGAAGTTGATGGCGTAAATGCTCAACTGATTGATGGCAATCCCTTTTAGATATATGAGTGACTTGGCTATTTTTAAATTTGCTTCTAGAATTTTTCAGTAACGAGTAGTATTGCTCTTTCCAACGTTGATACAAAACTGGAATGTCCCCATCTGGAGGTAATTTTACTTCTAGTTGTGTGAGATACTTCTGTGCATTTGCTAACGTCACCTTAAGATTGATGTTACTAAACCCGCACTCAAAGTTACCATCCCCAAATTCCAAATTTACCCAGATTTCCATAGACCATCACCCTAGATTAGTTCAGTTACCCCATCCTTCTTGTCTTAGGATTAGTAGTGGTCTGATTTGTCCTTGGCTAGTCGGAAGGATTTGTGTCCTTCTCATTTTTCAGTTTTTCAGAGAATTATAATCTTTGTTACATTGAGGGTATAAACATTAGCTTTGATGTAAAGAACCAATATAAAACAATCTCCTGTACTTTGTCCCCGAACTCAAGTACAGTTTTGGACTAGCAGAAAAACCAGGTGCGAACAAAGTGTAGTGGTTTGGGAAGGTTGCAATAATGAACACAATGAAGAAGTTGGGCGATCGCGATCTAAAGAAGTAGGGTGGGCACTGCTCACCGTTAGCAGCTGAAAATATGCATTCCGTATCATTAGAAGAACGCACCCAAGCATTTTCTACATTCAATGCTTACGTAGGAACCTATTCCATCAATGAAAACACTGTCACTCATCATGTTGAAGTCGCATCCATCCCCAATCGAGTTGGGAAAGATTTGGTTCGCACTTTTACCTTAAGTAGGAACCGAGTTACTGTGAACTACGGACACTTCTCTACAAGTAAGTGTCTGCTTTTAGTTTCATCAGCCGATGCCTTCAAACAAGAGCGATTTGCGGGTCTTATTCAGCTTCAACCTAGCTACTACTTGCCGATAGTGACGCGCTGCCCTGTAAAAGTGAACGTGAAAGGCTCACCTTCGCCCGCCGGAACATTATCTTCTAAAGGATTTTCGGTTAGGTTAAAAGTCCGAATCTCGAATATCCCTTGCAGTGTCTGAGTGTCTGGATCAAATGTCGCACGATAATCGCCGCGAGCAGTCGTGATGGACTTTGTATTTTCTGGATCTGGGAAATTGAAATTGAGTGCCGTGGCGGTAACTTCCCCCGTTTTGGTACACATCCAAACGCCTTGTCCATTGGTGAAACGATTGTTGGGGAACGATTGAGCGGCTGGAGGTACCCCCTGATTACCACCTTGGTTAGAGTCAATGGCAAAAAAGTTTCCGTCTCTTGTCAGCGTTATCACCCTACGTCCTGTAAAGCTGCCATTAAGAAAAGTTTTCGCGATGTATGTACCGACGATTGAGCTAGGGCAACTCGTTTGGTCAGGACTCACGTCCGTTACAGATTGAGCCTTCACTTCACGCGAAGAAAGGACACTAGGTATAATGAATGCTAACAAAGCACAAATCATCAATGCGATGAAAGTTTTACGACTTATCATAACTACTTTTCTGTTGTATGTAATTTAAAATACATAATCTGCGTTTCTTGTCTATAAAAACGATATTTGAGTGGAATACAGCATTTGAGGTAACACAATGGAATCCTGCGGCTGAAAAAGGTACTGAGAACAAGGAGTTGCCTTCAACAACCCCTTATTCTCCCATTACTTAAATATCGTTGACTGACATCTTGCACCTTCTCAATAAAGGGGTGGTGGGCTTTAGCCCTACCTACGTAACAATAAGCTTTTGGGCCTATTATTTTCGCTTGGGAAACGGTGGTGCAAGATACAAGATATGAGTTAAAGTTCCAAATTCAATAACAAAATCGGAACTTGCTAACAACTGTGTATACTGCTCTTTGCAATCAACCTCTTGCACCTGTCACATAAGCAGCTGTCAGGGGATGTTGGGGGTAGTCAAAAATTTGCTTTACCGAACCTGATTTAATCAACTGCCCAACACCCTCCTGTACCCAAAACAAAGCAACTCGATCTGCGATGCGCTTTGCTTGCGCCAGGTTATGGGTAATAACCAGCAAGGTATAGCGCTTGCGTAAACTACTCCCTTCCCGCTAGAAGATTACAGGATCGGTTTCGGTCAGAAAGTCGAAGTTAGATTTAGGCATAACGGAATATAGGACCAATGAGTTCTCAAAATTCACTTATTCGTTATCTCCGTCTAAATTCATTTTCCCTACCCATACCGCACCGTTGATCGGCTCCTTGAAAAATCCGGTTGACCAAGGACGATCCATTGGATCGGGCGCACCTTCTATTCCAAAATTTCTAGATAGCCCTGTTTGAATTGATACTAAATAAGATGTGTCTATCAAACTCATATATTTAATTGGATCGATCTAACTGGATGTAGAAACTGTGAGACAAAATACTTAAATTTATCTTCATCTGATACTTCCATCCAGACAATTCACAGTTCTGCTTCTAGACGGTTTTCTGCTAGTTCTTTAAATAAGATGGCAATGGTATAATCGTATAGATTTTGATTGCTCAGTAGTTTGGTAATTTATAGTTATTCACAATTCCCAATCTAGGTAAAAGTTTCTTCATCATAATTCAGATTCAACTTGGGGGTCAGCTGGGGTATAAGCTGACCGCTTCACAAGAGGCGGATACTGTTATATGGGGGTTGTATGGGGGTTAGCTACCGCAGACTGTACTGGTAAATCCTAGAAAGTTCCCCCAGGTTTGCGCCTTTACCCCCAACAACCATGATTTTTGTTTTATCAATGTCTTGAAAACCAAGCACATAGGAACTCATATATTTACCGATACTTTTTCGCTAACGATTCCTAATACATTTGTAACTCAACTAAAGAAGATTGTGTTTGATATAACCAATCATTTAAGCCTGCTGGTGGTTGAACTTGTTTTAAAAACTGGTACAGTAACTCGCCTTCTAAAACTTCTTCTTTCAACAAGTGTTGTTTCTCTCTAAACCAGCAATGACACGCTCGATCGCTTCATTGAGATCGCTCATCCTGACAGCGTTTTGGTTGTTCCGCGCTGCTAACAATGCAGAGTCCCACAAGAATTGAAAGTTTTTGCACTGCGAGCGCCGATTACCCAAGCTAATATACCCTCCTGAAAGTGATTTACTGCTGTCCACAGCCAAATTTTGTTTTTTTTGAACCGACGAAGGTTTCTAGTTCATCTAATTCTCCAACTTCTGGTATATCGTTGCTTGGCGGTGCATCGGGGAGTTTTTCGCCAATTTGTTTTAGCCAATAAATCGGATAGCAAATGTTTTTGTTTTAAACTGATTTCGGTCAAGCGCGAAGTTGCCATCAATAAAGGCTTGTTGTTATAGCGATCGGGAATTTTGCGCGGATCTCGGCGATCGCCCTTAAAGTCTCTGACTTTGGTGGTGCGAGCGCAAGCGGAAGTTGCTTCCACTGAATATCTACAAAAAGTTATTGAGAATTTCTGATAACGTTAATCAGCGCTCGGCTACACTCCCATCTTCTGGTTAAAGTTATCCCTTAGCGTGAGGGCAGATGCACGCACATCAATTAGAAATATAGTATCCTTAAGGAGTACTGCGTGCAGACAGCGCAACCTTTTACGTCTACTTTGTTCAAGCTAAAAGAAGGGTTTTGAGGCTCCGCCTCGATGTATGCATTCCCAGGCAGAACCTGGGAACGAGAAGTGCTGGTTATCATACTGCAATTAAGTTAGTATGGGGTGAATTTTGTGTTTTCTGATAGGCTTGACGAATAGTTGCATCAATATCTATGTGCTGGGTAATTTTTTCGGTGACATATTCCATCCATATGGGTTGTAAAGTGTAGCATCCAGATTGTTTCTCTACGAGCCATCGCCAATTTAATCCCTCTAGTGCTTCTAATAAATCGGCTGTGGAGACTGGGGGTACAATTTGCAAGCGGAGTTGTGCGATCGCTCAGTTCTTCATAAGTGTACCGGCTACCATTGTTATCGTGGAACTCACAGGAGCGTTTGACGGTTTGAAGTTTGTCCCAACCAGTAGTCGAAAGGATAACACCACGCTTGCGAACAGATTTTGAAATTAACATAGACGGCTAGAGCAAAAGTATTTCCAAGGGTTTAGGACAACGAGTGGTTTCTCGTTCTCAATTGAATATTCGCTTGAGGAAAGGTCTGTTGTGGGTGAAGAAGGTTAAGTTAGCTGTTAAGTTAGAGAAAACTTAAGAATAGATTTTTCCTTATCTTTTACTTTAACTTATCTATCTTCACCCACAAATACTTTGGTAAGGGGGAAACTCAAATTATCAAGCCTGCAATTTGAGACGTTTAAACATGATAAATTATAAAAATTCTGAAATCCGCAGCATCCTGAATGGCTTGGGTTACAGAAGCCAGATCCACAGTAACGATCCCGATTTTCCCATTTCTCAGGATGAGTCAGAATTAACTGATGAGCCGACACGAAAAGCAGTTATGAAGTTTCAAGTGGATTGCAATCTCAGGGTGGATGGTGTTGTGAGTTCACAAACAATTGCGAAAATGCAGGAAGAAATTAACACTCTCCACTACAAGTTGAATCAGGTCGTGGGAACAAAGATCCCTCTTAATCAACCATTTTACGGACGCCACACTATTAATGCAGTTCAGCAGTTTCAAAGAAGGTACATCATTACAATTGATGGTCTTGCTAGTTTTCCACTCCGTGAGGAACTTTTTGAATCTTTACAAGATAATATGCAGGATATCACAGCAGATTCTGTAATTATTTGAGCATTTATAAGGTAAAAAAAGGAGCAACTATGAAAGCAATCTTGAAAAGTGTATTTTTAACTGGTTTGGTAATGACAGGTATTGCAAGTACATCTTTGTTTGCTGTTAAGCCTGTATTTGCTCAAGAGGAAGGGGGTTATGACCTCATAGCACCTACAGGCGTTGTTATTAAAGCGGTAAGTACTGGCGATCGCCCTGTCTATTTAGATGCCAATCGGAGCTACGAATATCACTTACGAGTTCCCAGAGGTACATATTTTGGTAATACTTATATTCCTGCTGGTGCAATTATTGAAGGAAAGTTTGAGCCTGCTCGTGGAGGTTTGCGCTATGTAGCTAATTCAGTCAGCTTTGATGATATGACTTACGGGCTTAACGCATCTTCCGATTTAATCGAAGGATATGGCAGTACTAGCAGGAACCCTGTTGCTAAAGATACGGGAATTGGCGCAACAAAATCCGGCTGCTAAAAAGCTGGGGTTAACGGGTGATTACATTGGGGTTGGTATTAACCCTGGTGTGACTGGTGGCGGACATAGTGATGATAAGGCAGATTTAGGAGGTGATGTTACTGCACGTATCGCTATTCCAAACACGCAATTATCAGTACGTCCTTCTGCAATTATCAGCCGCCACAGTGCCGATCTTGTCCCAACAGTAACCTACGATTTGCCCGTTGCTAAAAATACTAATGTATTTGGTGGTGCTGGCTATTCTTTCGTTACAGATAAGGGTAGAGATACCCCACTGGGAAATAAAAATGCTCCTGTAATTACTGGTGGTGTGGAAACGAAAATCAGCAAAAATGTGAATGCTTATGCCGCTACCGATTTGGCTTTTAATGCTTACCAAAACAGTTCTGCGGATGCTCTGGGCTTTCAAGTAGGCGTTGGTTATAACTTTTAACTTACAAAATGGGTAATAACGATTATGAATCTTAAAGCTTTTACGACGACTGCCATCCTTGGAGTGATGACTCTAATTCCCGGTCAGGCTTTTGCAGCACAGAGTTTATCTGCACGTACATATCACCCTGGTTTTTTCCAACCTGTAGCACGGATTAACCCTCAACTTCCTATAGCAGTAAAACTTGAGAATGAGACTGGGTTGCCTTTGGATTATGGTGTGTTGGGTCAATCTGGAGACAAAGTGTTGCCCGCTGCAACTATTACTGAAATAAACAACTTCTCTTTTCCCGCAAACTTTACGGTCTATCCCGCTAATCCTTTTGAGGCACAATTAAAGTACAATGTCTCTGTTAAGGACAATATTGCTACAGTACAAATTCAGCAAAAGAGTGTGGGTGTTGGCGATCGCAGCTTTAGTGTTAATAAAACAGGGGCGATATACATTTACTAAGTACCGCTTTTCCTGAGTTTGTAACGTTTTGGTTCATAGTTGTCATGTATGTATGCCTTTGCATTGTAACTACGAACCATTTGTAAGCGGTAATTCCTCATCTTTCTCCTTTGCGCTCTAGTGGGCCTCTACAGTTCAAAAATAATTTATTTAACCGCCGAGACGCAGAGGACGCAGAGGTAAGAGGTGAGAAGGCTATTGATTGCCTGTTTCTTAGGTTACAGAAATGGGAAATCGGTTGAGTTCTGCTGTTAAAGCTGCTTGGAAAGAAGCGATCGCTCCTATTTACTTGACTATTCAAAACTATATATTTACTGTCACAATTGAACCTTGGGGATGATTATCTTGAATTGCGATCGCACCACCATGAGCTTCAGCGACCATTTTACAAAATGCGAGTCTTAGCCCAATTTGGGAAGCTCCACTTACCAAGCTTCCTACTTCATACTGTTCGAGAATCGATTGCTGTAAGTGTTTACCAATACCAATTCCTTCATCAGTAATGCTAATAACTGCTTGTTTAAGAGATTCGGCTGTGTTTGAATAGTTAACGCGAAATATAATAGTACTTTTAGAAGGAGAGGACTCAATTGCATTGGTGAGGAGATTATCTAACAAGCGCTGGAATAGATTAGCATCAATGGAAATCCAACGTCCTTGCTTTGGGAGATCGCTTTTTAATTGTATTTGCTTGGAGTTAGCGATCGCCTGAAAATTCGCTATAACGACTTCCACCAGTTCATTGAGATCTACTTCAACTCGATTCAGCACTAAGGTGTTTGATTCCATCTTCGCCAATCGCAACAACCCGTTGACGATCGCATCAATCTCCAGTCCAGCTGCATGAACCATTTCTGCACGTTCCCGGTCTTTAGGCTCTAGATTGCTTTGCAGTAGTAGGTAGCTTCCCAGTAGCAAAGTAGACATTGGTTGTCCTAAATCTTCCACCACTAACTTAGATAAATCATGGCGCAAATTTATTGTTGCTTGCAGTGCATCATACTGTTGCTTAATCCGTAACATGGAACGGACACGAGCGCGTAATTCCAACCCGTTAACAGGTTTGGTGAGAAAATCATCGGCTCCAGATTCTAAAGCACGTGCTAAATCTTCCTTGGAATTCAGTGCTGTAACTATAATAATGGGAATATGTTTCCACTGAGGATTCGCCTTAATACGACTACAAGTTTCAATCCCATCTATTTCTGGCATCATGACATCCAGTAAGATAGCATCGGGAAGAGTTGTTTCCAGACGGTTTAAAGCTTCTTTGCCACTGCTAAAGTAGTTCAGGTGGTATCCTTCACGCCGCAGCAGCAACTCAATGACCTCAAATCCGTTTGGCTCATCATCAACTACCCACACAGATTGTTTGCGTTCCATTGTTTTCACCTTTTGTTATTTGTTATTGGTTATTGGTCAAGTGTCATTTGTCATTTGTTAGTGATTTAAGATTTTTGGAAATAGCAGCGACAAGCTCTTTTAAACTGACTGGTTTTGGTATATAATCGTTCACGCCAGATGCCATGACTTGTTCCCGATCTGTTGCCATGACAAATGAGGTCAAAGCAATGATAGGAATGAGAGATGTTTCAGCATCTGCCCGTAGAAGGCGTGTAGCTTCTAACCCATCCATTTCTGGCATCTGTACATCCATTAAAATTAAATCAGGTCGTTGTGCTTTTGCTATCTCTACTGCTTCTCGTCCATTCTTAGCCAGTAAAATCTGGTAACCCTGCGCTTTTAGATATTGGCTTATGGTAAAGACGTTTGTTTCATTATCTTCTGCAAGCAGCAACAGAGGAGAGGGGGATGGGGAGTGGGGGGGAGTGGGAGATGGGATAGACAAAGTAGAACTTTCTCCCCTATCTCCGTGTCCCCCTATCCCCCTATCCCCCCCGTCCCCTACTTCTTCCCACGGAAGTGCAATTGTAAATCTACTACCAACTCCCAGTACACTTTCAACGCTTACGGTACCGTTGTGGATTTCCACAATTCGCCGAACTAACGATAATCCCAACCCTGTTCCAGCAAAGCGACGGGTATAAGAGGTTTCTAACTGAACAAAAGGTTGGAATAAGTTGGGGATGTTTTCAGGAGCAATCCCAATACCTGTATCTACTACGATAAAGTAAATCAGTTTAGCTGTTGAATCTGCTTGAACTTCGAGCCGAACTTCGCCACTATCTGGAGTAAATTTGACAGCATTGCTTAACAAGTTGATAAGTGCTTGGCGGATGCGTCGCTCATCAACTTGAATGAGTTCTATTCCTTCTGATAAGTGCAAACTCAATTGAATCTTTTTCTTAAATGCTGTCTGTTTCACAAAACTGAGGCTGTACTCACACAATCCCCGAATTGATGTTAAATCCAGTTGCAGTTTCATCTTACCAGCTTCAATTTTGGCAAGGTCGAGGATATCGTTAATCAGTTCTAGTAGATGCTTACCGCTCTTTTCTAAAGTGGTGAGAGATTTTCGCTGTTCTTCTGTCACGGGTCCGCATACTTCATCGGCTAGTGCTTCTGTAATTCCTAAAATGGCATTGAGGGGAGTTCTGAGTTCATGGCTCATATTTGCTAAAAAGCTACTTTTGGCAAGGTTGGCAACTTCAGCCGCTTCTTTTGCAGAGCGCAAAGCGGCTTCTGCAAGTTTGCGATCGTATACTTCTAGTGTCAGCGCTACAAAGTCAGCTATTGACCCAACAAAATTTTGTTCGGTCAGTTCCCATTCTCGTGGTTCAGTTCCGACGTGTTCGTGAAATACCATTCCCACAACTTCTCCTCCAATTAAAATAGGGGCATCAAGTAGGGCTATAATGTTTTCTGGTTCTAGCAGTTCATCCCTTAATTCCTGTACCCGTAGATCGTTGCGAGTGTCAGTCACGGCGATAGTGCGAGCAGTTGCGATTGCTTGAAAGTAAATCGGATGGTCTGCTGCGTTGCGTTCGCTCCCTGCGGAGTGTCTCTGCTGGCTGCGTTCGTAAAGGTTGGCACATTTTAACTGAGTCCGATCGCTATTATAAAGCCACACGCTAACTCTCTCGACTTCTAAAGCGCTGGCTGCTTTTTCTGTAATGACTTGGAATGCTGTTTCTAAATCTCCATCTGCGATCGCCTTATGATTTGCCAGTTCTGATAAGACTAAACTATGCTGTTGTAGTCGGTGCTCGTTCTTCATCCGCTCTTGAATTTCTTGCTGTAACTCTTGAGTTCGCTGTTCTACTCGCTGTTCTAACTCTTCGTTAGCAGTTGCTAAGGCGGCAAAAGATGCGCGTAATTGCTGCGCCATCTGGTTAAAAGATTCGCTCAGCACCTCGAGCTCATCAATTCCCCGTACTGTAACTGTTGGGATCGATTCCTCACGAGCAAAATCTGCTTCTGTCGCTCTAACGGCTAACTCCTTAGCAGCAAAACTTAAGCGGTGGATTGGTTTAGCTATCCTGCGGGCGGTGAGAATTCCCAGCACTGTGGCTAGTCCAAAGGCTGCAAGACAAAGTAAAATAGTAATCTGAGTGTTGCGATCGATCTGCTCCATAAAATCTTCTTCTGGAACAACTACCGCAATCAGCCAATCGACATCAAGGTTGCTTTGCAACGGTCTGATGTCTAAAAAATGCTGTTGGTTTTGAAATGGAAATTTGAGTTGCTCTAAATTCTTTATTCGGCTAAAGTTGCCAAATCTATCTACCAAATATTGAGCCGTTGCTTGAGTTAAGGAATTCTCACTTTCAGTTGCAGCAATTTGTATGACACGATTACCTTTTACTCTGTATGGCTCATTAGGTGTAGAACTTGCTACTAAACGTCCCGAACGATCTAGAATTAGAACCTGCCCCGATTTACCAACGCGGATGGAATCTAAGAATTTATCGATTTTGTCTAAGGGAATTAAGGAACTGGTTACTCCCAATAATTGATTTTGCTTGTTATATATTGGCTGCGATGCACTCACAATTAATTGGTGTTCGCTGATATCTGCAAAAATCTGACTGAAACTGAATTGTTTATTTTTAACAGCAACTTGATAGAAAGGACGCGATCGCACGTCATAGTTTTTCAATAAATTGAGAAGTCGGGCTTGTTTTCCATTTTTATAATCAACTTCATAAGTTGCTAGGTCGTAACCAGTAGATTTTCCTGCTTTTCTCAGCAAAAACTTTGTTTCATTCACCCTTTCTAGTGCCAGGAACTCGCGCTGTTCATTGCCAATAGCTAGAATAATAGTCATTGGTTCAAATAATTCTAACTGCTGTATCATGTATGGCTCCCAAGCAGAGAGATTTTCCAGATTCAGCAGACCAAAATCAATGGTATTTTGATTGATGCGAATGACTTGACTTGGTGCTAACAAATAAGTTTGTAATTTTTGCTCTACTCGAGTGGCGACTTCACGACGCAATTCGCCCGCTACGTCATTGACTGCTTTCTGTCCGTTACGAATAGATAACCAAGCAGTTAAACCCACAGCTAGCAAGATTTGTAGCAGAAACGATCCCACAAGAACGCGACTGAGGGGTGCGCTTCTTACTAAAGGAGAAAGCCAGCTTTGCAAGGGGTTGTGGTGCATTTACTTGGTTTATCCTTGAGGATGGGGGAATGGGGGACAGGGAAGAGAGTTGGATGTATGAATGTAACTTAATATCGGCTACTCAAATGCACCCAATGCTTTGAGTGTTGCTCGTTGTGCCTCTGATAAACCAGTTACACCTGTAATGTTAGTTCCTTCGTAGGGTCTTTCGGCTCTGATTGTCATAAGGCAGTCTCCAGTATTAATATCCCATAATTTGATAGTTTCATCTGCACTACTACTTGCAAGGATGTTACCTTCGGGGCTGAAGTTGATGGATAACACTTGGCTTGTATGTCCTCTTAAAGTCTTGAGGCATTGTCCGGTATTGACTGCCCAAAGTTTTACAGTTTGGTCTGCACTGGCACTGGCAAGGGTTTGTCCGTCTGGGCTGAAACTGACTGATAAAACATGGTTATTATGTCCTTGTAGAATTTTCAGGCACTGCCCTGTCTCTACATCCCACAATCTCACGGTTTGGTCTGCACTCCCACTCGCAAGAATGCCTCCAACGGCTCTCACTAAGGTAGGAACCGAGGGAATTGGACTAAACGCAATACACAAAACCCAGTAAGTATGTCCTTGTAGGGTTTGAAAGCACTGTCCGGTATTGACAGCCCAAAATTTTATGGTTTGGTCTGCGCTGCTACTGGCGATCGCTTGACCATCTGGGCTAAAACAGACTGAGAAAACATGTCCTTCGTGTTCTTGCAAGACTCTCAAGCATCGCCCTGTCTCGAGTTCCCACAGTCGTACAGTACAATCTGCACTGCCACTGGCTAATATTCCCCCTGCTTTTCCCTTACTGAGAGGATTAAAAGCGACTGAGAAAACTTTTTCTGTGTGTTCCTCTAAAGTCCTGAGACATTGCCCTGTTTCTACATCCCACAGCTTAATTGTTTGGTCGGCGCTACCAGTTGCTAAAATTCTCCTTGCCTCTCGATTTTCGTGAAATGCGATTGCGGAAACTTGGTTGGCGTGTCCTTGCAACACTTTCAAGCATTGCCCGGTTTCGCCATCCCACAATCTTACCAAATGGTCATTACTCCCACTGGCAAGAACGATCCCCGATTGCTCGCTTTTGTTTGAAGAAACATTAAAACATACTGAAGATATCTGGTTAGTGTATCCTTGCAATGTTTTCAAACACTGGTTTGTTTCAGTATCCCACAGCTTAACCGTTCGGTCGTCGCCTCCACTAGCAAGAACTGAACCATCGGGATTAAATTCTAGGGTTCGCACCCAATTGGTATGACCTTGCAAAACTGCTATACACTGTCCTGTAGCAGTATCCCACAGCCTAATTGTGCGATCGGCACTACCACTAGCAACAACTAACGCATCTGGGCTAAATTTAATACACAATACTTGACTGCTATGTCCGTGCAATGTTTTGAGACATTGCCCTGTTTTGATATCCCACAATTTTACAGAACCGCCTGCACTGCCAGTCACTAAAATTTCTTCCGTTCCCTGTTGGGAGGATGGAGAAAACATCATACATTGCGTTCTTTCAGTATGGTCGTACAATGTGAGAAAACATTCCCCTGTTTTTGTATCCCACAACCTGATAGGTTCTTCATGACTTGCTGTTGCCAAAATATGACCATTTGAACTCATAGCAGCGCAATTTATGGGACTCATATTATCTTGCAAACTGGTCAAGCATTGCCCTGTTTCTATATCCCAAAGGCTAGCTGTATTATCTCTTGCTTGACTGAGAAGAATTTGGCATTCATGTGTCAAAAAGATACCTAAAACTTGACTGGTATAGCGTTGCAATGTTCTGATAACTTGTCCCGTCTTCACATCCCAAAACTTAACGATTTGGTCTTGACCTCTACTGACGAGAAGGAGGTTTTCAGGATGAAAATCAATTGAGGTTATTTGACTTGTATGACCTTTTAAAGTTAATATCAACTGACCGTCTGTTGCTTGCCATAAATAAATGTCGCCTTTGTCATCGCCAGTTGCGAGAATTTCTCCGTTTGAGTTGAATGCGATCGCCAATACATTCCCAAAAATTTGTGTAAAATTAGATTTACTAAGTTCAGCGCGAGCAAAATTTACTTGATGCAAAGTGATTCCTTGAAGGTTCGCTTGCCAAATTGGTAATTCAGAAAAGTCAAAGCCTTTCAAATCAGTTTTCAGTTGACACAGTAAGTTTAAAACATTTCCACCTAAATATCCCGACTCATTCGCTGCTTGTCGGCGCTGAGAGGAAAGTATTTGAATCAACTGCATTTCAATGGCTTTTTTAGTTCCTAATTTGCGTAGCAGTTCGGCGAGTATGGGATTAATAATTAACCTAATTTGTGCATCTTTGATGTAATCTTTTGCGGTAGCTTTGAGGAGAGCGTGAGTTTGAATGAGGGGAGTAGGGGATAGGGGGTAAGGAGTAGATTCTACTTTGTCTCCTTGTCCCCATTCTCCAATTTCCTGACTAACCTGTTCAACCAACCGTTCGGTAACATACTCCATAATCGCGGGTTGCATTGTCTTCTTTTGAAAGCTTTGCTCGATAAGAGAGCGTCTCAGTAAGGATTCTAAAGCTTCTAGAAGTTGATGCTTGAGTAATTTAGGGTAAATATCATCTTCGAGTTCCACAAGTGAAACTCCTTCACGATTAATTGCCAACCAGAAAATTACACCTTTTTCTGTATGTGTTAAGCGTTCAAATTGTCGATCTAACAATAGACGAATACTGTTAAAGCTAGAAATACCTGCTTCTAGAAAAGCACTGACATCACCGCCGAACAATTCTTGAATGGTCGTCGCAACAATTTTGAGGGCTAGGGGATTTCCACTATACCGTAAAATCAATTGTTCGCTTTCTTGTTTGGATACAGAAAGCCCTTTAACACTGAGTAATTTTTGAGCTTCCAATTTCAGCCCTGCAAGTTGCAGGGTTCTTACGGGAAGTGCTTCTCCTGCTTGCATTGCGATCGCATTGGGTTTTTCTCGGCTAGTCAGTAATAAACAACTTTGGTGTGGAACTTCACCTATGTTGCGAAGCAATTCACCATAACCTTTACAATCAGCTTGAAACGTTCCTGCATAAACCCCACTTTGCATTAATGTTTCTAAATTGTCCAACACAATCAAGCAGCGATGCTCTCGGAGAAGTTCCATCAGTTTGGAAAGCTTACCACCCTTTGTTTCTGGTAGTCGATCTGTTTGTTGAGGTGATAAAAATTTCAGCAAATCGTCTAACAGATTTGTGAAAGGAGGTGCATTACGCAGACTCCGCCATATTACAAATTCAAATTGGTCTTGGATCTGCTCGGCTAACTTAGTCACCAGCGTCGTTTTGCCAATTCCACCGCTTCCGAGCAATGCTACCAACCGACAATGTTCTTTCAGAATCCATTCTTGAAGTGCAGCCAGTTCTTCCACGCGACCGCAGAAGAAGGACACGTCAACAGCTTCACCCCAGTCAGTAAGGGAGTGGGGAAGAGGGGGAGAGGGGGAAGGGTTGTCTGCTTGTGAGACTTCTTGAGTTGTGGTCCTTACGTTCAAACTTTGTCTTGCACCAGTGTAATCTTCCGGTTCCATTTGCAATCCCACTGCCTTAAACACTAAGGCAATTGAGTCTTTATCAACTCCCTGTCCGCGCAAAATTTTCCGAATTGTAGCGGGGTGCAAACCCTGACCTTCAAGCTGAGAACGGCGAACGAACTCTTGAACTGGATAGCGCTCAATTTCTAGCTGACGTATCCGGTTCTCTAACTTTGCTTGTCCTTTAGGACTGAGTACAACACCTCGACTGCGTTGTCCTACGGGCAAATCCATCATCTTAGCTCTCTGAGATTAATTATCAATATACTACTTTCGGTAGAAGATTGGCACTCTTATGTTCCCCTTTCAATCTCTCGTTCCCAGGTAAAACCTGGGAATACCTCAAGGGAGGCTCCGCCTCCTAAGATCGTTGCTGTAATAGAATGTTGCGCCACTCAAACCCATAACTGGTAGGACTAACCAAGCTGGTAAAAAGTGAGTTGTATGGACACGCCATCCACCTAAAATTCCCACCCCTGTTTTTAACAATACTGCGGCTAGCGCCAATACAAAATCAATAAGACAAGCTTGAACAATTGCCAAAGATTTGGGTTTTAAAATTTGTCGGGTAAACCTCAGCCAAAGAACTTTGCTATTTACTGACATTGTTTTAGCAATCCTTTTTATTTGTCATTTGTCACTGCAAGGGTAATTGTGCTCTACGGATCTGTTTGTTCAGCAAGCTTATACTTTTGGACTTTGGAAAAAACGATCGCTTCTCACGATCTGCGGTTACTGGTTGCAGTGGGTTTTTTAGGTTCATACACGACTTTCTCAACTTATTCTCTGGATACGATGGCACTTCTACAAACAGGGAATTACGGAACAGCGCTATTTTACTGGATGGGTAGTGCAGTACTGGGTGTTGTCTGTGTAGAACTTGGAAGCTTCTTAGCAAGGAGATTACTCTAACGACGTGAAAGCAATAATAACAAGTATTTGCCTTCAAAGAAAATCTTTCCAAGTTCTTAACTTTTTCTTTCTACAGTCAAGTTACAAGCATCAAAAATTTGAAAATTATGAATAATGTAAATAACGATACCCAACAAGAATCTCAACAAATTGATAAATTGAATGTAGGTTCAACATTAAAATCTGACAAGCCATTTTATAAGTCATGGAAAAAACCAATTGCTTATTTAGGATGCGTGCTAGTTGGTGCAGGAATTACAGTTTTTACTATGGGCTACCAACAAAATCATTTTTTGTTATCTCAGCCACCAGTTTCCAATCAACCAGCTAATGCAACGCGATCGCTTGTCAATTCATCTACACCTAACAGTTTAAATTCTATCACCTCAGTTGTAAATCAGACCGGATCTGCTGTCGTCAGAATTGATTCTACTCAAACAATAAAAAATCCTCAAGCTAGTGTTTTTAATGACCCGCTATTCCGGCAGTTTTTTGGTTCTGAATTTCCTAAAGTACCATCAAACGAAACAGTTCATGGAATTGGTTCGGGCTTCATTATTAATTCTAATGGTGAGATTTTAACGAATGCTCATGTGGTGAAAGGGGTTAAAATAGTAGCAGTTACCCTTAAAGATGGACGTACTTTTAAAGGTAAAGTTATGGGTAGCGATCCAGTAACAGATGTCGCTGTGGTTAAAATTTCGGCTGATAATTTGCCAGCCGTTTCATTAGGTGATTCCAATCAACTTCAACCCGGACAATGGGTGATTGCGATCGGGAACCCCCTTGGTTTAGATAATACCGTCACTCAAGGGATTATCAGTGCGACAGGTCGTTCTAGTTCTCAAGTAGGAATGCCAGATGAACGAGTCAACTACATACAAACTGATGCTGCTATTAATCCCGGTAATTCTGGCGGACCCTTATTAAACACTTCCGGTCAAGTCATTGGAATAAATACTGCAATTCTTAAAGATACTCAAGGTTTGGGTTTTGCAATTCCAATTAATGTAGCTAAAACAATTGCCAATCAAATCATAGCTACTGGTAAAGCCGAGCATCCTTATTTAGGTATTCAAATGCTGACGCTTACACCAGAGGTGAAACAAGAACTCAATAGCGATCCCAACTCTCCAATGAGTGTTGATGACTCTCAAGGAGTATTGGTTGTCAAAGTAATACCTTCTTCACCTGCTGCTCGTGGGGGGCTACACGCAGGGGATGTTATTGAAAAGGCAAATAACCAAACTGTTGATAACTCAGATGAGCTGCAACAGATTGTAGATAGTACTTCTGTAGGTAAAAATTTACAATTACAAATTCAGCGCCAAGGAAAAACGGTAAATGTGAATTTGCAACCAGGAGTATTACCAACAACAAATGATAGTGACCAATAACAATGAGTCGTAAAAATGATAAAAGCTTAAAAAAGAGTAAATTTTTATGAGTTATAGATTATGTTTGAACTTTTTTAAGCTAATTCTTACTTATCTCATTGGCTAATTTAAATATAGGTAATTAATGTCAAGAAAATGTAAATATTTGAAATATATAATTATAAAATAAGTAAGTTGGTTTGTAGTAGCGCTTTAGCGCATGCATCGTTACTAGAAACAGGATGGTAATATTTGATATTTCTCGCAAATCTGTTGGGACACTCATTGCACCTGCGATCGCATTAAATAAGATGTACCATTGCGCTCCAAGCGACATTAACAAAATACTTCCCCAATCCAAGCTGATATTGGCACGAATGAAGAAAAGCGTAGCAAAGGGAAAGATAAAATTTGCAGGAAATGATGCCAAAAACTGGACGACTGGTTGCAATAAACTTGCTAATTTGGGGTTAAAGCCGATAGCGACACCAGCAGGTGTCCAAATTAACGTTCCCATAACTAGGACTATTAACACTCGCCCAAGAGTTAAGAGTCCGAGTAAAAAGGTCTTAAAGATTTCGCTTAGCCCAACGGTTGCGAGAATAAAATGTACCCCAGTAACTAATAAAGCTCCAACCAGTAGCAGTAATATTAAATTGTAGATGCGATCGCTCCACTGTTGCCCAGTTGTCTCAAGCGCTTGAAACGATTCCGGCGGTGTCAAAAAAGACATAAAGCGGTTGAAAATTTCTCCAATTGGAGTAAAAAACCGACACATCAGACGCAACAATCGAGCAGCCTTAAGTAGATCCAGCAGCCAAGACTCAGTAGCCGCCGTCGCTGCGCTTTGTTCCAATCGAAACTTCTGCGCCCAAGCGTTTAGAGGACGCCAGAACAAGCGCTCGACCAACACAATGACCACGATAATAGTCAGGAACGCCCAACCCAAAGCAGATAAATCCTTTGCAGCCACTGCTGCTGCTACATAAGAGCCAATCCCAGGTAGAGTATATTTTTGATTCAATACGCTAATATTTTCGCTAACAGCAACAAAGAACCAGCCTCCACCAAAACTCATCATCGCATTCCAAAGCAGAGCGATCGTAGCATTTGGCAATTCCAATTGAGTAAACCGTTGCCAACCTGTAAATTGATAGAGAGTAGCAGCCTCATCGAGTTCGTGAGGAACCATCTTCAAAGACTGATAAAACGAGAACGTCATGTTCCATGCTTGACTTGTGAAGATAGCAAAAATAGATGCAGCCTCCAAACCTAAAAGACTACCGGGAAACAAAGCAATAAACCCCGTTACCGTAATAGAGAGAAATCCGAGTACTGGCACAGATTGTAAAATATCCAGTAACGGAACCATGATGCGTTCGGCATAACGGTTGCGAGCAGCAACATAACCGTAGACTAAAGTAAACACCGTCGAACAGAACAAGGCAATAAACATCCGTAACGTTGAACGTCCGGCATAATAAGGCAAGTAGTGTGGATCGAGACTGATACTTGGTATTGTATCGGGTGGTACAAAAGGCACTAACGTTCCTTGACTAATATAAGCAATAACACCCAATAAAACTAAAGTACCAAGAGTAACAACAACATCAGACAAACCAAAAGGAAAACGTCGTAGCGTTTCAGGAGATGGAAAAGTTTTTTGTAACATAAAATATTGGTGAAGTGTCATTTGTCATTTGTCATTTGTTACTGATTCCCGATCGCTGGTCACCAGTGACTGATTTTGTTAGCGACTAAAAAACTCTAATCGACCAAAACCTAAAAACTGTCCGTGGACTTTGCTTCCTTGAGGAAAAGCTTCAATACCAAATAAATAGGTTCCGCTTTCAGAAGAATTTTGCAAAGGTTGCAAGCCAATTGTTACACTTGAACCAGGATTTAAAGGAGATGCAAAAATAATAGAGATTGTTTGTGTTTGTTTATCGTAATTGACTTTTTCGAGAGATAAAACTTAACGCATATATGTCAATAACTGACACTATGATTCCCGTTTAGCTGGTAACTGCCACATTTTTTCCAAAGCTTGAATTTGCTGAAAGCGTGTTGCTCCAGGTATTTGTTCTCCTTCTGTCAATTTCCAAATCTGTTCTAAGTTCGTTACCTGCTGAAGTCGTCTTGAGTGTTGGTAATTTCTATACCAAACCCCAATATAAATAACACTCAAGCACAGGAGAAATAGGAAAAAAAAGTTAAGATCGCTATTCATTTTGTCAATTCTATTTTGCGTTTTATATGTTAACTGCATCTTTTTCAAACTCTTGATTTTTCAGCTCACTCATTAATGAGCGAGCGAAAGTTAAATTTCCACAATTTAAGAATCAATATCTGTACCAATTCCCAGTGCTAAATAGCTATAATCTAACTGTTTCCAAAGAGATTGAATTTGTTGGTATGCTTCTTGAGGAGAGATTTTACCAGCAGTTTCTAAATTGGAAATATAACTAACTCTTGTTGTAAATTCTTGTAAATTAGCGTTAAATGCTAGAGCTTGGGGAGTAAATTTACCATGATAGCGAAATTGAGTATAAAGAAGGTTTTGTTTATCTTGCTGTTTCATATCGCCTCCTTTGACTTGTTTGCTGTCATTTTTCGTTATCTCTAGTTTTATTCATATCTCAACGTAATAGGGTTAAGATGAGCAAGTTATAGAAAAAGTTAAGGACAACTTAGAAATTTAAGTAATCAACCACTTTCTCACCTCTTACCTCTGCGTACTCTGCGCCTCTTTGGTTAAAAAGTAATTTATTTAACTGCATATATGCGCTAACCACTGAGAAAAAGGAGCGATCGCATCACCCACTGCCAAGCGATTCATTTGACCATTAAAGGAATTAAACGATTTTTCATATTTTTTTTATTCGTTGTAATCAGTTGAAGAGTTTTCTGAAAAAGAAGTTCAAATAATTGTTGAGAAATATATCCGCGTTCTCCAAATAATTTTCCAAAGATATTTTTAGTCATTTTTGGTACGGTTTTGCGGTCATCCACGCGCTTCTGGGGTAATCATAAAAGACATAATCTCCACCAAATCATTAATGATTAAATGTAGTTTAAAACCAAAATACCAACCCAAAGAATTCTTACCCCAGTTAGCTAAACCTTTAAAAACTCGATTACGTTTTGCTCTTTGTGTCAAACAGATATCAATGGATGTGGAAGTCCCTAAAATTAATACCAGTGTTTTGAGCACGGCGTAGATGAAGATACCAGCATAGTGGTATTAACGTACTTTTCTTCAATTCTATAAAACGCAACTACTACTTTTAAAACATCTTCTTAACTTTACTCTAACTTATCCTTCTTCGCCCCCAAAAGTGGTGCTATAGGTGGAAACTAAGAACATCAAGACTTAAAAACAATCTTTCAGGAAACTATATTACTATGACTCAGACTTCCACAAACACCATGACTGCATATTTGCAACAAATTAGCCGGATTCCTTTGCTAACCCGCGATTCTGAAATTGAATATGGCAAACAAGTGCAGTTAGCGATCGCATTGTATGAAGTGAGATCTAGCTTACTCGATCGCTTAGGTCGTTTTCCAACTTATCAAGAGTGGGCTGAGCAAGTTGAAATTTCTCTTGGTAGCGATTATCCCAAAACTATTGCAAAGCTACAGCAAGCGATCGCAGCTGGCGAAACTGCGAAGCGTAAAATGATGGAGGCTAACTTGCGGTTGGTTGTTTCTATTGCCAAGAAGTATGTTAAACGTAATGTTGAACTGTTAGATCTCATTCAGGAAGGTACTATTGGGCTGCAACGGGCTATCGAAAAATTTGACCCAACTAAGGGCTATCGGTTCTCAACTTATGCTTATCTGTGGATTCGTCAAGCAATTACCCGTGCTGTTACAGAGCAAAGCCGCAGTATTCGCTTACCCGCACAAATTAATGAGAAGATAAACAAATTTAAAGCTCTTGAACGCGAACTCTCTCAGAAATTAGGACGAACTGTAACTGCAAAAGAACTGGCATATGCCTTGAAATTAAAGCCTCAACAGTTGAAAGAGTATCTCAGTTGGGAACGTCAAATACTTTCTCTCAATCAGCAAATAGGTGAGGATCGAGACACCGAACTTTCTGATGTTTTGCAAGATCCTAGCGATTTGCCAGAAGAACGGCTTCTCCAGTCTTCTTTACATGATACTCTTAGGCAGTTAATTGCAAGCTTAACTCAAGAGCAACAAATGGTTTTGACTTTACGCTACGGTTTACAGGATGGACAATCACTCAGCCCAAAAGCAGTGAGCGATCGCGACTCATATGAGTCGCGATCGCGTGTCTCGCTTGGAAGAAACAGCCATTAGGAACCTCCGCAGATATAAGGCAGATATTCAAGGTTTTTGGGCAGCAAGTTGATTTTTTTAACAATTGGTGTTGGTCGCTATTGGTTGAGTGAGGTTTTGCGTTATCATCAGTAGGTCGGTGCCAATAATCGTTATTAGTTTGTAGTCACAATGCACGTGCTCTCAGTGCTACTACGAACAGTTATTTCAAAAGCGGTACAAATATGATGTTGTTAAATGACATTACCGTTAAAGCCAAGATTTACGAAAGCGCCGATTCCCTCGTGTATCGAGGTGTTGTACAACCCGAGAATATACCAGTTATCCTCAAAGTTCTCAAGCAAGACTATCCAACCCGCTCCGCGATCGCTCGCTACAAGCAGGAATATGAGATTGCTCGCTCGTTAAATATCCCCGGAGCGATCGCAGCTTACAGCCAACAAACCTATCAAAGAACTTTGGTCATTCTTTTTGAAGATTTCGGCGGCGAGTCTTTACACAAATGGATGAAAGAATTGCCAAGTGCGTACTGTGCAATGCCTTTACTGGAATTTCTCCGCCTTGCCATACAAATAACGGAGATTCTTGGGGAAATTCATGCGGCTCATATCATTCATAAAGATATTAACCCAAGCAACATCGTTCTGAACCCAAAAACTGGAATTGTTAAAATTATAGACTTTGGCATCGCAACGGGCTTCAGCTACTCCAATCCAACATTTAAGAATCCCAATGTCATAGAAGGTACTATTCCTTATATATCGCCAGAACAAACGGGACGGATGAACCGCTTGTTGGATTACCGCACTGACTTCTACTCCTTGGGAGTCACTTGTTATCAATTGCTGACAGGACAGTTACCCTTTACAACGACAGATATGTTGGAATTGGTACATTGTCATATTGCCAAACAACCCTTACCACCTCATGAGATTCGAGGGAGAGCAGCGTGTCCAAAAGCTGTTTCTGACATTGTTATGAAGTTGATGGCAAAGAATGCGGAGGAGCGCTACCAAAGCTCTAGAGGGATCGTAGCAGATTTGGAGGAATGTAAAAGGCAACTGGAAACCACAGGTCGAATTGAAGAATTTCAATTGGGAGTTTTTGATATTTCCGATAAGTTTCAAATTCCCCAAAAACTTTACGGGCGAGAAGCGGAAATTCAAGCTTTACTAGCAGCTTTTGTGCGCGTAGCATATCCGGAGAAAGCAGAGACGCAAAGTATTGCTCCCCTACAAGACTGGGAATCCAAAATCCCAAATCCAAAATCCCAAATTGAAATGATGTTAGTTGCTGGTTACTCTGGTATGGGTAAGTCAGCCCTGGTGCAAGAAATTTATAAGCCAATTACAGAAAAGCGGGGCTATTTTATTTCGGGTAAATTTGACCAATTTAGGCGCAACATTCCCTACTCAGCAGTGGTGGCGGCTTTTGTGGGATTGGTGCGACAATTGTTGACAGAAAGCGAGTCTCACCTGCAACATTGGCGAGAACAACTCTTAACGGCTCTCGGTGGTAACGGACAAGTTATTATTGATGTCATTCCGGAAGTAGAACTTATTATAGGCAAACAGTCGCCTGTTACGGATGTGGGAGCGGCGGAAGTGCAAAATCGGTTTCATCGCGTCTTTCAAAGTTTTATTCGAGTTTTTGCTTCTAGAGAACATCCTTTGGTGATTTTCTTGGACGATTTACAGTGGGCGGACTTGGCAAGTTTGAACTTGATTGAATTGATGATGACGGATGCACAAATGCAGCATCTGTTTCTCATCGGGGCGTATCGGAATAATGAAGTAGAGACGGAATACGGTTCGGAGGCGCGTGATGGCGTGAAGACTCGCCATGGTGAGTCTCTCCATCCTTTGATGATGACGGTAGAGAAACTGAGAAAACAAGGAGCGGAGGTTAACTCCATTACTTTGGCACCTTTGACGCTAGAACCAATTGCTCAACTGATTGCTGAAACTTTACATAGTGATATCAGTACGGTGAAACCTTTTGCAGAGTTGGTTATGCGTAAAACAGGTGGTAATCCTTTCTTTGTGAATGAGTTTCTCAAAACATTGTATTTGGAAAATTTGATAATCTTCAATTATAACGCATTAACGACTACTCCACTCCCTACTCTGACTGGGGTTCGAGGGACTGCGCCTGTAATTCCTACTTTTTGGTATTGGGATTTGGCTCAGATTGAAGCTCAGGGTATCACTGATAATGTCGTCGAGTTGATGATTGGTAAGTTGAAGAAATTGCCCGATCCTACACAGCAGGTTTTACGTCTGGCGGCTTGTGTAGGGGCTGATTTTGACTTGATGACTTTATCTATTATCGGCGAAAAACCTAAAAGCGAAATCTTTCAAGATTTGGTAGCTGCTGTTCATCTGGGATTGATTTTGCCTGCTTCTGAATTCGATGAGGAACTATTAATTCAAGATTTCAAGTTTCTGCACGACCGGGTGCAACAAGCGGCATATGGTTTAATTGATGATTCTAAAAAACAAGTTTTTCATTTAAAAATTGGTCGGTTATTATTGCAAAACAGCCAGCCGGGAAGTTTACTAGATAAAATTTTTAAAATAGTAGACCATTTAAACTTAGGTGTGATAGGATTCCCGCAGAATTTATCTCAAAAGGAACGAGATGCAATTGCCCAATTAAATTTTATGGCAGGTCACAAGGCTAAAACAGCAACAGCTTATAATGCTGCTGTCAAATATTTTAATAGCGGGCGAGCGCTCTTGGACGCTGACGGTTGGCACACCAACTATGGCTTAACTTTAGCTTTATATGAATCTGCAGCAGAGGTAGAGTACTTGTGTGGCAACTTTACTGCTATGGAACAGTTGTCTTCTATTATTCACTATAACGCTAAAACAGTTTTTGATGAAGTTAAAGTTTATGATATTAAAATTCAAGCAGCTGCATCTCAAGGAAATCTAAAACAAGCCATTAAAATCGGGCTGATGGTGCTTGAAGGCTTGGGGGTGAGATTACCTGAAGAACCAAGTCTTTTGGATATTCAAATAGAACTGGAAAAAACTGCTTCACTTTTAGCTTCCAGGGAAATAACAGATTTGATTCATTTAAGGAAAATGACTCAAGCTGAACCCTTAGCTGCTATGCGAATTTTATCTAGCATAACTTCCCTAACATTTATTGCGGCTCCTAACTTATTTTTGTTGGTTTCATTATCAGAGGTGAATTTATCTATTCAATATGGTAATGCAACTTGGTCACCTCACGGTTATGTTGTCTACGGTATTGTTTTGTGTGGAATCATTGGGGATATTGAAGCTGGTTATAAATTCGGAAAATTAGCTTTAAATTTGACAAAACAATTAAATTCTCAGGAAGTGAAGGCTAAAATATACACTCCCTTTGGTGCTTCTGTCATGCATTGGAAAGAACATCTCAAGGAGTCAGTTCCACTTTTATTGGAGAGTTATCAAAGTGCAGTGGAAACAGGAAGTTTTGAATATGTAGGCTATTGTGGTTTTCATATTTCAGAACATCTCTATTTTATCGGTTGCGAGCTGGCGGGGCTAGAACAGGAAATCGCAATTTACAGTCAGGTTATCGGTCAAGTTAGGCGGGAAAGCCCTTTAAATTGGATTGCAATTCTTTGGCAATCCGTTCTGAATTTACTAGGACGGACTGAAAATCCTACCTGTTTATTTGGTGTTGCGTACAATGAGGAGCGATCGCTGTCTCGTGCTATTGAAGCGAACGATCGCAGTGAAATTCAATTCTATTATTTAAATAAGCTTATCTTAACCTATCTGTTTGGCAATTACCATCAAGCCGTAAATAATGGAATGATGGCAGAACAATATTTAGATGGTGTGACAGCACGGGTAGCTGTTGCCATATTTTATTTTTACGACTCTCTGGCACATTTAGGCGCATTTACTGAAGCTTCTCTTTCACAAAAAGAAGTTTGGATGAATCGGATTTGTTTGAATCAAGAGAAGATGCAAAAATGGGCAACTTATGCGCCAATGAATTTTCAACATAAGTATGACTTGGTAGAAGCTGAAAAAGCGCGAGTGTTGGATAAAATTCTGGAGGCTGAGGAGTTGTATGAACGAGCCATTCAAGGTGCAAGAGATAACGATTATCTTCAAGAAGAAGCGTTAGCTTATGAGCTAGCAGCGAAATTTTATCTAGCGCGTGGTAGAACAAAAATTGCTCGTGCGTATATGATAGAAGCTCACTACTGCTATAAGCGTTGGGGAGCTAAAGCGAAAGTTGCCAATTTAGAAGCTAAATACCCAGAATTATTGGCTCAATTACCATCAGCAAGTCGCACTCTGCATTCTTATATTGCAGACCAGCGCTCGAAAGATGCTTTGGATTTAGCCACTGTCATGAAAGCTTCACTCGCGATTTCAGGTGAAATGGAGTTGCAAAAGTTACTAAGTTCTTTGATGAAGATTTTGATTGAGAATGCAGGAGCGCAAACAGGTTTTCTCATTTTACGTTCTGTGAATCCGTTGGAATCTGAAGGTGAATGGGCGATTGAAGCTTCTGGTGAAGTTGATGTAAAAATGGGTGGAAAGGCTCTTGCTACGACGGTGTTGCAATCTATCCCGATTAAAAATAATTTACCCGTGTCTATTATTAATTATGTCGTTCGCACTCGGGAAAGTTTGGTTTTAAATAATGCCACTCAAGAGGGCCATTTTACTCGCGATCCTTATATTCAATTGCACCAACCTCAATCTATTTTGTGTACGCCTTTGATTAATCAAGGTCAACTCAGCGGTATTGTCTATTTGGAGAATAATCTCACAACTGGTGCTTTTAGTGCCGATCGCTTGCAAGTGATACAGTTATTATCTGGTCAGGCTGCTATTTCCATTACTAATGCCAAACTCTACGCTGAGGTTACGGAACAAAAGAGCCAATTGACACAATTTATCAATGCCATGCCTGTTGGGGTTATTGTACACGATGTGTCGGGACTAACTACCTACGCCAATCAAAAAGCTATGGAGTTGTGCAACATAAACACTTTGCCAGAAGCGAAAATCGAACAATTGGCACAAACTTATCAAGCTTATATCGCCGGAACGAACGAGTTATATCCTACAGAGTTATTGCCTACCGTGCGCTCGCTAGCAGGTGAAACAGTACAAGTGGATGATGTGGAGCTTCACCACCCCGGTAAAATTATATCTCTAGAGGTTTGCAGTACGCCGATTTTTGATGAGACAGGGAAAATTGCTCACGCGATCGCAGCTCTTCAAGACATTACCCAACGCAAACAGGCACAAAAATTGCTTGCTGATTACAACCAAACTTTAGAACAGCAGGTAGTTGAGCGCACGCTTGAGATAGAGCGCAAGCAAGAGGTACTCCAGGAACAGAAAGAACTCTTGCAAACAATTTTTAATAATATTCCCGTAATGGTAGCACTTTTTGACGCACAAAACAATATTAAATTAGTGAACCGGGAGTTAGAACGGGTTTTAGGTTGGTCTCAAAATGAGATAGACAAGATTGATTTGTTAGCAGAATGTTATCCCGACCCCGAACATCGGGCTTTGGCTTTGGAACACATAGCAACAGCTAGTGGTAAATGGCAAGACTTTCAAACCAAAGTTCGCTCTGGCTGTTATGTGGATACGTCTTGGGCAAGTATTCGGCTCTCTAACGGTATGATTATTAATATCGGTCAAGATATTACCGAGCGCAAACAAGCTGAAGTGGCTTCCATTCTGGAAGAACGCAACCGTATTGCTCGCGAAATACACGATACTCTTGCTCAAGTACTGACAGGTGTTGTTGTGCATATGGAAGCAGCAAAGGTTGTGATACCAGACGACTCCAAAGCACGAACACACATCACGCAAGCGCAAAGCTTAGCCCGTGATGGTTTGACAGAAGCAAGGCGTTCTGTTCTGGCAATTCGTCCGCCAATTTTGGAACAAGGTAGTTTGAGTCAAACTTTAGCCAGCTTGGTGAACAAACTTACTGCAGGTACGCAACTGAAAACTCAGTGTCAGATAGAAGAAGCTCCAAAAGAGTTACCGCAACAAGTGGAAACAAATTTATTACGGGTTGCACAGGAAGCGATCGTGAATACTCTTAGATACGCTCAAGCCGACGTGCTCCAAGTTGAATTGACCTTTGAATCTCAAGCAATTTGTTTGCGTATCAGAGACAACGGTCGCGGTTTTCAATCGAAACTAGAAAGTTCAAAAGGTTTTGGTCTGATGGGGATGCGAGAACGCATACAAGGATTGGGCGGTAAGTTGTCCATCACCAGCCAACCGGGAGACGGGACAGAAGTCCTTGCTGTAGTGCCTTTATATTATAAAAATAAGTTCGTAGTTGCGCTGTCTTCGCATACATCCCTGATATTAACCGATACAATAAGAGGTTAGTCAATAGATGAGCCAGAAAAACCCCATTCGCATCTTAATTGCAGATGACCACCCAGTCGTTAGAGCAGGTTTAGCTGCCATCTTGGAAATCGATCCCGAAGCAAATATAACTGTGGTGGGTCAAGCAAATAATGGCAGGGAGGTAGTTGAAATGTTTGCTCAACTCCAACCTGATATGGCGTTAATTGACTTGCGAATGCCAGAAATGGATGGTGTGGAAGCTATTAAGGCGATTCGGGAACAATTTCCTCACGCCCGTTTGATAATCCTGACAACTTATGACAGTGATGAAGATATTTATCGGGGTCTGCAAGCAGGTGCTAAAGGTTATTTGCTTAAGGATGTGCCTCGTGAAGAATTGCTAAATTGCATCAGAACCGTATACTTGGGGCGATCGTTTATTCCTCTAGAGGTAGGAGCTAAACTTGCAGAGCGCATGAACAGCCCGGAACTAAGTAAGCGAGAACGTGAGGTTCTCGAACTTATGGCAACAGGTAAGAGTAATCTGGAGATTGCGGCTGCTTTACATATTTCTGAGGGTACGATTAAGACGCATATTAACAATATTCTCAATAAATTGAATGTTAGCGATCGCACTCAAGCAGTGATAACAGCGCTCAAACGGGGTATGGTGAGTTTACCGTGATTTTACTCAGAGCGTTGCGATTGGAGCTAGATGTCACTTAATGTCCAATTTTGTTTGGTTAATTGTGTACTAGGAGTAAATACACCACAGAATGCATACTTTGAGGCATATTTGTTACATCTTTGGTGCTTTGAAACTTGTTCCAACCAGTAGCAGAAAGAATAACACCACGCTTGCGAGATGATTTTTGCAATGACATAGATTTATCTCACTTAATTTGTAAAAAAGTACAGGAAGTAGCCAGTAATAGAACAATCCCTTAAAAAGAAGTGCTTGAGATGGTAGCTAGCAGCCTTTCGAGAACCCAACTATCCTTGTAACGAATACCGTTGATAAAAAGAGTCGGAGCACTCGTGACTCCAGTATACCGACCGCTTTCAATATCTTCTTTGACTTGCTTGGCATATACGTGTGACGATAAATCTCTCAAAAAGAGACTGACATCAAGCCCCAATAAATAAGCGTATTCTACTAAATAACCATTCCCCAATGTTTGCTGATGCTCAAACAAAGCGTCGTGCATCTCCCAAAACTTACCTTGTGCCGCCGCCGCTTCCGCCGCTTCCGCCGCCCTTTGTGCATTCATATGTATTTGCGTTTGCGGAAAGTGACGGAAGACAAAGCAAAGTTGATTTCCCAACTGTTGCTGAGCCGCTTTAATCATTCTATAAGCCTTACCACATTTAGGGGATTGATAATCACCGTACTCTACCAATTGTATTGGTGCATCTGTAGGACCTTGAGCGTAATCGCGATCGTTAAGAGGTACCAACAGACAATCGTTGTTGCTGAGTTGACTCATCACTGATTTTAAAAAAGTTCCTCCTTCAACTAATAATTACTGGTTGCTGACTTATAGCAATTTTCAGATTAATAGACCAAGAGCATAATATGGTTCATTTACTTGATAACTGCTGTAATTTAAAGTTATGAGTTTAGCCCCTCGTTGTCACTCCTCTATTGTTTGAACTTTGACTCCACCAATTAGTCCAGTCATTATCTATCCGCAAGATAGTGAAATTTCTCTAACTTTTGGTTGAGTGACCATTAATACACAAAAAGTAAACGCAATAATACATTTTTGAGAGATGGCTTTTGATAGATCGCAAAGGATGTACTCTAGAGTCACTACCTTTCTTCCTAGTGGTCAATAACCCCGCCCTGAAGAGGGACGGGGTTTGTAAGAGGCAAGTCTGACGTGTTTGACTAGCCCATTGAGACACAGGCTGATACAAACCTCCGAATGCTTCTCCAGTTCGGAAAACCTTTAAGCCCTCTTGTTTGGGGCGTTGCGTTAGGGCAAGACATTTTGTCTGTGTTGGGCGAGGAGCCACCTAATAAGCCTATTATGTTCCCGGACGAGAGCGAATACGATCGGGTATATGATGGCGATCGCCTAATATTTCTAACTTTGGACCGTGAACGTCAAATTTAACCATACTGACTGACGCGACTAAAATATTCACCCGATAGCGATAACGCCCCAAATCAATGCCCAATAAACTGCAAAGCATAATCCGAATCGTGGCCTATTATTCCAGATAAGTGGTATCAATTCCAGTCATTAAAACTTGACAATTCCTGTGCAACTTGCACAGATGGGGAGAACGAGTGTCACCGAGGGCAAGGCGAGGTGCTGTGGTGTCAAAAGTTACCTGAGAGTACTCAATCCACGCTTTATTCATCCACCATCTCTTTTTCCATCCAATCGCGTCGCCAAACTTTATACTGTCGTTGACTTATTTTAATCGCGATAAGCAAAGCTTATCGGAGTACAGCCTTATCGCAACACATACAGCACAACTAGCTTCTTCAAAGGACGGCTGTTGAAGTGCGATTGGTAACGGATCCAAAGGAGATTCAGATACGCTTCGTAGAGGTAAAATCATACTTTGTCATGTAAGTCAAGAGTGTATGTAGGCAGCAAAATTCTTTATAAGAATAAATACTAAGTAAGAAGGCGATCGGGTGCGTACTCAACATAAATGTATCTCTAACAGAAATATAGCACGGCAATTATCAAGTTCCATCGCTGGAATCCATCGTATTTATCCGGAATAATAATTTACACATTTGTATATTGTATAAGTACTACTATCTATATTGTCATCTCTATCATAAGGTGGCTAGGTACACCAGCTTTTCTATTTAAGTAAGTTGTCTTAAAATATGAAATTATCTGGTCAGCAACGTAGAAAACTACTATCTGCTTTAATCAGCGCTTTTCCCAACAGGTCATCACTGGAACAATTGTTAGATTTCGAGCTAGATAAAAAACTAAATAAAATCACTCAAGATAATAATTTACAAACCATTGTCTACCAATTGATAGAAACGGCACAAGCTCAGGGATGGCTTCTTGAACTAGTTCGCGCTGCACGTAAAGAAAATCCTGAAAACTCTGAGTTGACAGCGATCGCTCTTGAATTGTCAAATATTCAAAAAGCGAAAAATTTATTAACTCGTACTATAGGTGTTGTGCTTGTCGTTCTTATTACTACTGGTACTATGCCTTTGTGGGTTCCTATATTAGTTTCTCAAATCAACTTTGTTCCATCGCAAAAAACTCCAGCGCCATCACCAATAGAATTCATTGAAACTTACTATGATGCTGTTGATAAAAACCAGTTCGATCGTGCCTGGGAAATGCTTACACCTCAATTTCAAAAACAAGTTCCAAAATCTGGTTATTTAGAATTTAAGCAGTGGTGGAGTAGTGTAGATAAAGTAGACGTTCAAAGTGTTTCACTAGTCAGTCAAACGGATAATATGGCTATTGTAACAATTCAAATAGCTTATGTAATTCGTAACCGTTATATCAAGGAAAAATTGCAACAATTTACCCTAATTTGGAATAGTAGTATAAAAAATTGGCAGATTCATGAGAGAGTCTTCTTAACCAATTAACACGTACAGCAGTTAGCTTTCTTTAATGGCAAGGGCGAGTAACAGAACACAGGGGATAGAAACCCAGATGCAACAGATGCAAGCTAACATTAACCAAATACTAGAATATATATTTCGTCAGTCACAGAATGGTAGTAATACCGTTTCACGTTAATTATGATAAACACAAATTTTGTCCAGACGCGCCATGGCTCGTCTCTACAGTAACGATTTGTATCATCCTTTTCGTGAAATGGTATAACTAGTGCTAAGAGCGATCGCTCCTAGAGGACTGTCAACCAAACAAAAACCCCCAGTGGTAAGACTAGGGGAGTAAAAGACTTGTCTAGCGTTGACTTATTTTAATCGCGACAGCAACACGTTCTTTGCAGATCTCACATCAAACCCTTCTCACAGTTTTATGACGAGCGCATCGATAACGGTCTGTTTCTGTGTAAAAACCATCACTGGGCATTTGACCGTGGTTGGTTTGCGATTAATGATGACTACACTTTGCTCATTTCAGATAATCTACGAGAAGAGTCACCCAATGCTAGACCGATGAGGGAGTTTGCAGGCGATACGGCTTTAGCCGTTAGCTTTTCCAACCACTGTTGAATCAATTCAGTAATCACTTGACTCATCTTCAGCCCACGAATGGCGCAAGCAGCGTGGAATCTCTTTTTGAGGTCGTCTGCAATACTAATGTGCATAGCTTTTACAGAGATAGCGATATAGAAATAGTACTTACCCAAATCTACAAATGTACAAACCATTATTCCAGATAACTGTTATCAATTACAGTCATTAAATCTTGACAATTCCCGTGCAACTTGCATGAATGAGAACAAGTGTCACTGAGGACTGCTGTAGTGGATAACTTCAGGACTTACGCAACTGGCACAAGCAATCGCCTAAGGCACTCTTGCCAAGTCCCCAAAAACTAAACGATAAACATAGGAACATCTGGGCGTTTTAGCTGTTGAATTAAATAATTTGACAACAATCCATGCTTAATTTGATAGATTGTTTGACCAGTTGTATAAGCCAAATCTTTAAGCCTAACCCAGACTAAAATAGCGCAGGCAATATGATTTCTTTGAATACGACCCTTACGGCATTGACAAGGCTCTTTGCTTTTTCCAACAACTTCCTTAACAATTCCGGTCAAATCGCTTTCCATGCTCAACTTGCAGATGGTAGAAGAATCATTGCCCGTGCTGAACCAGTGTTAGAGCCACCAACTGCTATTCCCGAACCAACTTCTGTATTAGCTCTCATGACATTTGGTACCCTTGGTATGAGTTTAGCTATTAAGAAAAAGTAAACATAGTTTGCGGGCTTCCAGAAAGCCACTGGTATAGAACGGGCGAGGACGCCCGAACCACAAGATGGATAGTTTATTTCTTGGACATCCCTTACCAAACTTTAAAAACCCGGTTTTTGGGAAAAACCGGGATACTCAGAGAGTTAAACAATACTTAAGTTGACTCTGACAATCATATCGTTATAATCATTATCACCGCCATTCGGTAAATCCTCAAAGCCAAAAGTGTTATTCCCTAACAAGCGAATACGATCGACCCTATCTGGATTAGCTCCTAAAAAGGAAAAATATGTTGCAGGGTCGTTATTGGGATTGCCATCTGTAATAGCTTCCGGCGTGCCATTAACTATGATAAATGGTGCAAAGAGCGAACCAGGGCTAAAAGTACCAAAGGATGTCACAGTACTTTGGTTGCTGACTCTCAAGTCAATTTCTGCAACACGTCTTTGTACCGCAGTTTGAGCATAGTTAGCATCGCCGGGACGCAAATCCACCGTTCCGTCGCCATTTATATCAATCCCACCATTGACATCAGCGACTTGATAGAAGCTAACGAAATTGTTGAACACAGCTTCTCGGTTTAAGACAAACTCTGCCCTAACCTGGGTTGACACATTACGCAAATCAATCAATTCTCCAAAAGGATTTCCCTGAAGTCCAGCACCTATAGGTAACGGTTGGCTGCTTGCTCTAACCCTTACCTGCAAATCCTGGAAATCTGAAGTACTGCTACTTGATGCATCTTCCCAAGCCAATGTAAATTCGCCATTACCCAAGTCTGTCACTCTTTGCGTTGAGGGGTCGGAAAAAATGACGTTGTTGATAGAGGTTGAACCCGCTTGCACGCTATCGATACTGCTGTTGTTGACCAAGAAGAATCGCAGACGTTGCCCTGAGTTAAATTCCAGTAGACGGTTCAAGTCAGTATTAAACCCATTAGGCGGATTGGATATGACGGAGAAGATAACGTTGGCTCTTGACAGCGCGACTTGAGCATAATTTTCTGCGCCTGGAGCAATACCATTAATTGTCCCTCGCTCATCGTCAACAACAAACACTCCCAGTTCATTTACCAAACTAGAACTGCGTCCAACAAGAGTGGTTTCAAGTTTTGGTCTGTTGGTATTAGAGCCGCCTTCCAACTGGAAAACATTATCGGACACTCGTCTTAGGATAGGACTATTGTTGCCACCAGTATTTGTACCTCCAGTGTTGGTACTACCAGTATTTGTACCTCCAGTATTGTCATCGTTAACGCTAATGGCGGCAACATCGGTCGCACTACTAAAGGCAGTAATGCCACCGTTGATAGTGGTATCCGCAGTACTTCCGTTGGTACCAGTGGTTTGATCCCATGCACGGAAGGTAAGAGCATTTGCGATCGCCCCACTAAAGTTAGCATTGGGCTGGAAATAAATGCGGGTGCTGGCATTAGCCGACAATAAACGGGCTGCTACGTTTGACACAACTCCCAAAGGTACCCAGTTATTACCATTATCGGTACTGTAGAACCAACTGCCGTTGCTAGCATCAACATTGGTAATGGCAATACCAGTGAGTGCATTTGGGTCTGGGTCAATGACGCTATTACCAAGGCTGACTAACGAAGAAACTAGCGTACCAACTGCTCCTACAGGTGTAAGAGCGCCTCTTCTAATGGCAGTTAGAGTGACATTTGTGTCTCTCAGGGTAGGAGCATTGTTAACTGTACCAACGGTAATTGCAGCAGTGTCAGTAGTACTGCTAAAAGCAGTAGCGCCACCGTTGAGAGTGGTGTCCCCATTGCCGCCGTTGATACCACTGCTTTGGTCCCAGGCACGGAAGGTGAGGGCATTGTTGATAATGCCATTGAAGTTGGCGTTGGGCTGGAAGTAAATGCGGGTGTTGGGGTCAGCCGCTAATAGGCGAGCATTAGTATCGGATACAAATCCTAAAGGCGACCAGTTGCTGCCTGCGTCGGTGCTGTAGAACCAAATGCCATTGGTATTATCAGTACTTGTGATGGCAATACCAGTGACGGTGCTGTCTGGGTCGGTGACGTTAACACCCAAACTGACTAGTGAAGTTACAAGAGTACCAACTGCTCCTATGGGTACACCTGCATCTCTTGCAATAGGAGTTAGGGTGACGTTGGTGTCTGTCAAAGTAGGAGCATCATTGGCCCCATCAATGGTAATTGCGATCGCGTCAACCGCACTGCTAAACGCAGAAGCGCCACCGTTGATAGTGGTGTCTGTAGTACTGCCATTGGTACCACTGGTTTGGTCCCAGGCACGGAAGGTGAGGGCATTGTTGATAGAGCCATTAAAGTTGGCATTGGGCTGGAAGTAAATACGAGTGCTTCCATCTGCTGCTAACAGGCGAGCGTTGGTGTTGGATACAAGCCCTAAAGGTGACCAGGTACTGCCATCGTCGGTACTGTAGAACCAACTGCCGTTGATAGTATCAACACTAGTGATGGCAATACCTGTGAGGGGGTTTTGGTCTAAGTCGGTGACATTAACACCAAGACTTACCAAAGAAGAAACAAGAGTACCAACTGGTCCTGTAGGTGTGTTTGCATCTTCAACAATATTTAGGGTGATGTTGGTGTCGCTAAGGATAGGAGCATCATTGACGGCATTAACGGTAATCGTGGCAGTGTTAATTTCAGTGCTAAAGGCAGTAACATTCTCGTTGGGAGTGGTGTCTGCAGTGCTACCGTTGGTACCAAAAGTTTGATCCCAGGCACGAAAAATGAGGGCATTGTTGATGGAGCCATTAAAATTGGCGTTGGGCTGGAAGTAAATGCGGGTGCTTGCATTAGCTGCTAGCAGGCGGGCGTTGGTGTCGGATCGCAATCCCAGAGGTATCCAGCTGTTGCCGTTATTCGTGGTGTAGAACCAAATGCCATTAGTATTATCAGCACTTGTGATGGCAATACCGGTCACTGCATTATTATCTGGATCGATAACGTTATCACCAAGGCGGGCTAAGGAGGAAACGGCGATACCAACTGCCCCTATGGGCGCACCTATATTTTCGTTAATTGCAGGTAGGGTAATGTCGGCGTTTCTCAGGGTAGGAGGATCGTTGACAGGAGTAATGGTAATCGAGAGAGTGCCTGTCGCAGTGCTAAAGGCAGTAGAACCACCGGTGATGGTGGCGTTTGCAGTGCCCCCATTAGTACCAAAAGTTTGATCCCATGCACGGAAGGTGAGGGCATTGTTGATGGAAGCATTGAAGTTGGCATTGGGCTGGAAGTAAATGCGGGTACTTCCATCAGCAGCCAATAGACGAACGTTGGCATTGGACACCGATTCTAAGGGTGCCCAATCGTTGCCATCGTTGGTGCTATAGAACCAAGTGCCATTAGTAGTATTAGCGTTTGTGATGGCAATACCCGTAACTACCTGGTTGTCTGAGCCAGTCAGGTTGTTGTCTGGGTCAGTAACATTACTCTGCAAACTGACCAAGGAAGAAATTAGAGTACCAACTTGCCCTATGGGTGCAACTGCATCTTCAAGCACTAGCGGATCGTTAATCAGTGGCAAGCTGATATTGGTGCTACTGAGGATGGGAGCATCATTGACAGCAGTCACAGTAACTGTGGCAGTCTCAGTCTCAACGCTAAAGGCACTAGTCCCACCATTGTTACTGGCGTCCGCAATCCCACCGTTAGTCCCACTGGTTTGATCCCAAGCACGGAAGGTGAGGGCATCGGTGATGGAGCCATTAAAGTTAGCGCTGGGCTGGAAGTAAATGCGGGTGATTGCATCAGCCGCCAAGAGAAGAGCAGCGTTGTTGGATACAGACCCTAAAGGTAACCAATTACTGCCATTGTTGATGCTGTAGAACCAATTGCCGTTGGTCGGGGTAGTACTTATGACGGCAATACCAGTGAGTGCATCCCTATCTAAGTCAGTAACGTTATTATCAAAGCTAACTAGAGATAAAATTGGAGTACCAACAGTCCCTACGGGTGCAACCGCATCTTCAACTACATTTAGAGTGATTTCCCGTTCGTTATTTAGGGTAGGAGCATTCAGTACAGATGGATAGACGGCTGCAACCTCAGTAGAGAAAGCCAGTCCTTGGGTTGAAATGTTGCCAATTTTCGCTTCCAGAGTCCAATCACCCCCCAGAAGAGCATGACCGGTGAGATTGGTGGACGCGGCAATATTTGCGCCTGTTAGTTGATGTAGCTTGGCGATAAATTCTGTCCCCGCATCACCTGCAGCAACATGACAACCGTAGAGGAAGAGGGAAGGAGATGGCGAAAAGGGAACTTCGGGAGATGGAGAGAACCAATTCTTTAGTTGCTCTGCGTAAAGTTCTAGGGTACGGAGGCTGAGTTCGCTATTGCCCAGGTAAAGGGTTCCTGAAGATCCGTGGGAAACAATGTGAACACTTTTGACTTCATGATGGTGAGACAGTACTTGGGTAATTTGTGCGACCCCATCTCGCTCGGGGTCAAGAACAATCGCTTCAATGCCTGCTACAAGATGTTTCAATAAAATTTTGTAGTGGCTTACAGATGGATCAACGAAAAGAATGCCTGTAATCATCATTACTGCTTTACAAAACAACATTACGTTTTACATCTGAAATTTCTTAAAAATACAGGCTACACTACAGCAGCACTCACCTTTTACCCTGCCCTTACTGGGGTTAGATAAATAAGGTAGCCGTTGGATTTAGGTTGTGAGTATGCTGTTAGTGTCATTACCTGTTGTTTTCATGAATTCAGTAGTTCTAGTTAGAAAAACATAAAAAATTGGTATAGACAGGATGTACATACTGACCTTTATTGAAAAAATACATTGCAATTTTTCGCTAATCTGGGTAAAAAATAATCAAAATATCTATTTACTATGGTTTTCAGTATTTAAACGAGAGTCAATTATCAGAATTTATGATAAGCCAAGGTAAAGTTAGTTTTGATACATTGCAAAAGCTCGTCGAATATGCATATGCGATTGATAATGAATTCCATGCCAGTTGTCACTCAGGTATTTCCAAGGAATAAATTATCCTGGGGTGTGGGGCGGGCGTCTGAGCAACCTAGTTCAACAAGGATGATACAAATTGATAATGTCCAGACACCTCAAACAGCGCGTCTGGACACTATCAAAATTTTTACATATCGTGATTCAAGTGAAATGATACTAAGCGATCTTCAAATTCACCTTAACAGTGATATCGTTAAAGTCGTTGTCACCACCACCTGGTAAATCTTCAAAGCCAAAGCAGTTACTTCCTAACAAACGAATGTGGTCAGCCTTATTCGGATTAGCGCCTAAGAATGGCAAGTAAACTGCAGGATCGTTATTCGCATCATCATCCAAAAGCATCTCTGCTTGGCCATCAGCAATAATCATTGGTGCAAAGAGAGAACCTGGTTGGAAAGTACCCGTGAGAGTCGCAGAACCTTGGTTTGCCACTGATAGGTCAATTCCAGTCACCCGTGCATTTATAGCAGCTTTGATGTAACCTTCATCACCAGGCATTAAATCTACTTTACCATCGCCATTAATATCAAGACCGCCTTTCTCATCAGCCATCTGGTAGAAGCAAACAAAGTTTTTGAATGCAGCTTCTCTGTTGACGACAAACTCTGCTTTCACCTGCGCTTTGACTTCACGTAAATCGATGATTTCTCCATTTGCCTTGCCTTGCAAACCCGTACCCAAAGGCATTTCTTCATTGGATGCCTTAATCTTAATCTTCAGTGATTTGAAGACAGAACTGCTGTCATCATCAAAATTACCATCATCATCAGAATTCCCATCATCAGAGTTGTCGTCATCATCAGAACTGCTGCTAAAACTTGCATCCTCGTCCCAATCTATGGAGAACTCTCCATTGCCTAAATCTGTTGTCTTTTGCGTTGTGGCATCCCCAAAGAGGACACTTTGACTCGACAATTGACCAGACATGATACTATCAACTGTACCTCCTTTAACCATAAAGAATTTTAGGCGTACACCAGAGTCAAATTCCAACAGACGAGTGATGTCAGGACTAAAGCCTTTAGGAGCATTGGCAATGGATGAGAACATAACCTGGGCTCTTAACATTGCGGCTTGAACGTAACCTTCTGCACCAGGAGCAATACCGTCAATTGTTCCTTTATCGTCGTCAACTACACAAACTCCCAATTCATGTACCAGTTTAGATTTGTGTCCATCCAGTTTAATATGAAGTTTGAGTTTGCCACCGTCAGAACTATTTCCTAACAAGAAAAGATTGTTAGGTACTATTTTCAAACTGAGTTTGACATCGACAGAGCCACCTTTGCCGTCGCTACTGCTAGCGTCTTTGACGGTAATTGCCGCAGTGTCAGTCGTGCTACTCAAAGCAGTCATACTGCTACTGGTTGCGATTTCAATATTGCCACCGTTACTGCCACTGGTTTGGTCCCAAGCATGGAAGGTAAAGGCGTCGCTGATGGTTCCGCTAAACTCGGCACCGGGTTGGAAATAGAGACGGGTGCTGGTATCAGCAGCTAACAACAGGGCGCTGGATTCGGATACAGAACTTACAGATGTCCACTTGCTGCCGTTATCAATGCTGTAGAACCAGCTGCCTTTGCTCGTATCGACCTTTGTGATAGCAATACCTGTCAGCGCGTCGGTGTCCGCATCTTTAACGTTGGTTCCTATGCTGATTAGGGAAGAAATTAACGTACCAACTGCTCCTGTAGGCGCACCAGCACCTTTGCTTACAGCAGTTAGAATCACGTCGGTATCGCTAAGAGTTGGAGAATCGTTAACTGCTTTTACGTCAAGTGTTGCCGTGTATTCTGAAGCACTATATTCGTACTCATCCTTGACTTTAAATTTGAAGCTAGCGTAATTCATGCCACTGATATCAGCAACAGATTTAAATTTCAACTTGCTAATATTGGTTACTGCAATCTTTTGGTCAAGGGTAATTGCTTCTCCATCATCTTGGATATCGTTGTCGTTTGCATCCTGAAAGAACTGGCCTACCAGTGGTAATTGAGTAATCTGTATCTCTTTCAAACTAGTGCCATTATCACCATCATCATCCCCACTCTCACTATCATCGTCACCATCATCATCATCACCATTATCCCCACTCTCACTATTATCGTCATCGTCATCATCATCATCATCATCATCATCATCGTCATCATCATCATCGTCATCATCATCACCATCATCGCTATCACTAAAGCCAAAGTCTTCTAAGGCAAACGAGTAGGTAATGTCTTCATCAATGGTAATTGTTGTGTCGATCGCAGTAGGAGGAGCATTATTGACCAGGATTTGCAGCCCTGCAGAAGCTCCGGCAATATAAACGTAGTTGTCTAAAACAGCCACACCTCTAGCCATTCCATCAGTTTTGTAAGTAGTTACGGATTTGGGGCTAGCAGGATCGCTAATATCAAGAACTTGTACACCCATCGAACCATCAGCGATGTAGGCATAGTTCTCCTTAATAGTCACGTCGAAGACATTGTAAGAAGTATCGAAAGTACCTTTAAGAGTTGGCTTAGCAGGATCGCTGACATCCACAACTTGCATACCTGAGTAGCCACCAGCAATATAGGCATAATTACCCTCCACCTTGACTTTAAAGGCAGTGCTGGAAGTATCGTAACTACCTTTAAGGATGGGATTAGTAGGATCGCTGATGTCAATAACTTGCAGAGTTGATATATAGCTTGACTCGGAAAGAACGTAGGCGTAATTACCTTTTACAGTTAAATTCCTAATAGAACCAGAGGCATATTTGTAATTACCTTTAGCAGTAGGGTTAGCAGGGTTAGTAATGTCGAGGATTTGCAAACCCGATACACCACTAGCAACATAAGCATAGTTCCCTACAACGGTTACGTCTTCAGCAATGCAAGAAGTAGAGTAACTACCCTTGAGACTGGGGCTAGCGAGATTCGTGATATCAACTATTTCTAAACCTGAAGTGAAGCTTGCAATATATGCGTATTTATCTACAATTGCTACACCTTTAACTTCGCTAGAACTCTTATAATTACTTATAGAAATAGGCTTTTTAGGGTCAGTGATATCAGTAATTTGCAGACCTAAATCACTATCAACAGAATAGGCAATGCTTCCTTGCACTGTAATTCCGTAACTTTTACCAGTCACATTGCCTTGAGGAAACAAACTGAGTATGCTGGGATATTCTTCTGTGGCTTCTGCTGTGAATGCCAATGAAGAATTTACAACATGACCGGTATTGACTTCCAAATTCCAATCGCCTCCTAAAGCAGCATTTCCAGTGGGATGGGCAGAGGAGGCAATATTTGCTTTGGTTAATTGGTGTAGCTTTGTGATGAATTCTTCTCCTGCATCACCTGCAGTAACATTACAACCATAAAGAAGAAGGGTAGCGGGATGGGAAGACGGAGAAAACCAATTCTGTAGTTGTTGAGAGTAACCTTTTAAATTACGAAGACTCAGTTCACTGTTACCTAAATAAAGGGTTCCAGGAGATCCGTGAGAGACAATATGGACGCTTTCTACGCCAGTATGCTGGGACAATACCTGGGAAATCTGTTCCACTCCATCGCGATTGGGGTCAAGAACAATAGCCTTAATGTCGGGTAATATTCCTTTCAACAAAATTTCGTAGTTATCTACGGTGGTGTCAATAAAGAGAATGTTGGTCATTTTCATTTGTCCTGCAAACCACAATACTATGTTATGTATTTAGTCTTCCCATAAATGACAAAAATCTATCAGCTAGACCTACTTTTTTTAAATATTAAAATCGTAAACTTTTACAACGAAAAAAAGCAAATTTCCTCATATTATTGAACATATGTCCAATTTTCCTGAGAGCGATAGCTTCGCTCCTACCCGGAGGGCAGATCGCTTTTATAAAAAAATATTTTTCTTCTGAGAAATTTAATCTATTAAAAATCCCGTTTCCTTTATTGCAGTCATTAATCATTAATCATGAGTCTTTTGTCCTTTAAGTAAGACAAATGACGAATGACAAAAAATAAAGGACGGTCTTCACGCCTTTAACTTTATTTGTACCGAGTTACTTAATTGTTCAATTAACTTAGACGATCGCTGGTTGAATAAGTTCCCCACTTATATTTCGGCTTATAAGAAAGCACTCAGTAATGAGAAACCCATACTTTGAGTGCTTATCTATACTCTAAACAGCATTAATACGTAATTTAGCCCTGGAACGTTTAGAGCTTGTAAGTAGAGGTAGGGCGTTGCCTGACTTGATAATCTATCAATCCTCCCTCAGAAACTACAGTTCTTCCACCTCTTCTAAAAGCAGGGATTTGTCCTTTTTGCATAGCTGCATAGAAAGCGCTCTGACTCATGCCCAAGCGCCTTGCTGCCTCTGCGAGTGAAACACCAAGCTTCTGCATATTCTGTTGCCTTCCTTGCAATCCTAATTAGATTGCGATCTAATTAGATTGTAGCGAATTATAAAGAACTATTACAAAAATTAAGATTTTGACAGGCAGGCAGTATTTCAGTAGTTCACCATGTGTTGCATTCTGTTTTCAAATTGGTATTAGATAGAGAACGCACTCTGAGTAGGCGATTGCTTAACAAGTCGCAACAAGACCAAAGCTCTCATTCACTCAACTAATAATTTCCAAGCAATTACCAACTACCACCAGCACCACCGCCGTCACTACTACCTCCGCCAAAGCTATCACCACCACCGCCACCACTGCTATCGCTCCACGAACTGCTAGGAGATGGAGGCAAAGGAGGGATAATTTCTTCATTCTCGTGGTGATAAGAACAACTGTGGCACTCATCAATAATCAGCCGTTTTCCAGAACTATGTTCCGTAGCGTGTGCAATTATCTTCTCTCTACGGGTAACAGTCAGTTCTTTACAATGAGGGCATTGTCTAAATCGAGGTGAATGAGACTCACAGCCAACAATATGGAATTTCCTGTCAGTGAGTTTCTGGCTGCAAGTGGGACATTGCCACCCTTCAAATCTCACGCTACCTAAATCTCGAGCTGTTTTTTCTAGGTTACTCAAATATTGCGCGACTGTTGTCTTGTCTACTTTTTTCATGGGTTGTTTGCAATCAGCACAGAAAAAAACGTAAATGCCTTTACGTATGCGCGTGTTTCCAAATGGTTGAAGAAAAATTTTACGACGTCCCAGATAAACAAGCGTTCCTATCAGGAGTAACGTCATTCCACTTATAGCAAAGACTACCCAGCGCTCAGCACTATTTCCAATGGCTTCCGTATTTGGGGAAGTGTCTTGATTGGGAGTTATGACTTGGTTGGTAGAAAATGACCCCTTAGACTCCAGAATAACGACTAATGCTTTTGTTCCTGCCAAAGTCCCACCTTCAAAATCTCCTTTTTTAAATTTTGGGATAATTTGGGTATTGATAATGTCGCCCACTTTGGCATTAGGCACAATCGCTTCTACACCGTAACCCGTCTCTATTTCTACTCTGCGATCGTCAACTGAAATCAAGAACAATACACCATTATCTTGTCCTTTCTTACCAATCCCCCAATAATTAAACAGTTCCGTTGCAAATTGTTTTGGGGAATCCGCTGGGGCTGTTTTTGGTACGCTCACCACCGCTATTTCTGTACCATTTTTCGCCTCTAATTGAGAAATCATCTGATTGAGTTGAGTTTCTGTCTCATTGCTAAGGATGCCTGCCATATCTGTTACCCAACTACCATACTCCTTTCGGGGATTGGGAACTTCTTGCACTGTCAAAGCCCAGCTTGAAATAGGACAAAGAAATACGATCGCGGAAAATAAACTCGCCCAAAAAATGTGTTTTGATGTTCCTAAATTAATTTTCATAATTTTAGCTTCTGCCAGACAACTCCCAACTCTATTGCCTACTACTTTCAGTAAAGATAGTTGCACTACTAACTAGCTACAATATGACTCCTATTATTTTCGGAAAAATATGTCAGGGTACTTAGCAGGTAAATCCAGATATCTAAACATCCTTAAGTACTTAATTATTTAAATTATTTCTTATCTTTCTGAAAGCCAAATTATATATATAAGTTTTCTTTTATCATAGTTATGCACTTTAAGTAAATTTTTATTATAAAATCTCCTCGAACTCTCCGTATATTTCCTAAACATATGACGAATATTGTGCAGAGTATAAAGATTTATTTAAAGAAGTCAGAAATTATGAATGCTTCAAATATTTGCACTTGGGCTGGGCGGCTTCTTGCGCGATCGCCACTGTATAACAAAATTTTGATGAGTTTTTATTAAAATCATTTGAAATTGAAGATATGAATTTATGGCTAAGCTCGGCAAATTTAACTTGCATCTTTTCCATTTGTGCTTCCAGCCACTACCCCATCACACCAAATCAGCGAATTAAAGTATTGCGATGCTCTTATCTTTGTTTCAAGCCGATACATCTCATTTTCTGCACTACTTCACTTATCTTTACAAAAATTTTCATTTGGATTTCTTGCTCTACGATGGGCACACTAGGGATATTCGCCTTGTACTGGGTAAATATCCGCAGTTGGTAAAATGCCCAGTTGTTGGTTCTGCTCAAACGGTACTTAAAAACTTATGTAGCATCAATGTAACACGCTTGGCAATTTTCTGTTACAATTGCTACAGCCGCATATATTTTTACCAATATCTACTAGGGTACAAAAAACACAAAAATGAAAAAAGTAATCTTTAACTGTTTATTAATCTTATTAAGTTTAGGAAATACAGCTCGTGCTGTTGAAGGTATGTGGCAACCCCAACAGTTACCAGAGTTAGAATCACAATTAAAAAAAACAGGTCTGCAATTAAATCCTCAAAACTTAACAAACCTAACATTTCACCCAATGGCGGCAGTGATTAGTTTAGGTGGGTGTACGGCATCATTTGTTTCCCCTGCTGGACTGGTATTAACCAACCATCACTGTGCCTATCATTCGATACAGTACAATTCTAAAGCATCAAATAATTTACTTCAAAAAGGCTTTTTGGCGAAAACATTAGGTGCAGAATTACCCGCAAGTCCTGGTAGCAGAGTCTATATTACTGTTGATGTTAAAAATGTGACTGATGAAGTTAATAAATCTTCTAGTAACAATCAAACTGGTTTAGAACGCTATCAAGCTATGACTAACAAAAAAAAGCAACTGGTGCGCCAGTGTGAATTAGATAAAGGACACCGTTGTGAAGTATATGATTTTTATGGGAATTTGGAATATTATCTAATTAAACAACTGGAAATCCGTGATGTACGTTTAGTATACGCTCCTCCAGAAAGTATTGGCAGATTTGGAGGCGATATTGATAATTGGAGATGGCCACGACACACAGGAGATTTCGCTTTTTATCGTGCCTATGTAGATAAAAACGGTCGTCCGGCTGATTATTCCCCCGAGAATGTTCCCTATCGCCCCCAGCATTATCTCAAAGTTTCCCGTGCTGGGCTCAAACCCAATGATTTTGTCATGGTACTTGGTTATCCTGGTCAAACTAATCGATATTCTTTAGCAGACGAAGTAGCGCATGCTTTTGGGTGGTCTTATCCCACCAGACACAAAATGTATGTCAGTTGGATTGAAACTATTAATCAAGCTACTGCCAATAATCAAGAGGCGAAAATTAAATATGCTGGTCGTGTAAGTGGTTTGAATAATGCTACGAAAAATTTCCAGGGGATGATGGATGGCTTTGCTCGCAGTAATTTGATAGCAACCAAGCGCCAGGTGGAATTGAATCTGCAAACATGGATTGAAAGTAACAACCAATTACGTATCCGTTATCAAGCTAATTTTACAAATCTTAAAGCTTTAATTGCCCGCCAGCAAGCCAACGAGAAGCAAAATTTGCCTTTAGAATATTTAGGTAAATCGGATTTGTTCAATATTGCCCGTCGATTGTACCGTTTAAGCAAAGAAAAACAAAAGCCAGATGCAGAAAGGGAACCAGGATACCAGGAGCGAGACTTTCCCCAATTTCAGGAGTCATTGCGGCGAACCGAACGCAGTTTTGACACAGAAGTAGATAAAGCTGTCTTTTTAAAATTCATTGAAGAATATGCCAAACTTCCCAGCAATCAACGTATTCCCTCCTTTGATAAAATTTTTGGTTTGGAAAACAAATTTGAAAGACAGAAAGTCAAAAGTCAACTGGATGCGATGTACCGGGAAACTTTTTTAACTGACGTGGCAACCAGGTTAAAATGGATGGATGCTGAACCAAAAGACTTTGCAGCTAGTAAAGACCCTTTTATTAAGTTAGCAGTTGCCATGTTCGACGCAGACATGGCTGTGGAGAAGGAGGATAAGGAAATAGAAGGTTCTTTGCAACAGTTGCGACCAGTATATATGGAAGCATTAATTGCCTACTACCGCCAACTGAAGAGACCTATTTATGCTGATGCTAATGGGACACTGCGAGTTACCTTTGGTCGCATCCGGGGTTATTCACCGGCGGATGGTAGCTTCTATGAGCCCTTTACCACTTTGCGTGGTATTACTGAAAAATCTACTGGCGCTGAGCCTTTCGATGCATCAAAGGAACAATTAGAATTTATTGAGACAAAAAACTATGGTCGTTACTATAATCGGGCTTTAGATTCAGTTGCTGTTAATTTTCTCAGTGACCTGGATATTACTGGTGGTAACTCTGGTTCTCCTACTCTCAATAGTAAAGGGGAACTGGTAGGTTTAGCCTTTGACAGTATCTATGAAACTATTATCAGCAATTGGGAATTTACCAAAAATGCCAGCGCTATTCATGTGGATATTACTTATATGTTGTGGGTAATGGAATACTTAGATAAGGCAAGAAATTTACTGGATGAAATGAGCATACAGGATAAATGATTGTATGGTAGTCTTGGTCTGGCACTGGAGTGCAAAAAACAGACACAAAACCTGTGGGCGATCGCCCTTTAGGCGGCTCCCTGCGGAACCATCGCCTGCGGTGGGCGCATTCAACCAGCCATCGCTCCTTCCCATCCGATTTAATCCCACCAATAAGAAACAATGACTGCATCGCAATCAAGCTGCTCCCCACTTGTTGCTCTGGCAAGATAATAATTACGAATATAGTAACACTCATTTACTTGCCCAAGATAGAGCTTGAAGCAACAATATGCAGCGGGGTAGTTCATAATAGAAACAAATCGACTCAAGGCAGTGTTTATGGTGACCCAAATCGGTGAAACCAAACTAGTCAATGAACTAGTCATATCATGGGAAGCGTTGCCCAAAGATTTTCAATTAGAGGATGAACCAGTGGAAAACACAGGTCAGCCACTGTTGGCTGGTGCGTTACGTGAAAGTTTAGAAATTTCTGGTTTTATTCAACCAAAGATGTTAATAGCTTCCAATTTTGGTTTGTGTGCGACAGTCAATGGGCAAATGATTGTGAAAGCACCGGATTGGGTTTATGTCCCCTGTGTCAACGAAGCGATGGGAGAACGTAGAAGTTACACACCGAATTTAGAAGGGGAAGTTCCGGCAGTGGTCATGGAATTTTTATCTGAAACCCAGGGAGAAGAATATTCGGTCAAGCGAAGCCATCCACCAGGAAAATGGTTTTTTTACGAGCAGATTTTGCAGGTACCCGTGTATGTGATTTTTGACCCAGATGGAGGATTGTTAGAATTTTATCAACTGGAAAATAGACGCTACGAATTGAAACAGCCAGATGAAAATGGTCGTCATTGGATTGATTCAGTAGGATTATTTTTGGGGACGTGGCAAGGAACAAAAGAAGCCAGAACTGGATATTGGTTGCGGTGGTGGGAGCCCTCAGGTAATTTGTTACCTTGGGCAGTGGAACTCATTGAACAAGAACGTCAACGCGCCGAACAGGAACGTCAACGCGCCGAACAAGAGCGTCAGCAAAAAGAACGACTACTCGCTTATTTGCAATCTCAAGGTATCGATCCGAATAATTTGCCCATAGACTAAAAAGCTTGTGTTCCCACTTACCCATCATGATTTCCATTTATACCTCGAATCGGGACTAATAATTCCTCAACCCACTGTTGGTTGGCTTGTGATAATTTAGGAGGCGGAATGGGTTGGTTATAGTCAATGCGATCGTTATAAAGAGCCCGCTCGCATACCCCGTCAACAATCGCCTGCAAATCAACACTCAATTCTTCATCTTCTAACAAAAGCGGCAAAGGAAAACTGGGAATTGGTTCGGGTAAATTGAAGCCATATAGATCCGCTTTGGGACGTTGTGTACTATTAATTACAAATTATCCCGAGCGAACTGTTAGCGATCGCCTCTATCCCCTACAACTCGTCTAGCACGCTTGCCACACTTGCATACTCCCTGGTTTTGTGTACCCGACCCCACCTGAAGCATTACCGTGCAACTATTGAGTATGCAACAAGTAAAGAAAACTTAAGACCAAAATAATCAAGCTAATAATAGCTTGCAAGAGCCCAGTCTTAATTCTTTTAACTTGATAATAACTTAGAGCAAGTAAGTGTTGTTCTCGAACTGTTGCCCCTAGTTCTGGTAGTACCACCGACCATACAGAGAACAGCCCCAACCATCCCCGTTGCCGAATTGCATCTTTACTCATATCGCTAAATAACATTACAATTTCATCACCGTACTCGGCTCGAAAGTTCTTTGGATACATAAATAGCAACAATCTGTAGAAGCGAACTGAAACCAAAAGAGCTAACTTTAACAGTGACATTGCCTAACTCCTTTCGTCAACGGGTAGGATTAAGTAACTGTTTTGCATGAGCCATGTCTACTAAATCGGCTAAACGCTTGGCTTCTAGCGTAATGACCTTTCGACCCAACTCAGTTAAACAGTAATAACGTCGTCGCTCGTCATCAAGTTGTGGATCGGGACGTTCCTCTGATTCAGCAATCAGTCCGTCTGCTAAAAGACGTTTAATTGCACCGTAGAGAGTGCCCGGACCAATCTTGACTCTGCCATCCGTGCGAGAAAGTACCTCCTGCATGATGCCGTAACCGTGGCGTTCAGCATCTGCTAAGGATAGAAGGATATGGAAAGCTGCTGGCTTCAGAGGTAAAAAATTATTCGGATCGCTGTTGGCGTTCATCTTTATTTCTACACATCGACTCTATCAAACTTAGATATATCATAATATAATATATCGAAATGTGATATATTTTGGAAAAGTAAAGACATGATTTTTATCTATTTCTTGCTCGCGGGCAGTGCCTGCAGTTTCTGCTGGGCTGTTTTCGATATTTACCGCGTTCTCAAACATCATTGGGCAAGTCAAAATGGATTTGATTGGCCACCAACTGCCAGTGCAGGAGTTAGGCTGCCAAGTAGACCGCCATCAGGTTCTGGTACGGCTTTTGCTAAACCGGAAATAGAAGGGAACTCTTGCTCTCGCGTTCCCTAAACAGAATGCAAGGAATTTTCTTGTTTGGTTTGTATATTTGGTTATGAAGAAAAATGTGTATTTTTATACATATTATCACTTTATTTAACCACTTCAGCCAGCAAAAGAACGACTACTCAAATCTTGCACCTCTCCGTATAACCTTGGGCTTAGTCAAAAGCAGCGCAATAAAGTTACATAACTTTTTTTGGCTTTTAACCATAAAATAAGGAATGCAGGCTTTGTACTGAGTGTTAAAATTGCATCATTTTTTTGTGCAAGATGTCAGACTACTCACTTATTTGGAATCTCAAGGTATCGATCCGAATAATTTACCCGTAGACTAACGCATGAAGATAAATAATCAAATATAAAAAAGTCAGAAAAATCTTATTTGATTTCCGGAATGCTGCACCTCAGTTTTGTAGTTAAGGTCAACAAGACAAATTTAAACCAAACCACTCTTACTATCAATAATAATCCAATGGCAGAAACGTATATATCAACAGTTATTGTTGACTTATGGAAGCAAGAAGTGACGCTCGTTTGGACTGGACCAAATGCAGTAGCACAAAAAAAAGGTCCTTTTCACTGCAGCGCTGGTGAAGGTCTGTCGGGTGTTAATTGCGATGATGTTACAACTAGTAAAAGAAGTGGAACAAATTGCACTCCAAAAGGTGATTTTGAGGTGATTCGCCACGAACGTCGTTTTAGCGAATTCCCAAAAGCTGAATGGGTAACACGTTTTCAGGATGACTCCCGTGGAATTGCTCTTCATTATTATCCAACGGTTCCCGAGTACCCTGACTCCAACGGATGCGTTCGCATTGCAACGGAAGAAGCGGCGAAACTCATTTATGACAATACGAAACCCGGAAAATCAGTGGTCAGCGTGCGTGAAGAATTACGACCAAAGTTTGGTAATACCTTAAAACGGGGAGCCACCGGTCAAGATGTGAGAAAAGTTCAACGTCGGCTAGTTGAGAAAGGATATGGACTAAACGTTGATGGCGATTTTGGTTCGAAAACCGAAATAGTAGTTAAACAGTTTCAAAAAGACAACGGGCTTTTATCTGACGGAATATTTGGTCAGAAAACTTACTATGCACTTTTTGCCAAGTAAATTGAAACAAAGGTTGTAGCGTTAAAATTAACAAACAGGTGTTGGACGGTGCTGTTGCAGCGCTTTTAATTATAAGAAGTTTGAAGCGCTGCTTTCTAGAGTCCGAACGGCAATATGTCCAATCTTTCTTGTTCATACAATTTGATAACGCTGTTCGATTTGGGCAAGATATTTCATTTCCGTTGGTGTGAAAACAACGGGTCGTTCTAACAACAGAAGAATTTCAGTCTCAAACGGGTCTAATCTGCCAAAAACTCTAAATTTTTCTTGTGTTCGTAAATCAGTTCGTTTTCAATGGCTTGCAAGGTTTCTAATTCTTGTTGAGTTAAAGATTCGTAATAGTTTCTTACAGCTTGTTTGTGGTGATCGAGAATTTGGAAAAATGCGTGAACCATACCTACAGTACCCGCAACAGCTAAAACTGGTGCTGCTACAGTGAAAGCGATCGCTATTGGTTGACAAGCCGCTGCCTACATTAGTTAATATTTTTTTACATAAAGAGGTATTGACAAAAAGTACTCATTTCTAAATTGTGACAAATGACATCACCCAAAGTCTGTGTTTATTCTACAGGAGAAAGACGACGTGTTCAATAACTAGCTTATTCGTTTCCTGGTTGATGCTCCTCCGGATTAGTTGCTGGAAGTTGGTGGCTTAGAGGTATAATTTTACTTTCAAAAAGATAAGTTTTGTCTAAGGCTTTATCTAAAAGTGGAAGCTCTTTCTCAGTTTCGCCACCTTTCTCAGAGAAAAGATTGATACTACCAACTCCATTTTGAAGAGATTTTGACAACTTCTGATTTGACTTCTTTTCAAGAGAAGGACGTTTCTGACTTGCAATTTCTTGGCTTGAGAAATTAAGCTGCCTTTTAATCTTCCCTGAGCCTACTGCTTTATGAATTTTAAGTACTTGCCTACATAGACTAAATAGTTGTGCTAGTGCTTGAGTACTAACTAATTTTGCGTGCCCTGCATTATCTTCCAGAATCAAACCTTGCTCACCTGCTCCATGACCACAAAAATGAACGACTTGCGGCTTAAAATCTAGCAACGCTTTCTGAACATCTTTAGGACGCACTGCTAATCTCGGAACTAGTTGAAACATCTCTCGATTTTTAGACATTCGCAATGAAGCCTCAATTTCACGAATTTCCTCGTCCAATCGAAGCATAGATGTCCCTTTTGGATTTGCAGATAAGACAAGAATTGTTTTGAGAAGCGTATCAAAGCTCATGAGTGTCAATTATTCAACAGCTTGCCCATTAAATCTAGTATAAGTCTAAACTTTACTTCCGTTGTCTATACCCTCCCAGAATCTTAAAACCACAGATCGGAAAACCAATCTCTTGAGCGACAGCATCGTTGAGGTGTGTTGCTGCTGACTTTTCACGGGAAGTTCTCAAACCACGAAATAGCGTTGCTTTTTCCATGACCTAATTCTTAATAACTCTAAATTAATGATAATGGCTAACGGAAAAATCAGGGCTTGAAAAACTTTCCAGCAGGAGCTTTTTACATATCGTGAAAAGTCAGGCGATCGCCTCCCTTAGGTGCAATAGCGCGAGCGCACCGTGTTTAGTTTTGTAGTTCGTTTTTTTACTTACATCCATACTCCAACTATCGTAACTCCTCACATCTTGCAGCATCGCCTTATTGCAAAAATCACAGCCCAAAAAGCCGATCTCGATCGTAGGTTGGGCTAAAGCCCATCAGCCCTCGCAATCGAAGGTGCAAGATATCAGGGTACATTTGGCGCGGGCAAGGGAGGTTCTCTCATCGTTGATGCCTCCAATCTGGTAGAAGTTGTCGGTAGTTCTGCAAATGATGCGTTTGGTAGTGCTATTACTACATCTACAAAGAGTTCTGGTGATGCAGGCAATTTAACCTTGAACGCCAGAAACTTAATTGTTCGTGGCGGTGGTTTTGTGGCTGCAGATGCATTGGAAAGTACCGGAAATGGCGGAAATATAGTCATCAATGTTGAAGACTCTGTAGAAGTAATGGGAATTTCCAATATCAATGGTCGTCCAAGTTCTTTGTCCGTTCGCAGTCGCAGTCAGGGCAAAGCAGGAAATCTGACTGTCAACTCACCCCGCATTAGCGTAAAAGACAGGGGTGAAATTAACGCAGAGTCTTTTGCAGCTGATGGTGGGAACATTACCCTCAACACCGATTTACTGCTACTGCGTCGCGGTGGTACGGTTTCTGCAACTGCAGGTATTGACCGAGGTGAGGGGAATGGAGGTAATATTGCCATCAACGCTCTTGCGATCGCTTCATTGTGCAGTCTGATGTCAAATTTTTGTAGTATTGCAAGTACATAGTGTTTTACAAACAGACAAAGGCGGAAGAAGGCGATCGCTTCGCGCTCTACATAGCGGTAGATCTCACTCCACCATAGTTCTAAGGGAAAGTCTTATTGTTGATATGTTGGTGGGGTGCGATCGCCCTCTCTCACTATAGTCCGGACACAGTGAGCGTAGTTGAAGTCAGGCAATACCAGGAGGCGATCGCTAACTACGGGCACTCATCCGTATCGCCCTCGTGGCTCTCCCAAAACATGGCAATTTCATACATTTACATATGAATATGCCTCAGCGCCATAAGTATATGCGTGTTGACGGCTAATAATTTTTATAAATCAGATAAGATTGCTATGGGGTATTTCTGTCATATTAAGTAAGTCAGTGGAAAAATTTACAAGCACGTAACAAATTACATAGTCTGTTTTTTTAAGCTGTTCTACTTATACAACGCTAATCGTTATCCTTAATTAAGAGGTATATCTATGAGTAAGGTTGCTCAATTTGCTATTCCTCAAGAACTCGTTGTGGAGAGTAAAATTCTCCAAGACCTCTGCAAAAAAAGACCCCATAAGGTGTTTATTGTAAGTTTATTCAATCTTAGTACATATTTCTTTCTGAGTTTAGTTGGTTTCTGGACAAACGACTGGTGGTTATGGGCTGTAATTTGGTGCTTTCAAGGAATGATTATAAGTGGTTTTTTGGGTGCTATTCACGAAGGTGTACATGGTTGTTTCGGCTCCTCAGATCGAACCAATCATCTGGCTGGGGTCTTTTGGTCAACGCCAGTTTTTATAAACTTTACACTTTACAAGTACTTCCATCTCAAACATCATAAATACACAAACGTACCTGGCGATCCAGAGCAGCCGGAGGAAATTAAAGTATTTTCAAACATCTGGGACTATGTTCTCAGTTTTGTGCGAACATCAACCTTTTATATCCTCTGTTGGAAAATGTCCGTAGAAGCGTGTTTCGGAAGCTTCCCTGATTTCATTCGTTCTGAAAAGGCCCGTCGCGCCGTACAGATTGACAATATAGCGCTGTTATTGTGGCTACTTTTGAGCGCTACTATAACTTATTGGTGGATGGAATACGCCCTGCTGTTTTATTGGTGCCCCCTGATAGTAAGCTATCCAATGTCGTTTTTGACAATTCTTCCAGAACACTATGGCTGTACTCAAAGCTCAGATCCTCAGTGTAATACCCGAACCACCTCTTCTAACTTTTTCGTAAGATGGGTAATTTGGTATGGAAACTATCATGCAGAACACCATCTTTATCCTTCGGTGCCCTGCTATAATTTGCCCCATCTTCACTCATTAATTGGAAAGCATTTTACCTTTCAGCAACGCTCTTTCACTCTTTTCCACCTAAAACTAATTTGGACTTTGCTTAAAAACTAATCCAACTTCAATGAGGTAGATAAAGCTACCACTGTGTCTGGGTGATTTATTCACACTACTTAAAAGTATTCTAGTGTAAGTAATTTCCTGATTAAAATGTTAATTAGATGAGTTTAAAACAACCCTGATATTTAGACGGAAATTTTCCGGTAAATAACTCACATAAAATAGTTATACGGAAGATTGCCGTATAACTATCGCGTACACAGCCATACACGTTTATTTTCAGTGTAATCAATAGTTGTACGAGGTACTTATGGAAGTGACATTTCAGGACGCAGACATTCAGGTTGTTCTCCTAACATACCAATACGATCGAGAAGAAGTCGAGCGGGTTATCAGCTTGTTTGAAGAAATCGCCATTGAGCAATCTTGGCAGCCAGACAATCAACTTCGGGCTTACCCCACAAGCTCTGTCTATTTCGCGCTCTATATTAGTGGTGAGTTAGCTGGCGCACTTCAGTTGGTCGTAGGCAACTCCGAAGAAGGCTTACCTTGCCTCACGGTCTGGCCCGAACTCAATTTATACAATCGAACGGACGTTGCCGATGTAGCTTTAATGGCATTCGGTCAAAAGTACAGAGGTAGCCGCAAATTGTTTTGGCTCGTTTGCATTGAAATGTGGCGCTTTTGTGTCAACCACAACATTGTCGAACTATGGGTAGAGGCTAGTCCACGAATTATTGAAATAGAGAAAAGATTGGGCTGGCCTCTGCAAATTGCAGGTCCACTGCGCCACCATTGGGAAGAAGCTAGCTATCCGTGCCGAATGTCCGTTGCGACCATTGCCGAGATTGCATTAGCTCGCGCACAAAAATCACAACAGTATGAGAAGATTACACAGCAAATTTACCGATGAAAGATGTTCAAGCTTTTTTGCTTCGTAGCCCACCATTCCCTCCCACTTCTGGGTGTGCAAGACGCGATATCTGTATAATTTTAATCATCATCGCTAACGTGCCTTCTATTTAACTTAATTTGCGATCGCTTACTTTTGCTTTCAAGTCGTTTTAACTGGGAATTGCGAGTTGGAATGGTAATTTTACGCCTTTTCTGTAAAGCTACTGCACTTTTTATAATTTCTTGCAATCTTTGTAATGCTTCTTCTTTATTCTTTAGCTGGCTTCTATGTTCTTGAGACTTAATAACGATAATTCCATCTTGAGTAATACGCTTATCGTTAAGTTTGAGCAGCCGTTCTTTATAAAAATCGGGTAATGAAGATGCCTTAATGTCGAAGCGCAAATGAATAGCAGTAGCAACCTTATTAACGTTTTGACCGCCTGCTCCTTGAGAACGAACGGCACTAATTTCAATCTCGTTTTCTGGGATAATAACTGTGTTAGATATTTGCAGCATAGCTCAAAATATATTTGAGATTAAACGAGCATCCTCATAACCATACTAACGCACCTCAGCAATCCATTCGGTCAATCATAGCACATTAATGATGATATTACCTCCATCTCCCCGCCCACAGGTAGCAGAAGGCGATCGCCAGAGCATCGTTGTGTTGAGCAAACCTAGCGTTCGGAATCTGCATTCTTTACTTATAGTTTAGTTCCGTATAGTCAAATATAGGCAGACATATTTTCTGTCTGACTTCCGGAATGCTATCACTAGGCTTTGTAGTTACACTCAACAAAAACAAATTTAATTTATTCATTTAAAAGCTCTTTATCTTAAGCCAACCACGCTGTTTATTGCAGTGTGGTTTTATACATTTTGAAGTGCGATCGCCTTTACAGACACTTAGGCACAGTATACGAGCCACAAAACTGTACTTAATCTTACAACTTAACTCAAGTAAAATAGAGATCGCCTGAGAGTGGAACTTTTCGCACAACTATACTCATACCAATTCTTTATGAGATTGCGCCAAATTTCTTCAGTTCTTTCTTTGCGTTCTTTGCGCCCTTCGCGGTTCGTTATACATTTCGCGTATCTTCATACAAAATTGCTATCATATTTCCCTCATCACATATATTCTTTTTAGAAACTTGGTTACCACAAGAAGAAGAATTAGATGAAGGAAGTAGCAAAGCGCGGAAATTCAGAGCGATTTATCTGGATATTTAGAATTAGCTGAAAACGAAGAAATTGACAAAATTTGCAGTAGGCGCTGGTTTATCAGTGGGAGGAATTATCATTTCTGCTTCCAGCCAAGTCACGGACAAAAACCCGCTTCAAATTCCCTTTTCTCCCACAGCATCTCCTTCTCCTCATCCTTTCGTTCTCTGGGTTGTCGTCAGCATTATTTCTGAATTAGTTGCAGCATTGATAACTGGGTTTCTCACTAAATCTTGGCAAAAACATAGCGATGAAAAAAAAGAAAACGGTTAGTGCTTTAAAAAGAATGATAATCTTTGAGAGGGTAAATAGTCTTTTATGGGGACTACTCCTCAATACAATTTTATATCATATCATTGTAAATATACGACAAAGAAACTATCAGCCAAAAATAGGAATCCCCTTAAAATATTTGTAGCGCGGGAGATGAAGCTCATGAGCCAAAGCATTGAAGACCGAGTACGTTGGACAACGGCGGATATTGAATTGCTGCCTGATAACGGCAATCGGTACGAAATCATTGATGGGGAATTATTTGTGACTAGGGCACCACATTGGAGACACCAAAAAGTCATCGGTTCAGTTTTCACCGTTCTTGATGACTGGTCGGAACAGAACAATGACCAATGACCAATGACCAATGACCAATGACAAATGACAAATGACAAATGACAAATAACCAATGACAAATAACCAATGACAAATGCCCAATAACAAATGACCAACAAAATGTTTCTAGATATAACAGCAGAGTTTGCAACGATCGCACAACAACTGCGTCAAAGCACTGTAAGAGTGGGTAATAGTTCTTTTGGAAATGGTTCTGGTGTTATCTGGCGTTCTGACGGCTTAATTATCACTAACGCTCATGTTGCCACTCACAAAAAAGCAATAGTAGAACTATGGGATGGACGGGTATATGAGGCGACACGCATCGGTATTGACCCCACAAAGGATTTAGCTGCTCTAAAAATTGCTGCTACCGATCTAAATGCGGCAATCGTTGGCAATTCAGATGCTTTGCGGGTGGGTGAGATCGTCTTGGCAGTGGGTAATCCTTTTGGAGACAGTGGCGCTGTGACAAGCGGTATTCTCCATGCCAGCAAACAGCCTGCGATCGTAGCTGATATTCAGCTGTTTCCCGGTAACTCTGGAGGTCCCCTAGCTGATTGTCTTGGACGAGTTATTGGAATTAACACTATGATTGCATACGGTTTGGCTGTCGCAATACCAAGTCGCACGGTAGAACGATTCTTGGGCAGCTACCCTGTTGTGGAGGCGATATGATTCGGGTGCTGGTAGTTGCTGCTTCCCCGGTAGTGAGGGCAGGGTTGTCAGCCGTGCTCACAACCAATTCCAAACTGACAGTCATAGGAACTACATCAGATTTGGATGGGCTAGCGAGGGAAATCGAGCAACTGCAGCCCGAAGTTGTGCTGCTAGATTTAAGTAGCAATTTTCAAAAATCAGTCTGGGAAAAATTGCTTTCTCTACAACAGCAGCAAGAACCGTCTGCATTTCTCATTCTTACTGACGAATTTGATAGCCTTGACCTTGAAGCAGGGTTACGTGCGGGAATCAAAGGCATATTACCTCAAAGCAGCACAGAATCGGAAATTGTCGCTGCTGTTGAGGCGGTAGCTTTTGGGCTAGTGGTGTTGCACTCCGATGCTATGGAGTATGTACTTGCCCTTAAAGATACCACCGGGCGAGAAAAAGTGGTGCCTGCCGTACAGGCGTTGACACCAAGGGAAATAGAGGTTTTAGAAATGCTGGGTGTAGGGCTGGGTAATAAAGCGATCGCCAAACGATTGCAAATTTCCGAGCACACTGTTAAATTTCACGTCTCTTCTATTTTTCAAAAGTTGGGGGTCTCTACACGTACAGAAGCTGTTGCTGTTGGTGTGAGGTTGGGATTGATTATGCTTTGAGTAAAAAAGGATAAAGTATGAAAAATAAGTTGATATATGCATACAAACTCCATCAATAAATTGAGGAGCGTCTGGCTAAGGCGTGAAAGCAAAGCTGAGGGATAACCGCTCCCATGCTCCCAATGAAGTAGAAAGTAAAGTCTAGACTTGTCTAGGTTTTATATAGCAGATCATTTATCACTCTTTAGCTAGAGGCTTTTGTCCTGCACCTTTGTTAAAAATAAAATGTGGTCTAATGGGTCAAGCACATAAAACCACGCTACCTCAAAGTTAGTCTGAAGTGGTCTTATCTGGGCAGCATCTACCTTTACTGGGCATTTGTATAGAAGGTCGAACGTAGCAACTCATTAGCTGTTGTACAGGTAATTAACAAAGCTAGGGCGTTCAAAAGCCAGGTCAGTCAGTGACCTGAAGGTAGATTTTGTCTTACAACAAAATATCGGCGCAAAGTTTTTACCGACGAAATGCTGACTCGTTTGCACCTTTTTGTTAAAGAATTATTGATTAATTGAGAGTGCAAGCTTGTTGAGTTTAAGAACAGGGTGAGGTGTGGGGCTTCTGACCTATTAAGCTAAATTATTTAAGTAGGTAGGTGCAAATAAACCCATCTATGTAAACAAATATTGAGACGATCTCAAGCCTACTAACCTGACATCTTGCACCTTCTTTGTGGGAGGAGGTGTGCGGCATAGCCCTACCTACGATCGGGATCGGCTTTTTGGGCTTTGATTTTTGCAATAAGGTGCTGGTGCAAGATATGAGTAACCACTAACCACTATCACTCCTAACACCAAGTTATGTTTATTTACACTGACTTACTTATAAGAAAATACCGTGCTTTTTCGTTAGAGAGCTAAGTTAAAGATTTGATGCTTAATTGTTACGATAAATTAAGGATTATAACCTGATTTTTGAAATATACTTAGAAAAAATAATACTATATTCTTGCCAAGTACTTTCTCAAGAATAATTTCGGATTGCTATACTGGGACATTAAATAAATTACTTATGAAGCCAAATGGTCACTTCGTAAAGAATTAGTTAAGTAGAAAGTTTAAGCCAATGACTCCCATTTTCAGAGAACACTCTCGTCAGGAGAACTACCAAGGAGCACTATGAAGGGTACTTATCTTTGTCAACTTTCATAAGTCTCATGTAAATATTATATGAATTTAGATAATTTCTCGTTCGGAATAACTGACAATTACACCTTTGAGGCATTTTCAATAAAATCCTTATTTTTCCGGATGGCTTCCTAGGATTTTTGGTAGAAGATATTTTTAAAGGGGGAAGGAAATTTTTCCGAGTTACTTCAACTAAATAACAATGGCAGCCCAAATACTTTTTCTTTATTCTATGAAGAATAGATAGTTGAAATAGGTTTTTGGTAAAGCAATCCAGACATTGTCTCTCTTAGCTAGAAGCTAACAAAAAATTTAACAGACATCTTGCACTAGTACCTAACAACTAAAAGTCACCAACATTAACAAAGCCTGCTCTTCTAAGCGAAGCTTTGGAAAGCTTTTGCCTTCAGGTTTGCTATGCATGGTTCCCCAGACTCCTACTCTGAGGGCACAGAAACCTTTTGCAAGATTTCTCGTAACTTCAACTTCAGTAAAAAAAGCTCTTAGAGAACTATATCATTAATAGCTTGGAGGAAATCATGAAATTCCATCAGTATTCTACTGTTCTTCTCGGGATTTTTGGAACGTTTTTATCTCTCTCTACGTCTGCTCAAGCAGCTAGTTTTCAATCAAATGTCACTGTAACAGATGGTACCGTAGGTGATATTTGGTTGAACTCAATTACCCAAAATGGCGTAACATTTAACAATTTCTCCTTTGTAAAGGAAGCTAAGATTTTAAACAATACACCAATTGTGCTGAGTACAGACCCAGCAATACAAGGTAAGGAAACCAGTACACCAGGACAATACAATAACAATACAGGGGCAATGAGCACGGAGAAAGGTGATAAAGCAACTTCTCCCTTGCCTGTTTCGGGATTAAATAACCCAACTGGTGCTGAAATTGCTGCTTTCTTGGGCAATAATAACTTAAGCAACATCATTGACACTGAAGACTGGGGTCCCGTACAGCAATTTACCCTCAATCTCACCTTTGACAGTGTTATTGAGCAAGATGGCACTGGTTTAGATAGCTTGTTCTTCTGGGAACGAGGTATGGAAAATGGCGTGGGTAACAGTGACTTGGGTGTTCAAGCACTTGATGAAAATGGAAACCTCGTTGGTAACTTTATAACACTCGACAGAAACGCGCAAACATCTGCGGGTTACTCAATTGATACCACAGAAATTGGTGGGGCTCAAGGAGTTGGTTCTTGGGGAGTCAGTCTGAAACAGTTGGGAGTTACTTCTTTCAAGAGTATTCAGCTAGTTTCTAAGAGTACTTACAACGGTCCTGATTTCAAAGTCATAGCCAGAACAAGCGCTAACACTGCCAAAACACCTGAACCAGGAACTTTGTTAGGTTTAGGAGCCATTTTTGGAACTGCTAGCTTGGTCAATCGCCGCAAGCAAAACAAAACTAGAGCATGTGTCTAGTACAAAAAGGATGTGTTGGCAGATAGTGTCTGCTGAAATAGTCAAGGGGACTACTAGTTAGTCCCCTACGCTATTGTTTAAAGCGCGATCGCCACTAATAGTCCGGGTAAAGACTTATCATTAAGGCAGATGGGGGGAGGGGGAGATGGGGAGAGGGGGAGCGGGTTTTCCGGTTTTTGCGATTATTGTTTAATCATAACTAATTAACCGGACTTAATATAAACACAAAAACGCTGAGTGCGAGCATATAGGCGGTTAGATTGGGTTTTTTTTCATTAAGTTATCAACAACGTAACCGAGTAGGAACTCAATACGATCGCCTGCTGGAGCAGATTTACAGTTATGGTCTTGGTTTGAACACCACTAGCATCCAGGGACAACATTTGTAAGGCGTTGGATTTGGTTAGCGATTGCTTGGACTCAAGGCGGAGGTCTATAGGTTGAGATGATTTGTTAATGAGCAATAGACTGCGTTTGCCATTTTGTTTTTGCACTGCCAATGCTTCTACAAAGGGATGATCGCCGATCGTTTGCATCACTGCACCTATCAAGTACTTATTTGCCCAGGCAAATATAGTTGCAGGAGGTCGCAGGTTATTTTTTGGGTCAATCATACCGTAGATTTCATCCTTAAGATGCCAAGAAGCTGCCATATCAATGCCAACATCGGCTAAATGTTTGAGTACGGATGCAAACCAAACCGCCCCAATATAGTTATGCTGTCGTTTTTCACCAGATGTCCACACATAGTTAATATTGTATTCACCTAGTAGGAGTGGTACGGGACGTTCTGGTATGTGTTTCGCTGCAACTGCCCGAAATTCTCTCACTTGCCGTGCATAGTTGGGTGTGTAAGACATAATCCCATCTGTAGATTGCCGTGCATCTTTGCTACCATAACGATGCCAAGAGATAAAGTCTACATTCGGTTTGCAAGCTGTCAGAAAAGCCGCAAGTCTTCTTGAATTGTCCCAAGTCAGCGCTGGTCCCCCTACCTTGATTTGAGGGTCCACTGCTTTCATTGCCTTCGCTACCTTATTGTAAATAATCCAAAGTTCATCCAAATTCCAGGCTTTATCGTAACGAACTTCTTGTTCGTTTAACGGTTCCCAGTACATGACTTTTTTCTGAAGGCGGCGGTTCAGAATCTCCACGAGTTGGGCACACAAAGTAGCATAGCGATCGTACTCGGACTTATCCAATAAACCGTCTTTGTTCTGTGCCATCCACTTGGGCCATCCAGGAATATTCTGAATAATAGTAGATTTTTGGGGATAAGACACATCGTATCCGGCTTTAATTTTAGGGATGTTCCATGTTTTGGTTGTGGTATCAGTCCAGCGATCGCTTAACTGAGCTTGATGAATGCGAATTAACTGAATACCCAGTTCTCGAATATGGTTTTGATAAACAGAATCTGCGGCGCGTTCCGGAGTTAAGATTTCATAATCGTTAGAGCCAAAGGTGAAGGGGGTAGATTGGGCTATTTGATTTGTCCAATCGATACTTATTTGAGCCGTCTTTTTAGAAGCAACACTACAAGATTGCCATACAGTGTTTAATACGCCAAAAGTAACAGTACTGGCTGCTGTCAACTTAATAATATTTCTACGTCGCATAAACTTTATCAGTAAGTTACAGAAGCTTGAGGGGGTTGAGAGTAAGGTGTAGTTTTACTGTCCACACCATTGATAACCAAACCAAAAATTTGAACATTATGTTGGGTAAGTTGTGCGAAGCTTTCATTTACAGGGTTTCTGTAGCTACTGTTAGGGCGAATAACAAACAGCACATTAGAAATAATGGTAGCCATCAAGGCTGTTTCACTCGTTAAGCTGACAGGGGCGCTGTCAACAATAACGTAATCATAGTCACCCGTTGCTTCACAAACTGCCAATCTTTGTTCAAAACCCCCTCGTTTGATTGTTTCCATAATTTTGCTTTGCTTGGGCAAACTTGGTAGTAAATCCAGATTGGGTTGTATGACAACTTGCAATTGATGAGTTGCGATCGCTTGAGTATAACCCAAGCGGCGGCTCAATTCTGCTCTCCGGAAATCCCCATCTACTAGCAGAACCCGAAAGCCTAAATCCACCAATGCGTAAGCCAGCCCTATAGCAACAGTTGTTTTACCTTCTCCCACAATGGCACTTGTCACTAACAACCGACGATTCTGTAAAGGTTGTAAGCTGATTGCAGAAGCAAGCCTTTGAAACTCAACTTCTGTTTCATGAGCCAGTTCAAATTTTGTTGTAGAGTTTTTGATTCGGGGAATAGTTTGCACAAGAGCGAATTTTCGAGCCTGTAAGTCTTTAGCGCTCAACAGAGGGTTCCGGCTTTCTAAAAACAACACCAAAGCAATGCTGCCAATTACTGACGCTAAAAAGGCATTGATCGCCATTAACGTCTTCTTGGGACTGATGGGATTAGGTTCCACCTGAGGTGCATCCAGAACTTGTACGTTTGGGTATGCATCAAAGGCGTCTATATTGTTCTGCTGTATCTGAGCCAGCAAACCATTATAAACCCCTGCGCTGACATCAAGTTGTCTTTGTAGTTCTGACAGTTTTGCCTGATTTTGAGGTACAGATGTTAACGTGGCTTTAAGTTGGGCTATCTGATTGTCAAGTTGCTGTGCTTGTTTCCGTAGCGCACTGGCTTCACTCTCCGCCAGAACCAGTTGTTGGATTAAAGCAGCACGACCTTGGGCATAGTTGGGCGCTAAGGTCTTATCAATTTTAGTACCAGCTGCCGCCTGTGCAATGTATTGCTGAAGGACACGTTGCAATTGTGTACGTTGTAAGAGCAGGGTTTTTACCTCTGGATGCTCGTTGGTAAAGAGAGATTGTTTTTGACGTAGAGAAGTTTCTAAATCGGACAAGCGTTGGCGCACAACCTGATAGTCTTGGTTTTCGCCCAAGCTCAAGGAGTGAATTCCTTCAACAGGTGACAAATTTAGCCGTGCTGAAAGAACTTTGACACGGCTTTCATTAGCCATAGCTGCAGCTATAGCTTGCGCCCTAGCACCAATTAAACTGTTGATTGTGGTAACAATGCCTTTAGTTTGTTCTTCGTTGTTAACAATGCCACTGGATTGTTTGAATTTTGCTAAATTGTTTTGTGCCAGAGTTAATTGTAATTTGGCTTGTTCTAATTCTTGCTTGTTATATTGTTGGCGTGCGCGACTGTTAGCTAGTCGTAACTCATTAAGTCGCTGTTGATAGGTTTCTGTGATGACGGTTGCTCGCTGAAGTGCCAGTTCTGGGCTAGAAGCATTCACAGTCAGCGATATGATTGTGGATTGTTCCTCTGGTTTGACTGTATATAATTTTCTGTACTGAGAAATGCTTTTAAACTTTTTTTTCTCAGGATCGACGGCTAATACCCTCTCTAGCAAATTATCGCTGGTTATGATAGATGCCTGGACATTGAGAGGATTAACTTCAGTGGAAAAACCAACTTCACCATTTTTGAGAGAACCAAGAGTTCCCAAATTTGCATCAAGCTTGCTATTTGTTTTTGGCAGAATCAGTTGTGTTCCTGCAGTCCAAACTGGTTTAGCAGTTACTAACGCTCCCGCCGTACCTAATATGACAAGCAGATTGAAAGCCAATAACAATTTCCACTGTTTAATTATAAGAGTCGCTATTTTATTCATAAGGATATTACAAATAGCATATTTCTTTACCAAAACTAAACATTAATTGAATCTCAAAAGATATAAAATAAACAAAATCATCATCTATTTAAGATGATTTTGACAATAGTGGTTATACTGAAAATGCCATTTGTCCGATGCTCAAGACAAATAGCTAATGACCAAGGACACAAGACAGCCCTCACCAGTGAACTTTATTATTGCCCGATAATTCCTGCCAGGAAGAAACACATTGAGGGTAAGCTTCTGCAAGAATCGCACCCAACCATAAAAAATAGAACCAAAAATAAACAATCATCCAGCTTAAGTTAGTCGCCTGACACAACACAAACAGAGCAATCAAACTAGCAAATGCCCGTTGAGCAGTTCTTTTACCCTGTAATGCTGGGTAAAAGAAGCACCATAACGTTGTTAAACAAGCAATAGCAAAGAAAGTGAAACCAAAGACACCGTGTAAATACAGAATTTGTGCGTAGGTTGAAAAAGTCCCAAGAGGAAGTTCAAAGGCTCCGTTACCCCAGGTGACTGTTCTCTCCACAATTCCCCATCCAATCCAAAATGATTCTCTCCACGCCTGAAGAGTTGCAGCAACCACTAACGCACGGTCTTTTGATGAATCAGCACGAGCTCCATTGAAAGTCTCCATCGGTTTGTCTAGTAACTCAGTCACCTCCATCCCTATGAGGGCGCAAATAAAACAGATTAAGGTTGCAAACCAAAGGAACCCCTGACGGGCGGACGCCTTGCGAAAGCACACAACTACTAAGAGTGCTATTGGAAAACAGATCCATGCTAGGCGACTTTGAGCAATGATTAATGTTGCAGTACAACCCACCAAAGCATATTTACGCAAGTACTTATCTGTTTCACCAAAACACATAAAAAAACACAAAAGAGCACAAACTCCTAGAATGGGTGGATCTGCGGTGTAAAGCTCTGTTCTGGGTAAGGGAATGCCACAGAAAGGTTGAAACACAGCAAATTTAACCATCAAACTGAGTTTATCCCCCGGAATTGCTTTTGCTAGGGGTGGCAGAATCGGTTTCTGCGGACCTGCAGCAAACAGTATTAAGATTTGAAGAGAAAGGGACACTAAGTAACCAACCGTCATCCACGCAACAGCCCGCGTAACGACGCGCAATCTAATGCGATGCCAAAAGGGCAGTGTTAGGCAGGAAAAAATTAAAAAGTAACCTTTTAATAGGGTTACCATTGTGGCAGCACTTTTCATCGGGTTAAAGCTTATTGTTGATAACCCTTGAACATTAGTCCACAGCACTGCCACGCTCATGAGCAACCAAGCCCAGTTACATAAGGGTAGCGATCGCTTAACTAGTTTGTCTACGTGAAAATCATAAGCTAGCAAATAGAGAGCAACACCGGGATAAAGCAGAGTCTGCAACCCTAAAACCCACCAGAGGGGTGTCAGCACAATCGTCCAATAAACCACTCGTTCTGCATGAGACAGGTTGTCCAGTTTGCTTTCTGGCTGTAACAAAACGAGTTTTTTAGGGAAGATGTTAAACATTCCAATTTTTTAGGTTATTCCTCTGTAATTTCTTGAAATATCATTAGCTCTTTTGACGCCTTTTCCACTTTAAAATTACCAATTTTCGTAGGGTGGGCACTGCCCACCAAAGCTAATTTTTGTAGGGTGGGCTTCATGGCTGTTCAGATGCAACATGACGCATCTTTACATGGGTTGCTGACGGTGGCAACTATCTGACTAGAACTCTATTGATTTTATAACTCTACTTATTATTCCATTTCACAACCAGACCGCGAGCGGCATGGTGTAGTAAAGACTGGTATTTTAGGAATTGTTGGGCAGCTAAAAAGCGCATAAGAACCGAGTACATAATAATGAATAATATTGGTTGTATAAATTCAGGAAATTTTAGAGAAATAAAAATTGGTAGAAGTGAAATTAAAGGTGCTCTAAAAGTAAAAATTAGGAACCTTTTGTAAGACCAACCGAGTTGACGGCATCCCTCCCACCAACAGTAAATAGTCCAAATAATTCCTAAAACTACAGCAACGGCAACACTAACTCCAACAATCCCTTGTATTTTGGCACCAATGGCAAAGCTCAACACGGCAACAGGAGCAATGCAAAGGCTAAGTTTAGCATTGACACCCGATCGCCCTTTTGCAGAAAGCATGGAGAAGAGTTGACCGTTGATCAGACGGGAGTACGCAAAGAACAGCAATCCAGGAATTACCGTACAAACAGGAATCCAATGAGAGCCAAATAAAAAGGAGATAGTTTGGGGGTCAACAATTAAAAAGAATAGGGCATATAAGGGAGTGGCAAAGAAAGATGTTTGTTCAATAACTTTGACTAAAGCACTTTCCTGCTCGTCGTCTGGTAATTGAGCAAATACCGACATCCCAACTTGACTCATTGCCTGAGCAAGAATAGTTGTAACAGCCATTGTCAACTGGTAGGCAAGATTGTAAAAAGCAAGGCTGGTGGTTCCCAGAAGTATGCTTATAACAAAGTTGTCACAGTTGTAGATGACGTAGTAACCCAAGCTGAAGCCTGTGTTACCCAAACAATAAGACAAAACTTCCCATCTGACCTCTGGATAAATACGTAGCTGGAAATTCAGCTTTGCGTAGCGATGCATGAGTATGCATCCTATAAGCCAAAAAACTGTATCTCCAATGACAAATGACCAGTAGCTGCAACCAAGTAATGCACTGCCAATGGTAACGAATACTCGCATCAATGAGGCAATTGAGTTGGCAGTTGCTAATTCTCGGTACTGCATCCGCCTTCTCAGAACCCCTTCCTGAACAGACTGGAATGAGGAAAGAATGAGATTGAGACCAAATATTACCAGTATCCATACTAGGTTTGGCACACCGTAGTAATTAGCTGCTATGGGTGATATGATTCCAAGTATCACAGCTAAAAGCGCTCCAATACCCAAACTGATAGTATAGGTTGTATCGAGATAACGCTTATCTTCAACGCCTTTATAGACGATAAAAGACCCGGATGTTCCTTGGTTAAATAGGTTCCCAAAAGCCCAAAAAATGTAGGCAGTGCTAATGACACCAAATTCAGATGGAAGCAGCAGTCTTGCTAGCAGCAAATTGCTCACTAAGGCTAGGAAGCGTGTTGCGATCGCCCCGTAGGTTGCCCAAAATCCATTTTTGATTATTGAAGACAACTTCATCGCTACTTCTGGGAGAATCTAACTGAAGAACCAAGTGCTTGTCGAATGCCTAGCTTTGCAAGGGGTTCCAGACGCACGGCTAGTAAAGTCAGAAGCGAGCGCGGATCTCGACAAAAAATCGACCAGTTACAAGCCAAAGCCCGGTTGATAAAATGATTGGCTTGTTCAAAATCACCGCCTTGGAGACACAACCTTGCGAGATAGCGGTACATATAAGCGTAGGCAGTTGGTAACATCGGCTCGATACTCTCTGGAGACCGTCCATAAGCATTCTGAATGACCTGCTCATTGCATCGCTGCATTTGCGTGACATTGAATGAAAGACCGGAGGGGCGAACGCGATAGTAACATAAAGTACGCCCTTCACGGTAGAATTCCCATTTCCGCGTTGCTGCCACTCTCAACCAAAAATCAATATCTTCTAAACTGCGTAAACTTTCATCAAATTCACCAACTTCATCTACCAACGAACGGCGGAACACGGCATTAGAACCATGCCCGACAAAGTTCTTACATAGCAAAGCGAGGAGAGGATCGGAATAAACTGGTTTACCACTTAAACGGACAAAAGTTGGTTTTCCATCGTCGCGAATTGCTCTAGAAGCACTATAGACTACCCCTACTTCTGGATTGTTATCTAACCGGGCTACATGATTAGCCAGTTTATCTGGGTGATAGACATCATCCCCATCAAGTAGAGCAATATATTCTCCACGGGCATGGCAGATGCCGTGGTTTCTTGCTGATGACAAACCTCCATTTTGTTTTTGCCATAACTGAAAACGAGAATCTTGTTTTACGTATGGCTTCACAATTTCTGCTGTATTATCAGTAGAACCATCATCAACAATCAAAACCTCAAATTCTTTAAAGGATTGTTGCTGTAGCGATCGCAGCGTATCTTCAATATAAGAACTCACGTTGTAGGCAGGGACCACAACGCTAACTTTAGGAACAACCATATTTTCTTACAATAAATTAAATTAAACTACCAAAACATTCTTATGGCTTCTAAGTCTTTGCTTGAAGCATAGTAATCCTGCCAGTTTCTTTATCCTTTTGCCTCCATTGAGTTAAAGTATTACGCAACCACGCACGTGTATCTGGAGGGAAAAGCCACATACCGAAATACAACAAAATGTCCGTGAGTTTAGGTTTCCCAAATCGGATAGCTTCCCATAGCAGTAGAAAAAATGCTTTCCAGTCACGGGCACCAGCAGCTCGAGCACAGACTTCCGCTAGGATAAAAGATGAATAAGCTCGAGGAGTCACGAGATCGCGTTTTGATTGAATCCAATTCAGGGAAAACTGCCAATTATGGCTTCTACTCACACTTGAACGAGCTTCTCCTAAATACCAAATCGAGAGAACCTCAGGCACAAACTCAACAGCAACTCCTTGTACGGTAACAGCCCTTAACAGCCAGTCCCAGTCATCATGTCTCTGTATAGTGTTAATGAAAGGTACTTTTTGCAACAACGCTTTGCTGGTGAAGATCGTTGAGGTTTGAATCAGCCCTTCTCCTTGAAACAAGGTGTTGCGAACAAATAAATATTCACTAAGTGCTTCAGATGGTTTGGGAAGCCTTCTGGGCCAAACGCACTCTCCCTGGGGTGCTCGGGCTATAAGATAGGATGAGACGATAGGAAACTGGTACTGTGAACGTCTAGCAGTTTGAAGTTGAAGTTCCAACTTTTGAGGCATCCATTCATCATCGTCATCAAGAAAAGCAATCCATTGTGCAGAAGCAGCAGAAATTCCAGCGTTACGAGCGGCACGGCTTCCTTGATTGGTAGGCAATTCTATAACTCTCAGTCGGGAGTCATCTATCTCTGCCAGTACAGAACGAGTTGTGTAGTCTGGGCCATCAATAACAACAATAACTTCAATTTCTGTGAGGGTTTGGGTTAAAGCACTAATAACTGCTCTTTTAACTAACTCTGGTCTCCGGTAAGTAGGTACGATCGCGCTAACTAAAGGTTCCAAGTCAATTGCCTCCCTATCTTGGTTTACATATATGGCGGTGCCGACGCCCAATTCCTTCAATGCTTTCCAAAGAAGACGTCAGCAAGACTGATTTTGGTCATTAGCTCGAATAAATGCACTTATATAGAGTTAAAAACCTGATTAAATTTTTTAGCTAACAACAGTTATGGCACATTTTGTGCAAAAAATAACTACCAAATATTTTTTTTAAATATTTGTAATTCTGCTTGAAAAGCAAAAGCTATTAAGATTTTATGGGTTTGTCAACCGAACAATTACAGTGGTGGACTAGCTCTTGCGCTAGCGGTAAATACGGTAAATGAAGAAGAAATTGTAGTGCAACCTTAAATTAACGGGGGACTAGAACACAAGATTGGTGTAGCCGGTGCAATCATCTCTTTTTCGCGATCGGGATTGATGAAATTCAAGGATTCAGTGCTAACGGGAACAGCGTGTTCTGGATGGTGACTATCAATTGATGACATAAGTTCCACGCGCAGCGGAGGCGCATAAAACTTGCCTAAGGCAATTTGCATTGCAAAAGCAGGATTCCCAAGCAAATAGCGTGCAGCTAAACGTTTTGGTTCCCGACACAATCGATACAGCCACTCTAAGCCTGAATCGGAAAGGAATTTTGGACAATCGGGAACAAAACCTGCAAGTCTATCAATAACTGCTCCACCAATCATGATAGCGTTCACATCTAAGCGATGGCGATACTCATAAACCCATTTTTCCTGGATGGGCATCCCCATTCCGACTACTAAAATATTCGGTTGTGCCCGATTGATTTTCTGAATCACAGCTTGATTCTGCACTGGATCTTGCTTGTCGAAATACCCGTGATGTCCGTTAAACGTGGCATTTGGATATTGGTTTCTCAAATTTTCCAGTGCAATATTTATATACTGAGGCTTGGAACCCAATAGAAATACACTCAATCCTTTTTCATTACACTTCTCCAGTAGTTTTGGCATCATCAGTGTATAGGAAGCTCGGTATCCCAAGGGCAACTTTAATCCCATGTAATCAATTGCCTTTAAAATACCAACACTGTCGCAATTTACGATTTCCGAACTTTGGAGAAAGTTGTAAAACCAAGGTAATTGCATAGAAAGATTAAAACTGTGTATATTATAATGTGCAACAGTTATTTTTTTCTGAGAAACGCACGCTGTATATAAGGCTTCTACAAGAGATGGTATAGTCATACAAGTAATGCGGCGTTCTAATAAATAAACATTGAGATTGGGCAATTCCTGACTTCTGTCATTAATTTTCATTCTTATAACACCCTTTATACTTTATTTGGTTCTTATCAGACTAAGCAGCTAGATTCAGGTAAGTTGGGGGTAGTGAACACTCAAGGATTCGATATGCTGTATACTAACTTAGTTTTCTTTATCCCTGCATCATTAGTTACTCGGAATTTATTTATGAACCTCAGCAAAAGATTGGTGTAAAAGAGTTATTACTGTGCGAATAATCAACCCTTTTCAAAGAAAAAACACATATCTCAGTATAGTACTTATTTCAATATAAATTCATAATTAAATAGTAGAAATACTGATTTTTATTTTTTCAAAAAGATGCAATTAAGGCAATAAATGAAATAACAGATGTCACGAATGACTTGTCCGTGAAGCTAACAGTTAATCCATCCGCTTTATCCGTTATAATTCTGTTGCCTCATCTTTTTTAAGAAGAGTCAATTAAAGCTTAAGAACTTAACTACGGGAGAACCCTTAATAAAGGGTGATTTGTACGTATTTTTTTTTTAATTTTTCTCTTTATGAGGCTACGGTATACATAGCGTGAGTTTTATATTAAGTCCGGTTAATTAGTTATTATTAAACAATCTGTGCAAAAACTGGAAAACCCTCTCCCCATCTCCCCCTCTCCCCATCTCCCCATCTGCCTTAATGATAAGTTTTTACCCGGACATGATATTACCCCATGAAATCCATATCTTTTTTGTACATATTTACAGTGAAAAACATAAATGCTAGCCAATGCTGATACATTTGCTAGCATACACAGATTTATTACGTTTTCTCAAGAGAAACTACGTTATACCGCTTTTAGATTCCATGACATCTTGCACCTTCGATTGGCAGGAATGGTGGGCTTTAGCCCTAACTAGCAATTGGCACATTATTAAACGCCCCAGTGTCGGGCACAAAGATATCTAAACTGTTAACGCCTTCGGGAATCCGCAACCAAACATAGGCATCAGCCGAGGCTTTGGGACGCAGTGAAGAGAGAGAAACACTGCCGGTCGATCGCTTAATGTTAACACCCTTATAGGTTTCGCTTGTATCGGGATTGCGTGCTGTTGTATCGGAAATCCCGATGAATTCATCAGGATTTACATTGTCTGTAGCGAGACGACGGATACGCATTTGCACGTTTACCACATCACGGTTTCCAGTTTCTGGGTCTTTAATCCGCTTTACAGAAAGTAACTCCACTTGTGCTTTATTACCAAAAGCAGGCTGTACAAATTGACCAGGCTGAATGGTAACAGAAGGGGCAGCTTTTGCTTCTGCTGGTGTTGTGGGAGATGGAGACGGCGTTGTTTCCGGTGATGGCGCAGACGCAGTATTACTGGGAGTAACAGTTTCAGTTACTTGAGTTGAAGTTGTTTGTTTAGTAGCTGTGGTGTCACTGTTTTTAAGATTGGCAACATCCGTTGTTTGTTGCAGCGTGAAAACTTGGTAAGCTGCATAGCCACTACACAGTAAAGCTAAAGTTGAAAGTAAAACAGCCACACTAGATAAAAATGTACTCACACCACTACCTCTGATTCATCAGAAAATTGGGTCTGAAACCCCGCCTTTTAGCGAAGCGAAAGGCGGCTTGACAAATATCTTCTAGGCAACAATTAGTCCGTTTGAACGACGAATTAACTGTACTTTGCTAGAAGCAATCTGCCCTAACCGTTTCCAGTTAGCATCGCTGACAGATACTTGTTTTTCGGTGTCGCCACTGACAACATCTGGGGATCGGCTCATTACCTAAGTAATCATACGATATAGCTGTGTTCGGGGAAAAAAGTTGATGCTAGTGTAAAAAATCTTATTAGTTAATTTTACAGAACTTTATGTAGAAAGCTACCGTCTAGTGATAGTGAGATAAAACAGTGACTTTTCAGTAGGATGAAGTACTGCTGAATTTGCCAGCATCTTTATCATCAACAGTACGGAGAGAGGCTGTATTAACATTGACTTTACCAACGGTTTCTAATTTTGGGAAATGCCTAAAAAAATTTCTATTTATTTTCTGCTTCTGTTTTTCGGTACTCAAGTAGGTCTCTCTTTAAAACCAGCTAAAGCACAAACTCAAGTTGCACCAACACCAACTACTGCGAAATCGATTTGTCCTGCTCAACTGCAAGCATCTGTAGATGCTGTGATAAATCGCCCTATTTTAAGTCGGGCGCGTTGGGGAGTTTTGGTACAACCTCTGTCTTCTCCCCAAACGCTTTACAGTCAGGATGCTCAAAAGTACTTTACTCCAGCTTCCACCACCAAACTGCTGACAACAGCTGCAGCGTTACATCAACTTGGTTCGGATTTTCGCATTCGCACTTCTATATATAGTGACAGGAATGGTGTTGTGCGTGTTGTGGGTCGGGGAGACCCCAGCTTTGACGATGCCCAACTTGCAGCCTTAGCAAAGCAGTTGAAGGAAAAGGGTATTCGAGATATCAAGTTGTTGATTGCTGATGATACGTATATTCAAGGAGATATTGTTCACCCCTCATGGCAATGGGAAGATATACAAGCAGACTATGGGGCACCTATTAACAGCTTGATTTTAAATCAAAATGTTTTTAGCTTAAGGCTGATACCGCAAACTGTTGGCAGACCCTTACAACTTATTTGGGCTGATATTAATGAGTCCAGACAGTGGCAGGTCATTAATCAGTCAGTCACAACAGCAGAAAAACAACCAACTTTCATCAATGTGACCCGTGACCTAAAAGGACCGATTTTGCGAATTCAAGGGCAATTGTCAGTAAATTCCGAACCTGCGTTAGTCAATCTACCCGTTATTGCGCCTACAGAATATTTTTTGCGTCGCTTTCGTAGTATTTTGTCGGCAGAGGAAATTACTGTGAGACAAACGGCGGTGTCACCTTTTAGCAAGACTTATGGAGAGGAACTCGCTGCTGTAGAATCTCCTCCACTGCCAAAATTGTTAGCTGAGATAAATGGCAATAGTAATAACCTCTTTGCTGAATCTTTGTTAAAATCTCTAGCTGTTAAAAAGCCGCCTGCAGAAAATCAAAGCAGTGCTGATGCGGGCTTGGAGGTAATGAAGGCAACCTTAACCCAATTGGGAGTAGATCCAGCAAGCTACTCTTTAGTAGACGGTTCGGGATTATCGCGTAAAAACTTAATCAGCCCGGAAGCTTTAGTGCAAACTTTGCAAGCAATGGCAAAATCACCAGCAGCAGAAGTTTACAAAGCATCTTTACCTGTTGCAGGTAGAAGCGGTAGCCTTAAAAGTCGCTTTCTCAACACACCTGCGGAGGGGATTGTACAAGCGAAAACAGGAACCATGACAGGTGTGGTTTCCCTGGCTGGATATGTGAATGCACCGAAGTACGGTCCTGTTGTGTTTAGTATCATGGTGAATCAATCACAACAGCCTGCAAGAGTTGTGCGACAGGCAATGGATGAAATTGTCGTGCTGTTAGCTCAATTGCAACGTTGTTAAATTTTTCTAGCCAGGTTCCCGCCTTTACGGGTGGGCAGATGCGACCCAGGTAAACTGCTAAGTAAGTCGGCGTAAATAAACACAAATATGTTACAAAATGTAAATGCATTGAAAACCCTTACTAATGACCAATGACAAATGACTAAGGACTACCCTCACTAGTTACTTTTTTTCTTACCGACCTACTTACTGAATTATTCCTTAAGCCAGCCCATAACAAGTGCTGTTAAAATTGATGCTCCAAAGGCTAAGCGATACCAAACAAAAATCCAAGTGTTGTGACGTTGTAAATAGCGCAACAACCAAGCAACGGATAAGTAAGAGAAGATGAAAGTGGAAACAATTCCCACTAGCAGAGGTAGCAGGATATCAATATTGCCAAACGCTTTTCGCGACTGGTATAAAGTGGCGATCGCCAACGTGGGGAGACCCAGCAGAAAGGAAAACTTTGCCGCTGTTTGCCGTTCCAGTCCCAAAAATAATGCTGCAGTCAAGGTGGAGCCAGAACGGGATGCACCGGGAAACAGTGCCAACGTTTGACCAAGCCCAACCAGAATACCGTCTTTAATCTGGAGAGAGTCAAAGCCGCGCTTTCGGCTGCCAATCTTCTCAGCAAGACCCAGCAATAATGCCATTACAATTGACAGAACCGCAATCATTGCTGGGCTCTCCGGCAGTATATCTTTAAGTAGAAAGCCGACCACCAATGCTGGTACTGTTCCTACAGCAATCCCTACTATAAGTTTCCACTCTTCCCGTTCCCAAGCACGCTGGCGTAGAGCTTCCCACCCACCAACAAGCGTTTGGTAAAGGAGTATCCGAAAATACAACACCAGTGCGATAACGCTCCCGAATTGAATTGCATCTACAAAATACTTTTCTCCAAAAGTTTTCCAGCCAAAAACTTTAGTGAAAACGAGCAGATGTGCTGTACTGCTAATTGGTAAAAGTTCTGTAATTCCCTGTACAAGACCCAGCACAATTGCTTGGAAAAGGCTTTGCATTAGACCAACTTCTATGGTAGCGTTAGCCGTTTGAGAATCTGTTGCTGCCAACAAAGTACTCCACACACTTACTCCACTAGTCCATCCTAGGTGGTTCAACAGGTATAAGTTGAATCCTAAGTTCATTTCTTAACTCCCATACTGTAGAGTTGAAATCGAAAAAGGCAAACGCTTCCAAAATAGCAAGATTTCCTCAATTTGGGTTAAATTAGCGCGAAGCTGTCATATTTGATATGTAAAAATTATTAACCGCCAAGACGCCAAGAGCGGCAAGAAAAGAGAGAAGGAAGAATTTTACAAATGGTTTAGGATTGCTATTGTTATTATTTCGTAGGGTGGGCACTGCCCACCACCCTCTCCCAGTTGAAGGTGCAATATGTCTCTCAGGGAAAAATTAATTCTTCAGTATACCCTTGAGAGACTGCAAACTATAATTTAGGACTTTGCCAGTAGAAAATAGTTGATATCCAGCGGCAAACAAAACAGAAGAGATAAAAACCGCCAAAAGATTGACTGATGCAAATAAGTTACCTGTAAAAATCATGAGTGCAATTCCCAGCCCTATCAACACCCATCCTATGGTGCGGTATGTACGCCGCCACAAGAGAAGGGCTATTCCGGATATCAAAAGTAGAACGGACGGGATACGCATAAAGATGCCGATTTGCGTATTAGCAGCAAATAACACAATCCCCACTAGCATCAAAACCATGCCCACCAGTTTGCTGTTACGGTCTACTGGCATTTGTTGAACATTTTTTGCAATTTCAGGTTGAAGTAATGTAGGTTTAGTGACTATTGGAGCATTAGAAGCAGAAACTAGATTTTGTTTATATTGAAATATAAGTGTTACTTTTTCTTCCTGACCGAGATTTATGTTATCTCCAAGTTTGAGAGGGTAGCGTTTTTTTGGCTCTAACTTTATGTCGTTGAGATATGTTCCATTTGCGCTACCCGTATCAACTATATAGTAGGTGTTTTCCTCTACTTGAATTTCTGCATGCAAGCGAGAAACAATATCCGCATCTGGTAAGAATGTTACATTAATATCCGGTGCAATTTGGTCATTCGGTTTGCCAATCCGAATCACAGGAAGATTGGGGGGCAATTCAAAAGATGTATTAGTTTGAACGTGAAAAAGCTCTAAACTGAGCCCTGTTGTCTCTAATGTACCTAAATTTTGCATGGCTTTTTTTCAGGAGCGTTTTCTCAATTATGTTAAATTTCTTTCTATTCTGTTTCTATTCTGGCAAAAAGTTTTCGCTCATCATCCGAAACTTAAGTAGGATGACATAAATAAAGTTAACTCATGAGGCCCGTCCTTAGTCCTTTGTCATTGGTCATTAGTAAGGATTTCAGGTTGTTTAAATTTCGTAACACAGTTCTATTTATTTCTGTTCACCTACTTAGTTTTCTTACACTAGTTCTATATAAGGTGTACGTTATGACACCCCCCGAATGGGAATCTGAATCAAAAACTCCGTGCCTTTTCCTGGTTCCGATCTGCAATTCAGACTTCCACCATGTTTCTCTACGACAATTTGGTAGCAGATAGACAATCCCAGCCCCGTTCCCTTACCCACTGGTTTTGTTGTAAAAAATGGGTCAAACAATCGCGATCGCACGCTTTCTGTCATCCCAACCCCATTATCAGCAATCCGAATCAGAATAGAATTATCATCTACAACTTCGGTGTTAATCCAAATTTTTGGGTTTGTCCTTTGTCCTTCCTCCTCTACAGATGATAAATCACCAACGACAAATGACTCTTCCAAAGCATCAAGCGCGTTCGTCAGAATATTCATTAACACTTGATTCAGTTGTCCTGGGTAGCATTCAACTAAAGGCAAATTGCCATATTCTTTAACAACAAAAATATTACCTCTATTCGTTTTTAATCGATGCTGTAAAATTAAGAGTGTATTTTCCAACCCTTCATGGATATCAACTGATTTTTTCTCTGCTTCATCGAGGCGGGAAAAATTTCTTAAACCCAGAACAATTTCACGGATACGATTCGTTCCAATTTTCATAGAAGATAGGAGTTTGGTCAGGTCATCTGCAATAAAACTCAAGTCAATTTCTTCACAAAAATCTCGAATCTCTGCAGCGGGATAGGGGTAATTTTCTTGATAGAGTTTTAACAAATCTAGCAAATCCTGTATATACTCAATTGCGTAAGTCACGTTACCATGAATAAAGTTAACTGGATTATTGATTTCATGAGCAACTCCAGCCACCAGTTGTCCCAAGCTAGACATTTTTTCATGTTGAATCAGTTGGGATTGAGTTTCCTGCAATTTGTGTAAAGCTTCAGAAAGTTTTTCCGCATGAGTTTGGGCAGCTAAAGTAGCCGCACGACTTTCTGTATAAAGTCTAGCATGATCGATAGCAATGGCTAATTGGTCTGTAACAGCTTGTAGCAACCCAATTTCACTATTACTCCAGGTACGTTTGCCACAGCTATGACTGCAAACAATTGCGCTATACTCCCCTGAATTATTTTTAACTGGTAATAGGAGTTGAGAATTTATTTCAAACTGAGAGAAAAACTTTTGAATATCAGACTCCAGACAACATCCATTGTTAGTATCATCAATACAAATTAACTCTTGATTGAGGAGCGCATTTATCAACAAATCACCTTTTTCCAATGGAAGCTCGCCCAACATAGAAGGTAAGTTTGGGTTTTTTGCCTCATGGGTAATAGTCAGAGTTGGTCTAGATAAATGCGTCAAATACTGAAGAAAGTAGCAACGGTCAATTTGCAATAAGCTACGAATTTCGGAAACAGCAGTTCCCAGGATTGTATCGAGTTCTAGAGAATTACGGATTTGGCTAGCTAAACTTAGTAATAAAGCCTCTCGACGGCTGAGCAGTTCTTCTCGTGCCCATATGCGGTCAATTGCTATAGCAATATTGTTAGCAATCCAATTTAATAAATTATGAGTTGGAGTGGAAAATGACAGCTTGCTAAACAAAGCAATTATACCGATAGATTGTTGCTCTATAATCAATGGATAGGCAGATAAAAGAAAAGTTGATATCAAAGGTTCTAAAAATTTTTCTTCATTTTTAAGAATGACTTCTTCATTCAGAATAGCTTGATTATTTTTTGCCATTAACTCAATGATATTGTTTGCCAAGACAGTATGATTGGGAAAATCTTGAGTTTTGGTCAAGGTTTGGCAAGCTATTTCCGTACAATGAATACCTGCTTGCAGTTGAATTTGGTGTGATTGGTTCTCAAAAGTCCAGATACAAATAAAAGCAAGGTCTAGATACTGGGATAGAATCTTTGTACAATTTTGCAGAATTTCGGTAAGTGAACCGCTTTGTGACAGGGATAAACTGATTTCTGCACTTAACAGTGAGAGACGCGATCGCTCTAACAAAGCCAGTTCTGAAAACTTACGTTGTGTGATATCTGTACGAATTGCCACATATTGATAGGGCTTTCCACGTGCATCTAAGAAAGGAACAATGAGAGTATCTACCCAGTAGAAACTACCATCTTTAGCTTTGTTTTTAATTTCTCCCTTCCAAATTTTGCCTTGGGAAATTGTTTTCCATAAATTTTCAAAAAATTCTTTAGAGTGATAGCCAGAGTTTATAAGACGGTGGTCTTGTCCGATTAATTCTTCTCTTAAATATTGAGAAACTTCACAAAACTTTTCATTGGCATGGGTTATTCTGCCTTGTGGATCGGTGATAGCTACTAGTGAATGAGCATTTAAAGCAAACTTTAAAGCTTCTAATTCCTTAACATACTGTTGTTGTGCTATCTCGTTCTCTTTACGAGAAGTGATATCCCGAGCCACTCCATAAATCAAGCGATCGTCACCCGATGAGGTTGCATTCCATGATAACCATTTATAGGAACCGTCTTTACATAGAAAACGGCTTTCCAGACCAATCAACTCTTCTCCTGAGACAAGTTTTGTATATGCCAGAATAGAAGCTTCACGGTCTTCCGGATGAGCAAAATCTACAAATGGTTTGTTTAAAAGTTCTTGAATTGACCAACCAAGAGTTTTTGTCCAGGCTGGATTTAAAACCTGAAAATCACCATTAAAACTAGCAATGTATAGCAAATCATTGGACATGGAGAAGAATTGCGAGTATTTCTCCTCTGTTTTTTTGTATTTACTCATACTAGTTTTTTTCATCTTTTCAATTAGCTTTTGATATTATGGATACGTAATTCAATCTAATGCTCCAAACACCTATAGCCTTTCCCGATTGAGCGAGGTAAGTTGGTAGGGGCGAACGGTTGTTCGCCCTGACAACGGTTGTTCGCCCTCACAATTAGGTGTACCTCCTCACGCATTCGCCCTTACAATTGGGTGTACCTCACCCATATGAAAACCGCTACATAGATAAAACCTAGTAAAAAGCCCGCTTGTGGCGGACTCTATTTATCTTGCATACAACTGCATTGTTCTGTGAAGCAAAAGTTTTAGAATACGAGCCAACCTGTGCAAGAGGTATACTCTATCCCTAAATATAGGGTTCCCAGAAAAACTCGAAAACTATCGTTCAGTCAGATTAAGTTAATGGCTGGATAATAGCCCCATAGACTCAACCCTACTGAACGATAGTATTTTTCTAGCTATAGGGGGTGTTTGCTGGAATCAATCCCCTGACGCCGCTGAATAGCAATGTTTATAACTAAGTGATAATCTAAAATCCCAATTTAGTTTTTTTAATTAACGCCAGATGTCTGGAGTACTCCCAAAAACGTGATAATAAGTTACACTTCTTTTTCCGTAACCAGGGTTTAAAGGATCTAGTTGAAACACTAGTGTCAAACAGGGTACATCTCCTTCATCAGGGTGGTCGTATGTAGTTTTCTCTATCTCAAACTTGGTGTCTATCCATTGACTTTTGTCCTCAAACAGAAACGAGATTTGCTCCCCTTCCACTCGAAATTGAAAAGGAGCTTCATCGCTAGTCACACCCATATTGAAATATAGATATTCACCGGTTCCATTTGGGAGAAATTGAAGAACATCTGAACTGGCATTAATCGTAGGTTCGCTCAACCAAGCTCTGTAAAGCCACTGTTCGCGGGGAATTTCTGGCTCAGAACCTGCTTGTATTTGTTCAATACAATACTCTAAATAATCCCGCACATCTTCGTCTTCTTCGTTTGCCAAGACTTCAGTAAGATAGAGAATATCCTCTATTCCACACAGTTGAACGAGTGCATCAGCAGCTGTATCACATACATAATCATCACTGTCATACAACATCTCTACTAAAGGTTTTACAGCTTTTTTATCTCCAAGCCGACCAAGTGTTTTAACTGCACGGTATCTGATACTACTTAATGTATCCTCAAGTGCATCCAGTATGGCATCCACAGAAGCTGGATCTCGCATCTTGTACAAAGCGCCAATTGCGCTCAACCGAACAACCTTATTTGTGCTTTTTAGACACTCAGCCAAAGCAGGAGTTGCTCGTCTATCTCGAATGTTTCCTAGAGCAGTGGCGGCACTCGTCTGCACTGACTCACTAGGGTCTTTAGTCAGGGCAATTAATGGCTCAACTGCTCGCTCAATTTTTCTTGTGCCCAAGTAATCAGCTGCTTCTTTCCTTACACCCTCATCGTCATCAAAGAGTGTGTGGATAATTGCATCAATAACAGTTTGGCTATCATAATTTATAGCCATTCCAATCATGGCATTTTTTAGTTTTGCATTGTCATTTTGCAATAACTGAACTATATACGGTTCAGCATCCACTCGCTTTCTTAAACTATACCAAAGACTAAGCCATTTCCGACTATCAGCCACTTGAAATTGTGCGGCAACTTCTGCTGTTGATAGCGCATCTATATCATTCATTATTTCTCTATCAATATTTAATAAATTATTTTTTCTTCTTATCTTTGCTTGGTTTACTCACAATTATTCTCTGCTTTTTTACTTCTGGTAGCTTGAGAAGATATACCTAAATTTTAGTGAAAATTCCCTGAGTTTTCCGAGCTATATCTTGCTCCTTTTTTCTGTTCTCCCTACATGAAGACGATATTTTGCCTCAAGGTTTGTCCAAAACTCAGGTGAAGTCCCCAAAGCTTGGGAGAGTTCGATCGCTGTTTCTAATGTAATTTCCTTACTTCCCCGGATAATTTTGTTGATAGTGTCAACTGAACAACCCATAATTTCTGCTAAATCTTTCTGTGTCCAGCCACGCGCTTCTAATTCTCTATACAAAATTTTTCCTGGTGTTGGTACTCTCGCTGGTGTTAACTTCTGACTCATATTGTCGCCCCTGCTACTCCGGTTAGTAATAATCTTCGATATCAATCACGGTGAGGTAATGTTCGTTGAGTATTGCCAATCCAATCCTTAGATATAGATATAACCCAATCCTAATGGCAGACTACTTTAGCGAATTGGCTCGATAACATGAAATCCAAACAGCATCACTGAGAACTATTCACTATGAAGTCTTCAACAATCAATACCGAGCAAATACCTACAGTCACTCCAGCTTACAACGGTGCCGATCGCAATGCCTGGATCTTTGGCTGGAACCCACAACAGGAGTTATGGAACGGTCGTTTGGCAATGATTGGTTTTGTCTCCTATCTGCTTTGGGATCTAGCTGGTTATAGCGTTCTTCGGGATGTACTCCACCTGGTTCGCTAGAACCTGAATGGTTACTCCCTTCCCGGTACAAAATTACCTATCTTAAACCTTGGCGTTCTTGGCGGTTTTTAAAAGGTAATGTTCCGGCTGGAAACGATTAATTACAAACTGTTTGTGTTTATCTAAAAACCAAAAACTGTCATGCAAACATCAACATCTTCAGAATCCGCAATTCGTTACAGTGCTTTGAGCCTGGGTCTCCTTTTCTTGTTACTGGGCTTGGCTGGATTTGTGAGAGGTTTTGTTGTTCCTTCTGCAAACTTTACCTCCGAACCGGGCTTTGGCTATCTATTTGGGTTATTCCCCACCAACTATTTTCATAATGCTATCGGCATTTTAGTTGGTATTTGGGGAATTGCTGCATTTACTAGCTTAAGTGGAGCAATTGTGTTCAATCGTATCTTCGCTATTCTTTATGCAGCTGGTGTTATTTTAGGGTTGCTGCCTTTTACAAATACCCTGTTCGGGCTGACACCACTTTTTGGAAATAATATTTGGCTCAATGCCATTGCTGCTGCGATCGCTTTCTACCACGGATTTGTGAAGTCAGCAGAAATCCGCATACCAAGTTCCTCAAGTGCTCAACCTAGTGCATAACAAGAATACCTTCTCGAACTAAAGAAGGTGTTCTAATGCTTACCGTTAGAAACGATCGGGAAAACAGATGAAAACTCCGTCCCTTGAGGGCGGAGTGTATTTATCAGAGTCGCGAGGAATTTGCCAGAGTAGAGTTGCCTTACCATTTGCCATTTGATTTTCACGGTCAATATTTTGACGCCATTGCGCCTACTCAACGGACACAACTTCATCGATAAATTAGATTATACCGTTTCTATATATAGAAAGAACCCCACCGCCTACGACACCTTCCCAAAGCATTGGCTATCGTGATGGTGTACAAGTTGAATTTACCCCCCTTCATCCCCCCTTATCAAGGGGGGAAACAAGAAATCCAATTTCCTCCCCTTGATAAGGGGAGGTGAGGAGGGGTAAAAATTGCGTGCAATTTCCTTTCCTTGATAAGGGGAGGTGAGGAGGGGTAAAAATCGCGTGCAATTTCCTCCCCTTGATAAGGGGAGGTGAGGAGGGGTAAAAATTGCGTGCAATTTCCTTTCCTTGATAAGGGGAGG
>NZ_BAAFZH010000102.1:0-254191 GCF_054684315.1 Scytonema sp. NUACC21 | reverse complement strand
ATCTCTATGGTCCAACCGAAGCCGCGATTGATGTGACTTACTGGCGATGTCAACCAGGAGACCAAAGAAAAACTGTACCCATTGGAAGACCGATAACCAATACTCAAATATACTTGCTCGATCGCTTTATTCAACCTGTTCCTATCGGCGTACCAGGAGAACTCCACATAGGAGGTGAAGCTCTAGCACGTGGTTATCTCAACCGTCCCAAACTGAATTCACAAAAGTTCATTCCAAATCCTTTTAGAGACGAGTCTGGAGCACGCCTTTATAAAACGGGAGATTTGGCTCGATATTTACCGGATGGTAACATTGAATTCCTAGGTCGGATTGATTATCAGGTCAAAATTCGTGGCTTTCGGATTGAACTAGGGGAGATTGAAGCCGCGTTAAACCAACATCCTCAGGTGAGAGAAACAATTATCATCGCACACGAGGAGCAACCAGGTGACAAACGCTTAATAGCTTATGTAGTTCCTCAACAATCACAACCTACTGTCAAGGATTTGTCTCATTTCTTGCGGCAAAAGTTGCCCGATTATATGTTACCTTCCACTTTTTTATTGTTAGAGTCTTTACCTCTAACTCCTAACGGAAAGGTTAATCGTCTTGCTCTGCCAAGCACTTCTCAGAGCAGACTGAACACTGGAGAAGTTTTTGAGCCTCCTCGGAACTTTGTTGAAGAAGAACTGGTTGCTATGTGGTCTGAATTACTGAATGTTGATAGGATTAGTATTTATGATAACTTTTTTGAGTTAGGCGGTCATTCATTATTATTGACTCAGCTTGCTTCCCGAATTCGTGCAGCTTTTGACGTAAATATCTCGTTGATTGTGCTTTTTAATAAAACTACCGTTGCCGAAATGGGTATAGCAATTACTGACAAGATGCTCGAACAAGAAAATGCTGAAGATGTGGCTGAGATTTTGAAAGAGGTACAGGAGCTTCCTTTAAATGAAGTTCTTGCACTTCTTGAAAACGATAAATAATCACTAAAGGAGTGAGTTCTTCTTTAGTTAAAGAAAAATAAGGAACAGGTAGAAGTTATGAAGCTTTTGTTGACGATGAATCTGCCTTACACAAGAAGTCATGGAGGAACTAACAGATCTAACCGCTTTCTGGCTGAAAATCTTGCGGCTAAGGGTCATTCTATATGTATTGTGGTTCCAGCTTTAGCAACTCCTAGCTCTATAGATTACGAGCAGTTCCTTAGGGATTTGGTAGAGCAAAGGATTGATTTTCATACTACAGAGATTGCTACGGTTTTTACTCTTAATTCTGTTGAGGTTCACGCTGTTAAAAATCCTTCTCAATTGCGTAATTATTTAATTAATCAAATTAAGATTTTTCAGCCTGATTGGACTCTTGTTTCTTCTGAAGATCCCAGCCAGAATTTGCTTTCTGCTGCATTAAAGAGTTGTGAAAAACGAGTTGTCTACCTCGCTCATACTCCCCAAATGTTTCCGTTTGGACCAGCTAGTTTATATCCAAGTTATGAAAGAACTCAGTTAATTGGACAAGCTGCTGCTATTGTCACAATCAGTCGTTTTGTTAGTGAATATATTGAAAAATGGTCTGGATTTAAGACATTTGTCAATCACCCTCCTCACTTTGGTAAGGCTCCCTTTCCCAATTACGGCTGCTTTGATAATGGCTATGTTTTGATGATGAATCCTTGTTCTGTTAAGGGTTTTTCTATTTTCTTAGCTTTAGCCAAACTGTTTGGTGATATCAATTTTGCTGTACTTCCAGGTTATGGCACAACTTCAAAGGAGTTGGATGCTATTAAATGTCAGCCTAATATGACAGTTTTACAAAACCGTGCAAATATTGATGATATTTTTTGTAAAACTCGTATCCTAGTTATGCCTTCACTCTGGATTGAAGGGTTTGGTATGGCTGCTGTGGATGCCATGCTCCGTGGTATTCCTGTATTAGCTAGCAATTTTGGTGGGTTGGTTGAAGCTAAAATGGGAGTAGATTATCTGCTGCCCGTTCACCCCATCGAGGAATTTCAAGATGAACTCGATGAAAAGTTGTTGCGTATTCCAATTCTTCCACAACAGGATGTAACCCCGTGGCAAGCAGCGCTTACAAGTTTGTTAACCGAGCGGGTTTTATATGAAAAAAATTCTCAAGAATCATATCACAAAGCCTTCAGTTTTGTTTCTTCACTTAATATTGATTGTTTTGAAGAATTTTTAGTTCATTTATCTGATAAGAATAAAGAAAATATTTATCAATCGAGGTATGAAGAAAAAGCACTCGTCTCTACTTCTGTTGAGTCTGAAAAGTCAATAGATACTGCTAATTTAACTCCAGAACAACGAGCGCTGCTAGTCAAGCGTTTAATGCTTAAAAAAAGAGCTAAACAAACTCAGCAAAACCAACAAGACTTACCTATCCCAACCGTTTCACCCCGTCAGAACCTGCCTTTATCTTTTGCTCAACAGCGACTTTGGTTCATCGACCAACTTGAAAATAACAGTAGCGCCTACAATATGCCAGCTGCTGTTCAGATGAATGGTTTTCTCAATGTTTCTGTATTTGAACAAGCTATCTTAGCTATTGTCGAGCGTCACGAGATTTTACGTACTACTTTTCCTACAATTGATGGGGTTCCCGTTCAAGTTATTGCTCCAACTTCTGTGGTGTCACTTTCAAAGCAGGATCTCAAGTCGCTGCCAAAACCGCAACAAAAGAATGTAGTGCAACAGCTAGTCACAGAAGAAGCCCAACGTCCTTTTGACCTGGCTACAGGCCCATTATTGCGCCTTACCCTACTCGAGCTGGAAGAAAAATCTCATGTTTTGTCGGTGAATATGCACCACATTATTTGCGATGGCTGGTCAATCGGTTTATTTATCCAAGAGTTATCAACTTTGTATCAAGCTTTGTTGTCGGGAGCGCCCCCAAAGTTACCTGAATTACCGATTCAGTATGGCGACTTCAGTGTTTGGCAGCGCCAGTGGTTAAGTGGAGAAGTTTTAGAAACTCAATTAAATTATTGGAAACAACAGCTAGCAGGTGCCCCAGCCCGATTAGAGCTACCTACTGACCATCCTCGTCCGGCAGTACAAACTTACCGAGGGGGTAGTGAGACTTTGACAATCAATGCTAGGTTAACTCAACAGTTGCAGCATTTGAGTCAACAATCGGGGACAACTTTGTTTATGACCTTGCTGGCAGCTTTTGTTATCCTGCTGTCGCGCTATAGTCATCAGGACGATATCGTAGTAGGGTCAGCGATCGCCAATCGCAACCGTCGAGAAATAGAATCCTTGATTGGCTTTTTTGTCAATACGCTGGCAATAAGAATTCAATTGCAGGAGAATCCTACATTTGAAGAGTTATTGATGCAAGTGCGCCAGAAGACATTAGAAGCTTATGCCCATCAAGACTTGCCTTTTGAAACAAGCGTGGAAGCATTACATCTCGAGCGGAGTCTGAGTTATCATCCGCTGTTCCAGGTAATGTTTGTCTTACAGAACGCACCAACGAGAGAATTGGAACTGCCAGGGCTAACGATGACGCTTTTGGAGTTAGAGTCTACCACAGCCAAATTTGATTTGGTTGTATCAGTGGAAGAGAGGGAAACCGAGCTTGTAATAAACTTTAATTATAACAAAGATTTATTTGAGGTAACAACCGTTCGGCGCATGATAGGGCATTTCCAGACATTGTTGGAAACGGTTGTCAACACAAGAGGGCTGTCTGTGGGCGAACTGCCTTTGCTAACAGCAACAGAACGACGGCAATTACTTGTAGAGTGGAACCAAACCGATAAAGTTTATCCTCAAGACAAATGTATTCATCAGTTAGTTGAAACTCAGGTGGAAAAAACACCAGAGAGCGTTGCTGTGGTTTTTGAAGACCGACAGCTAACTTACCGTCAACTTAACGAAAAAGCTAATCAACTCAGCGCGAGACTCCAAGGTTTGGGAATCACAGGCGGGATGTATGTTCCCCTACTAATACCTAAGAGTTTGGATTTGCTCATTGCTGAATTAGCGGTGATGAAAACTGGTGCGGCTTTTGTGCCTATGGATACAAACTGGCCGGCAGCACGGGTGCATGAAATTCTGACAATCCTTGATGCTAAAGTTGTCCTAGTTTGCAAAACTGAACCATATCCTGACATTCCCTCACAATGGCAGTGCTTAACAGTTGACGAAACTGAACTTGAGGGTTTAGTAGCAAACTTAAGATGTCCCGTGGAGATTGATGACCCGATTTATGTCATTTTCACCTCCGGCTCAACTGGCTCCCCTAAAGGAGCAATCAATAAGCACCGGGGAATCGTCAACCGCTTCTTCAATATGAATGACCGCTATGGCTGTCAGGAATTGGACGTTATTTTATTTACGAGCGCTCACATTTTTGATGCGTCAGTGTGGCAACTCTTTTGGCCCCTAATTAATGGAGCGCGAACGGTAATTCCAAAGGCGGGTTTTGGTATTGACCTAGAGGAAATTATTGAACTAGTCGAGCAAAAGAAGGTAACCGTCACAGACTTTGTACCCTCGGTTTTCAATTTGTTGGTTGATTATTTGGCGGAACATCCTGAAGAACGCCAACGATTGCAGACTTTGCGCCAACTTCTGATTGGTGGGGAAGCGATGCGAGCTAAGTCGATTTATGCGTTTAAAGCTGATTTTCCCAACGTCGGTATTACTAACACTTATGGACCAACTGAAACCTCTATTGGCACCATCTTTCAAGAAGTACCGCCAACTTACACCGAACCAATTCCAATTGGTAAACCACTACATAACGTGCGTGCCCTCATCTTGGACAAGTATCGGAACCCCGTTCCTGTGGGCGTACCAGGTGAACTCTATCTTGGCGGTGAGTGTGTGGGTTTGGGTTATCTCAATAATAAACTAGCAACTCAAGCAGCCTTTATCCCGAACCCATGGACGGAAGTAAAGAGTGCAATGCTCTACAAAACGGGTGATATGGCTCGCTATCAGCCAGATGGTACCATAGAGTTTTTGGGTCGCTTGGACAACCAAGTAAAAATTCGTGGGATTCGTATTGAGTTGGGAGAGATTGAGTCAGTTTTAGTTAAGCATCCCCAAGTTAAAGAGACAGCGGTTTTGGTACAAGAAGACCCGCCAGGACCCAAGCAGTTGGTGGCTTATGTCGTTCCCCATCAGGAAAACGAGCTTTCTTCCAAGGTTTTACGCCGTTTCCTAGCGGAGAAACTACCTGACTACGCCGTACCTTCAGTTTTTGTACTGCTAGAAGCTTTACCTTTGACCCCAAATGGCAAAGTGGATCGTCGGTCTCTTCCTTCACCTGTTGGGCTAAGAGAACAATTGCAAACCCCTTTTGTTGCACCTCAAACGCCAACGGAAACCACTCTAGCTGCTATCTGGGCTGACTTACTGAGACTGGACAAGGTAAGTGTCCACGATAACTTTTTTGAGTTAGGTGGCGATTCTATCCTCAGCATTCAGGTTGTGGCTCGTGCAAAGGCGGCTGGTTTGCAACTGACCCCCAAACAAATATTCCAGCATCAGACAATTGCTGTGTTGGCGGGGGCTGTTGGTACAGTTACCACCTTTGCAGAACCTTCGGCAATCGTCACCGGTGCAGTACCCCTGACACCCATCCAGCATAGGTTCTGGGAGCAGAATCTGCTATCGCCACACCATTTTAACCAAGCAGTTTTGCTGGAAGTACCGCCAGATACACAGCTAGAGTACTTGCAACAAGCGGTGCAGCAGATGCTTATCCATCACGATATGCTGCGTACCCGGTTTACTCCTACAGATACTGGTTGGCAACAATTGATTGCACCCCCCGAACGGGATTCTATACCATTTACAGTTGTGGATATCTCAGAAACTCCGTTGGAGCAACAGCAAGCAGTCCTGGAGGCTACCGCATCTCAACTGCAGACAAGCCTAGATATATTTGCAGGATCACTTGTGCGGATTGCTCTGTTTCAGATGGGGTTGCATCAACCGGATCGGTTATTACTTATTATTCATCACTTAGTGGTCGATGGTGTCTCTTGGCGTATTTTGCTCGAAGATATCACAACGGTCTATCAACAACTTAACCGGAACCAGCCTATCCAATTGCCAGCAAAAACAACCTCTTTCAAAAGTTGGGCGAACCAACTTACAAGTTATGCTCAATCAGATGCTTTGGCTGCCGAAGTGAACTATTGGTTAACAACACCAAGCACTCCTGTGGGCAAATTACCTGTGGATTATCCAGAAAACAAGCAGTTAAACATCAGGGAAGCACGGTTGTCTTTATGCTTGAGCCAAGCGCAGACTCAATATTTGCTTAAGGAAGTAAGCACTGCCTACAATACGCAGATTAACGATGTACTGCTCACAGCCTTGGTGCAGACCTTTGCACAGTGGACGAATAATCGCAGTTTGCTGATAGATTTAGAAGGGCACGGGCGAGAAGCGTTATTTGATTATATAGATATTTCGCGGACAGTAGGTTGGTTCACGACATTGTTTCCTGTTCTGCTAGATCTTGAGGACGCAGACAATCCAGGAACAGCCCTCAAGTTAATCAAAGAACAATTGCGTCGCATTCCAAACCGGGGGATTGGCTATGGGCTGCTGCGCTATTTGTCTCCTAACGTTACGGTACAATCCCAACTCCAAGCCCAGCTTAAAGCAGAAGTGAGTTTCAATTATCTCGGTCAGTTTAATCAGCTTGAGTCAGCTTCTTCTTGGTTTAGGGAAGCTAAAGAATCCTATGGTTTAACAAGCAGTTCTCAAAGACGACGTAATTATTTGCTGGAGATTAACGGTTTTGTGGTCTCAAGTCAATTACACCTGGAGTGGATTTACGATGACCAGCTCTATCGTCAAAGCACAATTGAGGGTTTGCTTACAAGATACCAGGTCGCACTAGAGAATCTTATTATTCATTGTCGGTCAAAAGAGGCAACAGAATATACTCCTTCTGACTTCTCGGCTGCCAAACTAAATCAAAAACAACTTGATGAGTTCTTGTTTAAACTGACGCAAAAGGAAAGGAGATAGCGCTGTGGATAACATTGTTGATATTTACGAACTATCGCCCACGCAGCAGGGAATGCTTTTTCATGCACTCTATGCGCCGGAATCAAGGGTATATTTCGATCAAATGTGTTTTACTCTGCATGGAGACCTCAACACGACAGCACTTCAACAAGCTTGGCAACAGATAGTAAACCGTCACTCGGTGATGCGGACTGGGTTTTATTGGGAAGAGATGGATAAACCCTTGCAAGTTGTTTACGCAAGTGTGGAAGTGCCTTGGGTCGAGTTAGACTGGCAGGATTTAACATTAGAGCAGCAACAAGAATATTTTCAGTCTTTTCTCCAAGCCGATCGCGACCAAGGCTTTGCTTTAGACCAAGCTCCCCTCATGCGCTTTGCTCTCATTCGTTATGATGTGGAAACTTATAAAGTTGTGTGGAGTCAGCATCACTTGCTGATTGATGGCTGGAGTTTGCCAATTGTTTTTAAAGAATTTCTAACTTTTTATGAAGCTTACAAACAGCGTCAACAGGTCTATTTACCGCCCCCCCAGCCATACCGGGATTATATTGTTTGGCTTCAGCAACAAGACTTATCTGTCTGTGAAGCGTTCTGGCGCAACCAACTCCGAGGTTTTACCACACCAACTCCTTTAATTGTGAGCAAGTCAGTGAGCGATCGCGCTGACCAAACACAATCATATGGGGAAGAAGATTTGCACCTATCTCCATCCCTCACAGTTGCCCTCAAAACTCTGGCTCAGAAGCATCACCTCACTCTAAACACCATAGTACTGGGTGCTTGGGCACTCTTATTAAATTGCTACACTGGCGAGTCAGATGTAGTGTTTGGAACAACCGTTTCCGGTCGCCCACCAGAACTTTTTGGTGTAGAATCAGTAGTGGGCTTGTTTATCAACACCTTGCCAGTCCGAGTGCAAATACCAGCTACAGCTGATTTAATTCCTTGGCTACTAGAGTTGCAAACCCAGCAGGTAGAGCAGCAACGATACGCCCACAGTCCCCTAGTCAAGATTCAGAGTTGGAGTGAAGTCCCAGGGGGTATACCCTTGTTTGAAAGCCTGGTAGTGTATGAGAATTACCCGGTGGATGTTACTCTACAAGAATTTAATAGCGGTTTAGAAATCAAAGATGTGCGTAGTTTAGCAGTAACCAACTACCCCTTAACTCTGTTAGCTGCTGTCTCAGGGGAGGAATTGGTGGTAAAAATAAGCTATGATACCGCTTATTTCGATAATAAAACAATTTGCCGGATACTGGGGCATTTCGAGACTTTACTTCAAGGTATGGTCACCAATCCCAAACAGCATCTTGCTGCGCTTCCCCTCCTCACGACTACCGAGCAGCAGCAGATATTAGTGGAGTGGAACCAAACGCATAGGGACTATCCTCAAAATCAAGTACTCCATCAATTGTTTGAGTCCCAGGTAGAACGAACTCCTGATGCAGTGGCGGTGGTATTTGAAGACCAACAGCTGACTTACCGAGAGTTGAGCGATCGCGCCCATCAGTTAGCCCACTACCTGCAAGAATTAGGTGTAGAGCCTGAAGTGCTAGTAGGCATCTGCATGGAACGCTCTCTAGAGATGGTGGTAGGACTATTGGGGATTCTATTTGCTGGTGGCGCTTATGTACCTCTAGAGACGACCTACCCACAGGAGCGTCTTTCGTATATGTTGTCTGACACTGCGGTCAGAGTGTTGCTTACTCACTCAACCTCAGTCAATGCACTCCCGAAACATAATGCACGGGTAATTTGTTTAGATACAGATTGGAAAACGATCGGCCACAGACAACCAAACAAGTTTCCGTGCAAAGTTTTGCCACAGAACTTAGCTTATGTGATTTACACCTCTGGGTCTACAGGTAAGCCTAAAGGAGTGATGAATACCCATCGCGGGATTGTCAATCGCTTATTATGGATGCAGGAGATATATCAACTTAAGACAAGCGATCGGGTTCTGCAAAAAACCCCTTTTAGCTTTGATGTTTCTGTCTGGGAGTTTTTCTGGCCTTTGATTGTTGGCGCTAGTCTAATCGTAGCAAAACCTGGCGGTCACCAAGACAGTGATTACTTAGTCTCGCTGATGACAACAGAGCAAATCACAACAGTACATTTTGTACCTTCAATGCTCGTTGCTCTCCTACAAGATCCGAATTTGGAACGTTGTTATTACCTAAAGCGAGTCATTTGCAGCGGTGAAGCCTTAACCATTGATTTGCAGAAGCGCTTTTTTACCCGTCTTCATTGCGAATTGCATAACCTCTACGGTCCCACCGAGGCGGCAATAGATGTTACTTCCTGGGAGTGTCAGCCAACCTGCAATGACCAAGTTGTGCCTATTGGTCGTCCCATTGCTAACACCCAAATCTATCTGCTAGACTCCTATTTGCGACCAGTGCCCATTGGGGTCATGGGGGAACTACATATTGGTGGTGTGGGTGTAGCACGCGGTTATCTCAATCGTCCTGACCTAACCCTAGAGAAATTTATTCCCAATCCCTTTGGTGGGAGGAGAGCATCATTTAATTCTGAACCTTCTGAACGCCTCTATAAAACGGGGGATTTGGCTCGTTATCTTCCTGATGGTAACATTGAATACCTTGGTCGGAGCGACCATCAGGTCAAGGTGAGGGGTTTCCGTATTGAGTTGGGAGAAATTGAGTTAATACTCAATCAACACCAAAAGGTGCAACAGGCAGTGGTCATTGCTCGTGAAGACCAACCAGGAACCAAGCGCTTGGTTGCTTATATCGTTGCCAATGAAGAACAACCCAACATAAATGATATTAGGAGCTTTTTAAACAAGAAACTGCCCGATTATATGGTGCCAACAGCTTTCGTGTTGTTAGGTGCCTTACCTCTAACCCCCAACGGCAAAGTAGATCGCAAAGCCTTATTAGCCTCTAAGGTAGAACTGGCAAAAGAAGGAGAATTCGCACCTCCTCAAACTCCCATTGAGCAAACCTTAGCTACAATTTGGCAACAAGTGCTCGTTCTCCCACAAATTAGCATCCATGATAATTTCTTTGCTATTGGGGGAGACTCCATTCTGAGTATTCAAATAGTTGCCCGCGCAAAGCAAGTCGGCATCCAAATCACGCCCAAACAGATATTCCAAAATCCAACCATCGCTCTCCTTGCACGTGTAAGTTCTACGCAAACCCCTATAGAAGCCCAACAGGAGATAGTCACTGGCGAAATTCCTCTGACTCCCATTCAAAGATTTTTCTTTGAACAAAATTTATCGGAACCACATTATTTTAATCAGTCAGTACTGCTGCAAGTACCTAACGATCTCAACCCCAAATTTTTGAATAGCGCAGTCGATCGCTTACTAGAGCATCACGACGCTCTGCGCTTGCGGTTTGTTCCCCATGCAGAAAGTTGGCAACAAATTAACTCTGGACTTGAACAAACGGGTGCTTTTGAGACGGTAGATTTATCTCAAGTTCCTAAATCCCTTGTACTTACTACTCTAGAGGAAATCGCCGCAACAAAACAAGCTAATTTAAATCTTGCCGAAGGCCCTTTAATGCGAGTTGTGTTGTTTAACTTAGGCAAGGCTTGTGAAGCACGGTTGTTAATTATCATCCATCACCTTGCTGTTGATGGTGTTTCCTGGCGAATACTGCTTGAAGACTTAAATATCGCTTACCAGCAACTTAGTCAGGGTCAAAGGATTCAACTTCCTGCCAAAACGACCTCTTTCAAAGATTGGGCGCAAAAACTAGCAGAATATGCCCAATCACAAACTCTCAAATCCGAACTGCCCTATTGGTTGGGGGAGTCTCGCTCATTTGTGTCTCCCCTACCCTTAGATTTTCAAAGAGGTAGGAACACAGTTGAAGCAGCCAATACAGTATCCGTGTCGTTAAATGAGGTCGAAACTCGTGCGTTATTGCAAGATGTGCCAAAAGCCTACAAAACTCAGATTAACGATGTGCTATTGACTGCCTTGGCACTCGTTGTGAGCAGATGGACTCACTCTAATTGCGTGCTGTTCAACTTAGAAGGTCATGGGCGAGAGGATATTGTTGATGGTGTGGATTTATCACGTACCATTGGTTGGTTTACGACGATTTTTCCCGTATTGCTAGAACTTGAAGCAATAGAAAAAGACGATATCGAGAATACTTTAAAATCTGTCAAAGAACAATTACGTGAAATTCCTAACAAAGGAATTGGTTACGGCTTGTTGCGCTACCTCTGTTTGGAGCAAGAAATTGCCAGCCAATTAAAGGCGCTTCCGCAAGCACAGATTAGCTTTAATTATCTGGGTCAATTTACTCAAGTTCTCAATACATCTTCTTGGATGCAACTAGCTAGTGATTCTGCTGGATATAACCAAAGTTTGCACGGCGATCGCGCTCATCTCTTAGACATCAACAGCATTATCATTGAAGAACGACTGCAAATAAGTTGGACTTACAGCACAAATGTCCACCAGCATACGACAATTGAGAATTTAGCACAAGAATTTGTTGCCACTTTGCGAGAAATAATTGCTCATTGTTCATCTGGTGAGAATGGAGGTTATACACCCTCCGATTTCCCGTTAGTTAAGTTTAGCCAACAAGAACTAGACCAACTGTTAACCAGATCGGCATTCAAACAAGAATCAAGCAAAACTAACTGGCGAAATGTTGAGGACATTTATCCTTTATCTCCTATGCAACAGGGGATGCTGTTTGAAAGTTTGTATGCTCCAGCTTCCGGAGTGTATTTTGAGCAATTGAGTTGCACTTTGACGGGAAACTTAAATGTTAGAGTGTTTGAACAAGCTTGGCAGTATTTGGTAGCACAGCATTCAATCTTGCGAACTGCTTTTGTTTGGGAGTTGGTGAGGCAGCCGTTGCAAATAGTGTATCGAGAAGTGAACCTTACTGTCGATACCTATGACTGGCAAGAGTTATCTGTTGAACAGCAGCAACAAAAATTAAAGCTTTTTCTGGATTCCGACCGACAACAGGGGTTCCAACTGTCACAAGCTCCATTGATGCGCCTCTCTCTAATCCAATTAGACAGAAATAGTTATCAGTTTGTTTGGAGCCATCATCATTTATTACTTGATGGTTGGTCGTTACCTTTAGTTTTCAAAGACTTGTTAAACTTTTATCAAGTCTTCTCTCAAGGTCAAAGTTTACCCTTACAACCAGCTAGAAGCTATCGCAACTATATTGCTTGGCTGCAACAACAAGATCGAGAACTAGCTCAAGAATTTTGGCAACAAAAACTCAAAGGTTTTAGTGTACCCACTCCCTTAACGGTAGATAAGCTATTGCCAAACCAGGAGAATGGCAAGGTCAGCTATGATGAACAACAAATCCAACTCACAGTGCAAACAACAGCCGCAGTTGGGTCTTTTTCACGACAGCATCAATTGACAATCAATAATTTGATGCAGGCAAGCTGGGCATTGCTGCTTTGTCGCTACACCCAAGAAACAGATGTAATTTTTGGTGCTACTGTGTCCGGTCGTCCGCCTGCTCTTGTTGACGTAGAGTCAATGGTGGGATTATTTATCAACACTTTGCCAGTACGAGTACAAATCTCTGATGAGACTGAACTGTTGGATTTGTTAAAGAATTTACAGATGCAGCAAGTTGAGTCCGAGCAATTTTCATACAGCCCATTGGTAGAGATTCAGGGTCTGAGTGAAGTCCCCAGAGGAATACCTTTGTTTGAAAGTCTTGTAGTGTTCGAGAATTATCCAGTTGATGCGGTTGTGCAACAACACAATAGCAGTTTCTCAATCTCGAATCTTCGGCGCATTGAACAAACTCATTATCCTCTCATAGTAGTGGTTGTCCCTGGTGAGCAATTGCTGGTGAAGGTGAGCTATGATACTAGTCGATTTGACGATGGCACGATTAGCAGGATGCTAGGGCATTTTGTGACAATGCTATCAGCAATTGTGGCTAATCCACAGCAACCAATTTCCCAATTACCTTTGTTAACAGCATCTGAGCAACAGCAGTTATTACTTGAGTGGAACAATACTCAGGTAGGCTATCCTCAGGATAAGTGTATTTATCAGTTGTTTGAGGCGCAGGTGGAGCGTACACCCGATGCAGTGGCGGTGGTGTTTGAGAATCAACAACTGACTTATGGTGAGTTGAACTGTCGTGCTAATCAATTGGCTCATTACTTACATTCTTTGGGTGTGGGCGCAGATGGGCTTGTGGGTATTTGTGTGGAACGCTCATTGGAAATGCTTGTGGGAATACTTGGTATTCTCAAAGCGGGTGGGGCATACGTACCTCTCGACCCGGAGTATCCCCAAGAACGCTTAAGCTTTATTTTAGAAGATGCTCAAGTTTCGGTACTGTTAACCCAACAAGAATTAGTAGAGTCTATTCCCAAACACCAGGCAAGTGTGGTCTGCTTAGACACCGACTGGGAAAAAATTGCTCAACAGTGCGAGTCAAATTTCCTAAATGGGGCAACACCCAGTAACTTAGCATACGTCATCTACACTTCTGGTTCCACAGGTAAGCCCAAAGGCGTTTTAGTCAACCACTATAATGTTGTGCGTCTATTTGAAGCAACAAACTCCTGGTATCACTTCAACTCTCAAGAGGTGTGGACACTGTTCCACTCTTACGCCTTTGACTTTTCAGTGTGGGAAATTTGGGGGGCTTTGCTGTATGGTGGAAGACTGGTCGTCGTGTCCTACCCGATCGCACGCTCGCCTGAATCATTCCATCAGTTATTGTGTCAAGAAAAAGTCACAATTCTCAACCAAACACCTTCAGCCTTCCGCCAGTTAATTCAAGCCGAACAGTCAATAGCAACTGTTGGTCATTTAAACTTGCGTCTGATAATTTTTGGTGGAGAAGCCTTAGAATTCAAGAGTTTACAACCTTGGTTTGAACGCCACGGCGATCGCTCACCATTGTTAGTAAATATGTACGGAATTACAGAAACCACTGTACACGTCAGTTACCGTCCCTTGAGCAAAGACGATTTGAATGGCACTGCCAGTGTGATTGGTCGTCCGATTCCAGATTTACAGGTGTATGTGCTAGATCGGCATTTACAGCCAGTGCCCATTGGTGTTCCAGGGGAGATGTACGTCGGTGGTGCTGGGGTGACCCGTGGCTATTTGAATCGTCCTGAACTGACAGCACAACGGTTTATCTCCAATCCCTTTAAGGAGGTAAAAGGAAGTAAACTATTATACAAAACAGGTGATTTAGCACGTTATTTGCCCAATGGCGAGTTGGAGTATTTAGGACGCATTGATAACCAAGTTAAGATTCGTGGTTTCCGTATTGAGCTGGGAGAAATAGAAGGATTACTGGTGCAACACCCGGCTATTTGGGAAAGCGTGGTGGTGGTACGAGAGGATAAACTGGGCAACAAACGTCTAGTGGGTTACATAGTGCCTAAGACGGAACAATCTCCCACAGTTGCAGAACTACGTCGCTTTCTCACACAAAAGCTACCAAACTACATGGTGCCAAGTGCTTTTGTACAGCTAGAAGCTTTACCACTGACAGCAAATGGTAAGATAGATCGTCTTGCTTTGCCATCCCCTGACACTGGAAGACCAGAACTAGAAAATGTTTTTGTCGCGCCTAGCACAAGAGAAGAGAAAATATTAGCCGCTATCTGGGCTAATGTTCTCGATATTGAGCAAGTGGGTATTAATGATAACTTCTTTGCTTTAGGTGGGGATTCTATCCGTAGTATTCAAGTGTTGTCTCAAGCTAAAGAACAAGGTTTGAGTTTCTCCGTGCAACAGCTATTTAAACATCAGACGATTCATGAGCTAGTCCAAGAACTGAAAATACAAGAGAATGACACCACAAAATTAGAATTAATTCAACCATTCAGTCTCATTTCTCAGGCAGACAAACATTTGTTACCTGATGGTATAGAGGATGCCTATCCCCTGGCTATGCTACAAATGGGAATGATTTACCATAGTGAATACAGCCAAGATAGTGCAATTTATCACGACATTTTCAGCTACTACCTCAAAACCCCTCTTGATATTCAACTTTTACAAGTCGCTGTCCAAGATTTAATCAATCATCACGCTATACTACGAACTTCATTTGAGCTAGTGAATTTCAGCATTCCGTTGCAACTGGTTCATCAGCAAGTTGAGCTTCTGTTGCAGGTGGAGGATTGGTGCCATTTGAATGATTCTGAACAAGAAGAAGCCCTAGCTGCCTGGTTTGAAGCTGAAAAGAAACGGCATTTTGATTGGACTCATCTTCCCTTAGTGCGTTTCTTTGTTCATCGTCGCACACGGGAAGCATTTAATCTGACTGTAAGTTGCCACCATGTTATTCTAGATGGATGGAGTGTTGCCTCAATGATGACTGAGTTGCTCAAGCGTTACTCGTCGCTATGGCGCAAAGCAGTCGATTACGTATTGCCACAATTCAGTGTTGCCTACCGAGATTTTATAGCTTTGGAGCAACAAGCACTCGCCTCATCGGAGACTCAGCGCTACTGGAGCGAACAGTTAAATGGCAGCACTTTCACTAGATTGCCTCGCTGGTCTTGGTTGTCAAAGAATGCCAATGTTCGAGAACATGGTATGCAAGAGGTAACTTTATCTCCTGAGATTTTTGCAGGCTTAAAACAACTGGCGCAGACCGCAGAAGTTCCACTTAAGAGTGTGCTGTTGGCTGCTCATCTGCGAGTATTAAATTTCCTGAGTGGTGAGGAGGATGTATTAACAGGTTTAGTAGCTAACGGACGACCTGAGCAAAATGACGGTGAGCGAGTCCTGGGACTATTCCTGAATACATTGCCATTCCGCCTGCAATTGACTGGAGGCACTTGGACGGACCTGGTACAACAAGTGTTTGCAGCAGAACGAGAAATGTTGCCACACCGTCGCTATCCTTTAGCCCAAATTCAGAAAAGTTTGGGTGGTGAACCTCTATTTGAGACGGCGTTTAATTTCACCCATTTCCATGTCTATGAACAGGTGCTGCAACTTGATAATTTGCAGGTGCTAGATGGAAAGTTTTTTCAAAAAACTAACTTTACTTTTATTGCTCAATTCAGCGTTAATCTCATGTCGTCTGAGATAGAACTGAATTTGAACTACAATCCCTATGAGTTATGCTCCGAACAAATCAACAGGATTGGTGATTATTACCACAGCGTTCTGGCAGCAATGGCCAACCAGTCACAAGGACGTTACGAGTTACACTCTGTTATTTCTTTACAGGAGCGTCATCAACTCCTGGTGGAATGGAACCAGACAGCAGTAGAATATCCCTACGATAAATGTCTCCATCAGTTGTTTGAGGAACAAGTGGAGCGTACACCCGATGCAGTGGCGGTGGTGTTTGAAAATGAACAACTTACTTACCACCAATTGAACTGTCGTGCAAATCAGTTGGCGCACTACCTGAAGTCTTTAGGAGTGAAAGCCGAGGTGCTAGTCGGCATTTGTGTAGAACGTTCTTTAGAAATGGTGGTGGGACTGTTGGGGATATTGAAAGCAGGAGGCGCTTACATACCTTTAGACCCATCTTATCCTTGCGATCGCTTAAATTACATATTAAATGAATCCCAGCTATCAGTGCTGCTCACACAATCAAGGTTGTTAAACTTGTTACCCGAGCATAAAGCACAGTTGGTCTGTCTGGATATAGATTGGCAGGTAATTGCAGCTAACAGTGGGGAGAACTTAACTTGTAGGGCTAATGGCGATAACTTAGCTTATGTGATTTATACTTCGGGGTCTACAGGAAAGCCAAAAGGAGTGATGAACACCCACCGGGGGATTTGCAATCGTTTGCTTTGGATGCTGGGTGCTTATCAATTAACCGCAACAGACCATGTTCTCCAAAAAACGACCTTTAGCTTTGATGTGTCAATTTGGGAGTTTTTCTGTCCAATAATTACTGGAGCACGTTTAGTTATCGCCCAACCCGGAGGACATCAAGATAGTCGCTATCTAGTCAACTTAATTGCCCAGCAAAAAATTACCACGGTGCATTTTGTACCCTCTATGCTCCAAGTTTTCTTGTTAGAACAGGGTTTGGAAGATTGTAGTTGTTTGCGTCGGGTATTTTGTAGTGGAGAAGCATTACTATTTGAACTTCAGGAAAGTTTCTTTGCACGACTCAAATGTGAATTACATAATCTCTACGGTCCAACCGAAGCTGCAATAGAAGTTACTTCCTGGCAATGTCAACCACAGAGCAATATTACAATAGTTCCTATTGGTCGTCCCATTGCTAATACTCAAATATATCTGCTAGACGCCCATTTAAGACCAGTACCTATTGGGGTCAGGGGTGAACTACATATTGGTGGTATAGGTGTAGCACGTGGTTACCTGAATCGTCCCGATCTCACTGAAGAGAAATTTATTCCCAATCCCTTTCGTGGGAGTGGGGAAGCATCTTTTAATTCCGAACGCCTCTACAAAACGGGGGATTTGGCTCGTTATCTGCCTGATGGTAACATTGAATACCTTGGTCGCATTGACCATCAGGTGAAGGTGAGGGGTTTCCGCATTGAGTTGGGAGAAATTGAGATAGTACTCACTCAACACCAAAAGGTGCAACAAGCAGCGGTCATCGCCCGTGAAGACCAACCAGGAACCAAGCGCTTAGTTGCGTATTTAGTTCCTAAGGAGGAACCACTATCGACTAAGGAGTTACAGAATTTTCTAAAAGAGAAGTTACCAGATTATATGGTTCCTTCAACATTCGTAGTACGTGAGAACCTACCCCTAACCCCCAATGGCAAAGTCGATCGCAAAGCTTTGCAAACACAAGAGTTAGAATTGACGTATTCAGTTGAATATATTCTCCCTCGTACATCCACAGAGAAAAAGCTAGCTAGTATTTGGGCTGAGGTTCTCAAGCTTGAAAAAGTAGGTATTTATGATAACTTTTTTGAACTAGGTGGTGACTCAATCTTAAGCATCCAGATTGTTGCTCGGGCTAATCAAGCAGGTCTTCAATTAAGTCCCAAACAGATGTTTCAATATCAGACTATTGCTGAGTTAGCATCTGTAGCTGGGACAGCCTACTTAGCACAAGCAGAGCAAGGGCTGGTGATGGGAACTGTACCACTAACTCCTATTCAACATTGGTTCAGTGAGTTGCATCTTTGTGAACCCCACCATTTTAACCAATCGCTCTTGCTAGAAGTTTCTTCACAACTACAGCCAGAGATACTTGAGCAAGCTTTGGTACAACTACTGCAGCATCACGATGCTCTACGCTTGCAGTTTAAATCTTCAGCGACAGGTTGGGAGCAAGCGATTGTAAGTCCTGAGAACATAACCATACCGTTATTGACAGTAGTGGATTTATCAGAATTGCTTCCAGAACAGCAAGAACTTGCTCTGGAAACTAAAGCTGCTGAGTTTCAAGCCAGTTTTGACTTTAACGCGATTCCATTGATGCGTGTTGTGTTGTTTAAGTTGGGTACAAACCAGTCAGAAAGACTGTTAATCATTGTGCATCACTTGGTCATTGATGGAGTCTCCTGGAGAATTTTGCTAGAAGATATGGTAAAAGCATATCAGCAGCTGAGTCGTGCAGAGGCAGTGCAACTCCCCCCTAAAACAAATTCCTTCAAGGAATGGAGTGAGCGTCTGAGGGATTATGGGGAATCAGAGGCGCTGGTTGCAGAATTAGATTATTGGCTGAGGCTATCCCGCGCCCAAGTGGTTCGGTTGCCAGTAGACTGCGTAAATGAGCGGGAGGTCAACACTGTGGCTACTACTGCTCAAGTGTCAATAACTTTGAGCGTAGCGCAAACTCAAGCACTACTACAAGAAGTTCCCAAGGTCTACAATAGTCAAATTAACGATGTACTCTTAACAGCGTTGATGCAGAGTTTCCAAGCTTGGACTGGTGAGAAAGTACTGCTAGTAGACCTAGAGGGACACGGGCGCGAAGAAGTGTTTGAAGGTGTAGACCTGTCACGTACAGTGGGCTGGTTTACTAGTCTTTTCCCCGTGTTGTTGGAATTGGAAGTACAGCATCCATCGGAGGCGTTAAAGTCTATCAAAGAACAACTACGGCGTTTGCCTCAACGGGGTATTGGCTATGGGATACTGCGTTATTTAAATCATGATAAGAGAGTGCAAACGCTCATGCAAGCATTGCCACAAGCAGAAGTAAGTTTTAATTATTTGGGTCAGTTCGATCGGGTATTTTCCGGGGAAAATTTTGTGCTGGGGATAGCTAAAGAGGCAACAGGATCGGAGAACAGTTTCCACAACAGGCGTTGTTATTTACTGGAAGTCAATGCTTGGGTAGTTTCAGGACAGTTACAGATTAATTGGATTTATAGTGAAGCCCTGCATCAGCGCTTGACGATTGAGGAATTAGCGCACAGATATAAAGCAGCCCTAGAGGAGTTGATTGTCTATTCCCAGTCTCCTGACGCTGGAAGTTACACACCTTCAGATTTTCCTGATGTCGATCTGACTCAAGAAACACTTGACCAAATATTGGCAGACATTTATCAAGCTAACACCGAGGATTAAATGAGCAAGAAAAATGTTGAGGCAATTTATGGGCTATCTCCTTCACAGCAAGGAATGCTCTTTGAAACTTTATTTGCTCCAGGGTCAGGGATTCACATTGAGCAATCTGTTTGGAACTTTTGTGGAGAACTCAATTATAAGGCTTTTGAGCAGGCTTGGTATGCTGTTGTAGAGCGGCATACAACTTTAAGAACAGCCTTTGTCTGGAAGGATTTAAATGAGCCGCTTCAAGCCGTGCTGCAATTTGTAAAACTGCCAATAAAGCAGCAAAACTGGCAAGAGTTTTCATTTACCCAGCAAAAAGAGAAGCTTGAGGTTTACCTTAGGGAAGACCGCCATCATGGCTTCAATCTTACCCAAGCTCCGTTAATGCGGTTAGCAATTTTCACTCTCAGCTTGAATACGTATCAATTTGTCTGGACTTTTCACCACATTTTAATGGATGGTTGGTGTCAACCTTTGATTTTCAAGGAAGTTCTTACCTTTTACAATGCATTTAACAAAGGTGATGATATACGCCAAGAACCAAGCCGTCCCTATCGGGATTATATTACTTGGTTAAAACAGCAGGATTTATCTAAGGCAGAGACATTCTGGCGGAAATTACTCCAAGACTTCAAAGAACCTACTCCTTTAAGTAAAATTATTGATATTGACAATTCTTCAAATGAAGAAAAATACAATATTGATTTAAGGGCTCACTTACCAACTTCTGTGACAGCAAAATTGCAAGCTCTAGCTCAGCAATATCACCTTACATTAAACACTCTGATTCAAGGAGTTTGGGCATTACTCCTCAGTCGCTATAGTGGAAATTTAGATATAGTATTTGGCGTAACTGTATCCGGACGTCCCCCAACTTTGGCTGAAGTGGAGTCCATGATAGGGCTTTTTATTAATACCTTGCCAATGCGGATTAAAGTTTCTCCCGATACAAAATTTTGGGTGTGGCTTGAGACTGTTCAAACCCAACATCTTGAAGCTAAAACTTATGAATACTGCTCTACAGGTCAAGTTCACCAATGGAGTGAAATACCCAGTTCCTTACCTCTTTACGAAAGTATTTTAGTTTTTGAAAATTATCCGGTCGAGTCACACACACTGGAATCTTCCGATTTAATTTTAAATATACTTGAGAATAAGACTGTAGGAGCGCAAACAAAGTATCCTTTAACTATTTTAGTGATTCCAGGCTCTGAGCTAGAGTTGTGTTTTATTTGTGACAATCTTCGTTTTAGCAGTTCTGAAATTACAAAAATTCAAAAGCATTTTCTAGATTTTCTAGAAACTATTGCGGGATCTCCACACCTATATCTGCGGGAAATTATTGAAACAATTCCTATGACCCAAATTCCAAAGGTGAGATTACTTCAAAAACAGGAGTCACAGGAGAAAACTATCATACCCCGCGATACTTTTGAATGGCAACTCATGAAAATTTGGTCGGAAGTCCTGAAAATTCACTCCATTGGGGTGCGAGACAACTTCTTTGACCTAGGCGGTCATTCCCTTGCAGCTGTTTCTCTAATGGCTAAAATTCAGCAACAGTTCGGGAAAAACTTACCTCTAGCAACACTTATCCAAAGCCCAACCATTGAGCAGCTAGCGACTTTTCTCCGCCAAAAAAACATTCCCTTATCTTGGTCTCCTCTTGTAGCGATTCGACCAGGTGGCTCAAAGCGACCATTCTTTTGTGTACCAGGAGGTGGTGGGAATGTACTTTATTTCCACGATTTAGCACGTCATTTAAGTCCAGACCAACCTTTTTACGGCTTGCAAGCCCTTGGACTTGACGGAGTATCTAAACCTCATACTCGAGTTGAGGAAATAGCTGCTTGTAACATCAAAGCTATCCAATCTATTCAACCACAAGGACCTTACTTATTAGGAGGTCATTCCTTTGGTGGTATTGTAGCCTTTGAAATGGCTCAACAACTTGTGAGGCAAGGGCAAGAGATTGCGCTACTAGCGATTTTTGACGCTTGTGCACCAGTTATTCGTCAAAATTCAGTGAACTTAGAGCGCAATGATGCTGAGCATTTGTTAAGAATCGCCAATATCATTGAGCGTATGTTTGGTCAAAGTATGGAAGTATCCTCTAAAACTTTTGAAGTGCTGACACCAGAAGAACAATTGAACTACCTTAAGGAAAGGCTGATGAAAGCTAACCTCCTACCGCCAGATGCAAGTGCAATTCAAGTCAGTGGACTTTTGCAAGTTTTCAAAGCTAATGCCCAAGCTCGGTATGAACCGCACAACATCCTTCCAATCCCAATTACTCTGTTTCAAGCTGCTGAAACTAACCCTAATGACATTTTTACAGAAGAAGATACAAAGTTTTTACAGGAACCAGGACTGGGCTGGGACGAATTTTCTGCCGAACCAGTCAAAATCCATACAATCCCAGGAGACCATCTGAGCATGATGGTTATGCCCCACGTCCGGGTATTAGCGCAAAAACTTTTCTCTTGTATAGAGCTGGTGTAAAAATTCAGGAGAAATTCGCACTCCAAGTCTCTACGACATTCAAGCTTCCACTTAGAAAACCAAGACGAGAAGCATGCCGTTGAATTTTACCACTCGAAGTCTTAGGAATACTCCCAGGCTTAAGTAATAGCAAAGCATAAACCTGTAACCCATACTCCCCAGCCACTGCCCTATTGATACTCTTTACCACCTCATTCACATCCAACTTCCGTAAGTAAGTTCGCTCTACTTCCTGAACAATTACAAGTCGCTCAATTCCGTCTACCTCCACTGCAAAGGCTGCTCCACAACCAGGTCGCAGCGCTGGATGGCTCTTTTCTACTATCAGTTCGATATCTTGGGGATAATAGTTTTGCCCTCGGATGATAATCACATCTTTATTGCGACCAGTAATGAATAACTCGCCATCCTGCAAAAATCCCAAATCCCCAGTGCGTAAAAACGGACCTTCACCTGTATCTGCCAGAAAAGCATGGAAAGTGCTTTGTGTTTCTTCCACTTTATTCCAGTAACCCAAAGTCACAGAAGGACTGGAGACCCAAATCTCTCCCACTTGGTCAGTTCGACACCTAGTTAGAGACTCTGGGTCAACAATTGCAATTGTCTGGTCTGAAAGGCTTTGACCACAACCTACAATACTCTTTGCGCCCTCTTTGCTTTGCGCTATCACCACCCTGTTTTGTTCAAGGGATTTGCTATCAACCCATTGAACAATAGGTGGAGCAGTTGTTAAACCTCCGGAAACAATCAAAGTTGTTTCAGCCATTCCGTAGCAGGGATAAAATGCTTCTCTTCGGAACCCACAGGGACTGAAATAGCTAACAAAACGCTCTAACGTCTCAGCCCGAATCGGTTCAGCCCCAGTGAACGCAACCTCCCAACTGCTTAGGTCAAGACTTGAGCGCTGTTCGGGCTTAATCTTGTGCAAGCACAACTCGTAAGCGAAATTTGGTCCACCGCTAGTAGTTGCTCGGTAACGGGAAATAGCCTCTAGCCAACGTAAAGGCTTTTGGAGAAAATCCATTGATGACATCAGCGTAACTGGGAAACCACCGTAGACACACTGCAGCACCCCACCAACCAACCCCATATCATGGTAGGGTGGTAGCCAGATTACACCTTGGCTGTTGGGCGTATGCCCAAAACATTTATAGATCAGTTCTGAATTGTGGAGCAAATTGCGATGAGTGACCATCACCCCCTTTGGAGTTCCGGTGGAACCAGAGGTGTACTGAAGAATAGCTAGGCTTTCGCTGTTCACCGTCGGTTCTCGCCAATTTGAGGCTAAGTCTAACCCAAGGTTATCGGTAGCAACCCATTGCAACGGACCTAATTCTGGATTTTCCGCCAATCGACTCTCTAGATTAGCTAACTCTAATTTAGTGGTGAGTGCTACCGTTGCCCGAGCATCTGCTACAATCGCCTCTAGCCTAGACATTTTTTGATTGCGTCGCGGTGGATAAGCCGGAACAGGTACCACTCCTGCATACCAACACCCTAAAAAGGCGCTAATGAATTCTAAACCTGGTGGATATAACAGCAAAGCACGCTCGCCACTGGCTCTTAAGGATTGGAGATAAGCAGCGATCGCCCTTGCTGTTTGTTCCAATACCCCATAAGTCAGTCTGGATTCAGATTCTTCCTCATCGTAATTCAAAAAAATATAGGCAGTTGAGTCAGGTTGACTCATCGCTCGCTCGCGCAAAATATCTATAAACGTAGAAACTTGATGTAAAGGTCTTTCACTTTCAAAAGAAATTGAGCTATTTATCATAACATCATCTCCACTTCCTTCAGTAACCTAAGATGGTACAAACAAAGGACAGTAAGGGCGGGTAGAGCCATCATAATTTGAATGTTGGAGAACGATCGGCAATCAACCATTAAACCCCGAACTTTCGTTATGGATATTAACACGAGTAGGATTTTTTAAAATCCCTGTATTGTTCACTTATCTTTATCAATCCTAACAGCAGAGAATTTGATTCAAAACACATTTTTATCCAGTTTTTAGCCAATCAATTAGACCTTTAATTCTCTCTTTTATTTATAATTTTTCCTTATAAAATATATTTATTAATATTTATTAAGCAGTTTAGAATAACGGCTTACCCCCCATCTATTAAGAAGATACTCGAAAATTAAGATGAATATATTTGAAAGTCAGCTGTGGAAGAAATTATTAACAATCGTCAAACCTTACTGGTACCCTTAGAACCTTTCAGGTACAAACATAACGAACAACAAATAAACCGCAAGACCTAGCGTCACCAATCCTAATAATCCCAAAGCCCAAGATTGGGTTCGGGATAGGGTTTGAGCGGTGGCGGCGTAAACTACAGGCGCAACTACAAGATTAAAGCACATTGCACCGAACAGATACACCGGTAATTTTTGCCTCCGCCATTCAGACAAGATTTCGATGACTGCTTCTTTTGTTTGAGCAGAAATTTTATGTGAGGACATTGGGTGGTGGTTAGTGGTTGGGGGTTAGTGGTTAGTGGTTAGTAGGGTGCGTTGGGAAGCTAGCCCATGACGCACCACCGCGCAACATTTTAAGCTACACACGCTACTAAAATTTAGTCAAAAGAGTTTAACCCAATTGAGTGCTGTATGCGCTAAAGCCGTAAGCCAAAGTTTCTCTCATAGACGCTGATGAGGGTTTGATACGACTGTTAATTGCTTTAGCAAAAGGAACTCGGATGCCTTTGATGGTTTCCGGTATAATAGCATACTCTTGTGTGGGTTCCACAGTGTATTGCGGGCACTTCACTTTTAACCCAGAAGCAGTTAACATCTCTTGAATTTCAGCCGCAGTGTATTGTCTGAGATACACTGGGTTTTTCGCAGGGCTTAGGCTTCTTATAAAATTATGAATTTTATGAGAGGGACAAGCTTTATTGTGGAAGGAATGATTGAAAACAAAAACTCCACCTGGTTTGAGTACGCGAGATATTTCTACCATAAGGGTTCTAATTTGCGCTTCTGGTATATGCATAAATACGCAATTAGAAATAACTAAGTCTACAGAATTATCTTTTAGAGGCAATAGTTCAGCCGATGCACAAATAATATGGAATTCTGCTCCAGGGAAAAAATCATATTCCTGTTTGCACTTGAGCAAACGTCGCAATAGAGGCTCAGAAATGTCGATACCGTAATATTTCCGACATTGCAAGTTCTTTTCTTTTGATAGGAATAATGGGATGCGACCATAACCAGAACCCAGTTCAAGAATAGAATCAACAGATTTGTTGAGGGGAAATTTAGTCCAGGTACCGCCCGGTCTTCCTGTTAGAAGAGTGTAATCTTGTTTGAGTGGCGATGTCTCTTCTGCTTGCTCAATCTTTTGGGAACCATAGTAGGTTTTGCCAATTCTGTCCCATCTTTGTTTGTGTTCTGTACTGTTCAAATCCTCGTAGTCTTTGGGAAAATAAATGCCATCCCTAAGTTGAAAGTCATTGAAACTGATTTTGGCATTTACTGATGGACTCATTCTGATTGCTCCTAACCAAGGCATAATATGTTCTCGGTTATACTCCGAAGTCAATATTACCCGCAAGTACGTTTCCAGCGATAGCTTTTGCCTTAGATTTAGCTTGTCAGTATTTTCACAATAAAACCTCACTATACCCCCTAATTTTATTAGCGGGAAGATGTCAAACTGGATTTTAGACAAAAACGGAGGCGGGTATGGCAGAAGTGGCACATGGTAAACGGGTGGTAGTTGTTGGTGCGGGTTGGGCTGGTTTAGGAGCAACCTACCACTTGGCAAAGCAAGGGTACAACGTGACACTTCTGGAAGCTGGTTCCTATCCTGGTGGATTGGTGGCTGGTTGGAAAACATCAGCAGGACGTTCCGTAGAAGCGGGTATTCACGGCTTTTGGTATCCATACAGAAATATCTTTGCTTTAATAAATGAACTGGGAATTAACCCCTTTACCACCTGGACTCGTTCATCACAATACTCGCCCTATGGGTTAGAAGTTGAATCGCCAATTTTTCAGGATTTGCCGCGACTCCCAACACCGTTGGGAACCTTTCTCTACACCCAATTTAAACGATTGCCACTTATTGACCGTGCTAGCGCCCTACCCTTACTTTACTCCGTTATTGATTTTGATAACTCTGATGAAGCGTGGCGGCGATATGATTTTGTCACAGCCCGCGAACTGTTATCTGTGCGTCCAAGTTTGTCCTACCAATGTTTTTGATTCTGTACCCAATCAACCACCTTCAATTGCTAGAAAAGAAGACTGTCAAACTTGTTTCGTATGTGAGGCATATTGTCCTGCTGATGCACTCTATGTTGCCCCTGAATCTCATACCGATGTTACAGTCAATGAGGATGATTTAATTGAAAGTGGCATAATGGGAGAATATCGTCGCATATTAGGGTGGGGATATGGCAGAAAAAATAATAGTGAATTGGATACAGCTCATAAACTTCGCCATTTGCCGCGCCCCTATCAAAGTTGAGCAGTTCTTTTAACACTCATTGGCTCTTTCTAAATGATTAGTGGAATTTTTGAAAATTGCATTGGCACAATAGATGCTACCACCACCCTGAAATATTGGGCTGAGTTTGGTTATCGGCAAATTCAGCAGGGGCAATTGAGTGCAAAGCAAGCAGAGGTATTGTATCAGCATTCAGCAGAGTTAACTTCATGGCGATTGCAAAATGGCGATTCTGCAACACACGGCTTGGTGCGGGTAATGTTATGGACGCAACTACGTAACTCGGGTTTAGAGAAAACATTGCCGATGGTTGTGGGAAGTCGTTGGTTTGCTTCCCTCACGCAAGATATTTATACCCTTGCTGATGCTTTTACTGATGACAACGCTAACGGTAGTGATTGGGTTTATACCGAACCAATCCGTGCTATTGAAGGTTTTGGCAATCAAGGGACAGGCTTGTACGATCGCTTTGTTGGTGTGCGAGAAATGTTCGTCATTGGTAGGGAAACACGGCAAGCTTTTTTTCAAAGATACAACTATACTCGTCCCGGTTATGGAGCGATCGCTCTTAATTCTCCCTTAAAAGTTAGCGAAGGAACTCACTCGAGTTTAGTGAATAACGACCATCATTTGACTTCTTTTTACACAGAAGTTTTTGGACTTATACCTAGTGAAATCAATGGTAAGCGTTCGGGCTATCAAAATCCCTCAACACGGCAAACATTAATGCTTGAAGAAGGCCAAGAGTTTTATCTATCGGCGTTTTCTTCCCCAAAAGACATTGCAGGCGTCTTGCAAATTTATACTCCCTCTTACTCTACACCAGATCGACGGGAATGCTCCCAACCAGGTTCGCAAGGTTTGAGCTTATTCACATATCAAGTTGAAAATATTCAAGACTTTCACCAACGTGTCTCTAATAGCAACGCTACCCATGTTACACCCATTGTCAAGAATGAGTTTAACGAACCTTCATTTGGGTTAGTAGCACCTGATGGTTTTTACTGGGTGATTGTTGGTTAGATAGTCGTTATGAACAAACTGCGGTCAGAGCTTTAGATGATTTAAATTTTTTGATATACCGCAAGGTTACCAGCTTCTCTAACGAGACAGAATCACGAATGAGGGGTTATGGAAGAGGTAGGGGACATCATACCCCATACCTCAAGCGATCGCATATTAATGAAAGGAGAAAATCAAGTAGTTAGAATTTATGAAGAAGTTGACTCAATTTATACTGAAACAGCAAATCGTGGAGCTGTTTCGAGTGTACTAGTTACTACCGTTCTGTGACTGCCAAAACAGGTATTCAAGTATTTGGTTGATGTTTGCTTGCATTTCTTGTATGTCATTCGCTGAATGTAGTGCTATACACTTAAAGTTGTCTGCTTGTTTGTTTAGATTTATTTAGTGAGGTGATTTAAGCCAAATCTTACTTCCATACACACCGCCATAATTATTGAGAAACAGAACAGACACCGGGGGTTATGGAAACTGACCGGGCTGCTTGAGGTACAGAGGCAACCAACACAATATTGCCATCTGCAGTTTTTACCCAGCTAGATGCTTCGATAATTTCCTCATTCTCAGGATCTTGTTGTCCTCCAATCTCCTTGTCTCCTTCCCCAGTCACACCAAAAGTAGAACTTTCAGAATCTAAAGTCGCTAAGACATTCAAGTCTGCTTTACCAGCCAATGGTTCGAGGGGATTGGGGGGGAAGCTACCGCGTCCCGTGACAGTAAAAGAACCAGCTATTTGCTTGCTACCAAGACTGCAGCGAGTATCAATTTGTGTAGAGGCATCAACTAAATTGACAGGAAGCTCTACTAATTCTAGTTTGGGGTCAACATCAAGTACATTCAATGCCACATCTCCAGTGGCTACAATGTCACTCTCTGGGGTTGGTTGTTGTCGAAATTGAGTGCCAAAAATTCCTCGTGCATTAATTCTGATGTTGCTTCCAGGACTTCGCCCAAAGCCAGTCGCTACAATGTCACTATTTTCACTAGGAAGCGCAACTAAAAATTGAGTGTTGATGTTGATATTGCCATCCAGCCCAGCAGTTTGAGTAGTCCCACTAATTGCAGATATTTTGCTGTTACGACGCAATAGCAGTAAATTTCCTGCTTCTAGCCTAATGTCTCCACCTCTACCAGATACCGATTCCGCCGTGAGTGTTCCCCCATCGGACAAATTGATAGCAAAAGCCCTCATCTCTAAGTTACCAGCATCGCCTACTCCCAGGTTGCTTACTGTCGCCACCGACCGATCTGTTACATTTACTTTTCGAGCTACAATGCTCAAATTTCCAGCATTTCCTTTTCCTAAACTGCTAACAGTAACTAGAGCGCCATTGCTTAAAGATAAAGAATCAGTTGTTAATTGAATATTACCCGCATTCCCTACGCCAGTAGATTCTACTGTACTGTAGGCACCGCTGAATTGTTTACTGTTACCGATACCGTCAAATCTAATAGCGTCACGAGCATCAATAATGATATCGCCACCATTTCCCTGTCCTAATGTACCAACATTAATTTGAGCACCATTAGTTACAAAAAGTGACCCAGTTTTTATCCCGATATTCCCTCCTCTACCAGTAGACCCTCCAGCAGATAGAAAGCTTCTAGCACCACTTGGAAGTCCATTACTACTTACACCATCAAAATTAACAACATCACGGGCATTAATGGTGATATTACCCGCGTTGGCTTGCCCAAAGCTAGATAGCGTACCACCATTTGTCAAAGAGAGGGTTCCTCCAGTTGTCAGTTGAATATCACCTCCATTGCCTTGATTTCCTATGCTGGTTGCACCGCTTTGCAAATCGTTACTACCTACTCCATCAAAGCTAATTGTATCGCTGACATCAATAGTAATGTCGCCACCATCTCCTCGCCCAAAACTGTTTGCATTAAGCAGACCCCCATTTCTTAGGAACAGTGCTTTTGCATTGATGCGAAGATTTCCACCTTTGCCTACGCCACTACCTCCAACTGTACTGCTAGCTGCGCTGGAGAAGCTATTTTCTTCACGAGTTGCCAAATGGCTCTTTCCCGTACCTTCAAAAAGTACTGTATCCTGGGCATTGATTGTGATATTGCCGCCATTTCCCTGCCCAAATGTATCAGCATTAATTTGAGCCCCATTAGTCACAAAAAGTGACCCAGTTGTCAGTCGAATTTCTCCCCCGTTGCCTATGCCAGTAGTTAAGAACCTGCTTTGAATGCCTCCAATCGCAATGTTATCTATGCCATCCAATTTAACAGTATCACGGGCATTAATGGTGATATTGCCTGCGTCACCTAGCCCAGCAACGTTGGCAGATATGTTACCACCATTAGTTAATAAAAGCGCTCCGGTTGTTATCTGGATATTTCCTCCTATACCCCTACCCGATGGAAACACCGAACTGCTAGCATAACTACCACTGTCAAAGGCGATCGCATCACGAGCATCAATCGTCATATTACCTGCATTACCTCTGCCTGAAGTGCTGCTACTGATAAAAGCTCCATTAGTTACCCTGAGAGAACCTGTTGAGATCGCAATGTCTCCCGCTTGTCCCTCACCCGTGGAACCGAAAGCACTAATAATCCGACTAAATATTTCATTATGCCTACCATCTAAGGCGATCGTTTCGCTGGCTTTGATGTTAATATTACCTGCATTCCCTTGTCCTTGTACTTGAGAGTTGAGTTCAGAACCTTGTATGAGAGATACAGACTTTGCTTGGATATCGATGTCACCGCCATTGCCAACACTAGAAATTCCCACAGAACTGTAAATACTGCTATTTTGAAGGGAAACTGAATCAACAACCTGAACGGATATATTACCTGCATTCCCCTGACCGGAATTGTCCGCTCTAACTATAGCATTATCAATCAAAGATAGCGAACCCGCCCTGATATTAATGTTACCGCTATTACCTACTGCACCAGTTCCTACAGAGCTAAAAAAGCCACTACTAAACCCATTTTTCTGCCCAGTGATATTTACCTGACCAAGAACATCAATGTTGATATTGCCCGTAACTCCACGACCTGCAGGTAAGTCGGAATTACCACTACGCAATAAAGTTTGCAGTTGAGTGCCATCTTTTAAGGTGAGTGAAAAAGCAGCCACGTTAATATTACCAACATTGCCGATTCCTCCTGATTCCACGTTGCTGTAAATATAGCTATTTGAGAGCAAAATGGAATCCCTAGCTCGTATGAAGATACTGCCCGCACTCCCTCGACCAGAGATGCTAGCATCCAAAAAAGCACCATCGGTTAAGGACACCGAGCCAGCCGCGATATTAATATTACCGCCGTTACCTAATGCTTCTGATTGTACGCCACTGAGAATTGCACTGCCGAGTCCGTCTCGGTCTACTCCTGCTATAGTCAGGCGATCGCGAATGTTAAGATTAACGTTACCACCATCCCCCTGCCCAAAGTTATTGGTATTTAGAGCACTGCCATCAAGCAATGTCAGCGAACCAGTCGTGATATTAATATTGCCACTATTCCCAATAGATGTTGGTTGGGGAACATTGGCAATAAAGCTGGTGTTGGTTAGAGTTGTTGTCCCTGTGGCATTGATGTTAATATCTCCTGCTTTGCTTTGAGGCGTACCCAATCCCCTATCTATCCCCGCCCTGACTTTACTTTCTCCTCCAAGAGTAAGGTTTTGAGCATTGATAGCAATACTACCACCATCCGCGCCACGGACATTTACCTCGGCTGCATTCGTCAGGGAGATATCGGCGCGAGGGGCTTCATTATTAACACCCAGGCTTAAGATGTTATCTGTTAAATTTAGCCCGATCGCTCCCGGTGCTGCCAATCCTGCTAGCTCAATGCGACCACCGTAAGTCCTCAAGGAACCACCATCAATATTGATATTGCCACCCACAAGCAATAAACTCTTACCATCTGGAACTCTTAAACCTGTAACGTTTTCACCTGCAGGATTGACACCTGCACTTGCTACAGATTGATTGGTGATTGCTTTTGGGTTAAGTTGATTAAATAAAAACGCTGAGGGATTAACAGTGAGTAATGGTGGTGCTTCTGGATTTGTAGCGCTAAAAACGCCCTGTTCTCCAAAGCGAAAGGTGTTTGCAGTTGTTCCTACAAACGATCCACCGACATCCAACCGTGCATTCGGACCAAACAAAATTCCATTGGGATTGAGCAAGAACAGATTTGCACTTCCCTCAACTCCCAAAGTTCCAAAAATATTTGAACCTTGTTCACCTGTTACCCGTGTCAGAATATTTTTTACGCCAATAGGATTGACAAAATAGACCCTTTGTCCATCACTGACGTTGAATTGACTGAAGCTGTGAAAGAGGTTACTTCCACGTTGAGCACCACCAGAGATACTATCTCCTGTTGCACCTTGAATTTGAACGTTAGGGTTAATCAGAGAGCTTTCTGCGCCCATAGTATTGTCAGGAATAATTTGGGCGGAAACAGATGTTCCTGTTAGTACAAGCGGGCTGCAGAAAACGAACAGCTGTAGCCAATCCTGTCGTAATGTCATTGTTATCTAAATATCTGGAGACTTGTATTAATGTTCAAAATATAGAGGATTTGACTAGAGATGTTGTCCTGAATTTTTTCAATCTTAATATTAAGAATGTCAGTCAGTCCTACCTGTACAAATACCCAGAAGTAAAAATTAGGATTACGAGAGCGCCAGCGCAAACGTAGATAGCGTCGTCAAGTTGAGATGCGCTTCGGTTATAAATGCAATTTTTTATATCCTACGTGCAGGCTGCTGTTGAAAACCTGGACAGACTCCCAGCAGTGGTTCGGGTTAATTCTTTGTCAAGCTCAATCAGGGACTTCCAAGTAAAAAAGTCTCCTGGCATCTCCTGTCTTGTGGTACGGGCGAGATGCCCGTTAGTAGATAGTAGTACGTCTCGCCCATCAATGGCTATAGGATAGAGGGCAGCTATGTTCCCTCTCCTGTGACAGAACAATAATTTTACTTTTTTTTCTTTATTATCTATCTACAGTATGAAGTATTATACTCAATATCTAGATAGTAAAGTCAGTACTTTACAACAAAGATCCATATCTGTCCTCTACTCAAAGCCTTATTCTGTAAAAAAACTTAATCCCTCTAGGTAACTATGGAAGCAGTTTGGAATGCCATAAAAGGTATCAATTACTCCGGTATCCTCATTACCAAAATTGTGACTGTGCTCGTTATCTTGACACTAGCACAGGTATTGAGACGGCTTATTGTTGGAATCGTTCTAAAAGCTATTGAGCGTTTAACTGAGAGAACCAAAAGTTCACTTGATGATGAGTTGGTTAAAGTTGTTAATGTCCAAAATGGTATTATAACTATTGAAATAGATTGATGGCTGAAAGCTGATAGCTGACGGCTGAAAACCAAAAAGCAATGATGTTATACACAAAACTATGCTGAAAATATTAATTATGACAGGAATGGCTGTTTGTACTTCATTCATTTATCACTTTCCTGTTCAGGCTCAATCTCAATATGATTCGGAGGGTGGAAAATTAGAAACCAGGTTTCTTCAAGAAGATAAGCGAAACAAATTAGAAACCCGGTTTCTTGGAGAAACTGGGTTTCTGGAACCTCAACTATCTTTAACTCTTGAAGAAAACATATTAATAGCCCAAAACCTAGCGGGAATAGAACGAGAAATACCCCTTCAAGAAGTACCCCCTCCGGTGATGGCTTCAGCAAAGACAGTCTCAGGTGCTGACTTTAACTTAGCCCGAACTGAACTGAAGCCAGATGGTTCCCTCTTCTACAAAGTTAGAGGAAAAAACCAACAAGGTTTTGAAGTAGAAGTACAAGTGACTTCCAGTGGAAATATTATTCAAGTTGATGAGCAAATAGATGCTAGTGCAGTTCCTGAGACTGTTATCAAAGCTCTAAAAAGATGGACAGCTGATGCTCAGATTATCAGTACTTGGCGGAGCACCCGACTTGGAGAATTTGTCTATCAATTTGTCATTCCAGATTTTTGGTTAGAAGTCCCTACGGATGCAAATAAAGTCATCATTTACCGAAGAATACGTTAGGAATTGAAACCAAGAAAGATAACAATATGTGCTTTGATAATACAGAGCTATGAAGACATTGACAATCAGTAACTGGCAAAGAGTTATTGTTGCTACAGTAACATTAACAACAATTGCTTTCACCACTAATTCTACGGCTGCTGAATTACTAAGGGGGGCTGGGGATTCTTTTGCGGAACCTCTTTATCAACGTTACAGCAAAGAATATGAGCAGCAAACAGGTGAAAAGTTTAAATATACTGTTGTTGGCATTAGTGGTGGTATTCGGTTATTTGCTAATAAATCTATAGACTTTGCTGGTACTAGCTTAATCCCTACCCCGATTGAGCAAAATCAAATAGAGGACGGTTTGCTGATGGTACCAACTGGGGGAGGTTCGATAGCTATTGTATACAATTTGAAAAATGCAAGCGTTGATGTTAAGTTACCGCGTGAGACCTTAGCAAAAATATTTACAGGTCAGATTAGCAATTGGCAACAAGTTAATCCTCGCTTTCCTAACAGAAAGATTCAAGTTGTAGTGAACGCTGAGAGTAGCGGTACTAGCTTTGTTCTTACTAAATATTTACGAGAAATTACTGATGGCAAAATAGAGGCTAGCAGGAAACCGAATTGGGGATTTCGAGTCTTCGCAGCTTTTCCTGAAGATAGTGCAATAGCTGGAGAAGTGCGAAGAGTAGATGGGGCTATTGGCTATGTCCAAACTAGTTTTGCGCGTAAAAACAATCTGTCTACAGCTAAGATTGAAAATCGGGCTGGTCGTTACGTTGCACCAACTTTAACAGAAACAGAAAAAGCTCTCGCTAATATCAAGTTTAACGATGACTTTAAGACTGAAGACATCATCGATCCAAAAGATGGGTACCCTTTGGTGAGTTTGAGTTGGTTACTATTTCATAAAATATATCCTAATGAAGCTCTTGTTCAAAGCAATAGGAATCTATTGATATGGATTCTAACTGAGGGTCAAAAATTGAATCGGGAGTTAGAATACACCAAAATCCCCGACGATATTACCAAGAAAATAGTTGAAACTGCCAAGAATGAAATGAGGGTTCGTCCTTTCTAAATTGTCTATTGTTTAATTTGGAAAAAAACAAAATATGAATAAATTGGGTGTGTTATCATCACTAACATCAGTCATACTTGGTTATAACTTGTTAATATTACATCCAGTTTGGGCGCAAGCTAATCCTACAGATACCTCAGCATCGTTTCAGCCTGACCAAACAATCTCTGAAGCTACTCCCCAATTCCAACTGTATAGTCAATCACGACCGCCTTCAGAGCAATTTAGCAATGACGTTATAAATGTCGAACAATTGCGAGATGTTAGTCCTGGGGATTGGGCTTATGATGCGCTGCGAAACTTGATAGAACAATATCGTTGTATTCCTGCTTCTGCGTCAGGAGTTTTCGAGGGTAATCGTGCGCTGAGTCGTTACGAATTTGCAGATATTCTAAATAATTGTTTGCAAAAATTTGGACGTCAAATTTATAGTTTGGAAAATAGATTTGTTAGTCAAGAAGACTTAGCAGTTATCCAAAGGCTCCAAGAAGAATTTGCTACAGAACGGAAAACACTTTCTAGTCGAATAGACAACTTAGAACAAGAAGTAAGCTTTATCAAAGAGAATCAGTTTAGCACGACTACAGTTCTCCAGGGTGTAGTAGATTTGAATTTAATTAACGCTTTTGGAGACGAAAAGGCAGCTTCTAGGGGTCAAAATTCTACAGAAGACATAAATGAAAATTTTACCCTATCAGCACAGGTAATTCTTAACTTCGATACCAGTTTTACAGGAAAAGACCGCTTACGGACTAACATTATTGCAGGGAACGTTAACGGTTTCGGCAGTGATGTCACTGGTACAAATATGACTCAGATATCAGGAGCCATTGATACTAACAACGATGTCAGGCTAGGCTCACTCTTTTATGAATTTCCCCTAGGAGATCGGGGGATAGTTGCGATCGCACCTACTGCAGACTTTCCCACACGTATTTTTCCTCCTCTTAATCCTGTTAGTTCATTTTCCAATTTTGGTGCACAAAGTCCTATCTACTCATTTGCTTTTGGTACGGGTGGGATAATCTACTATAATTTCACAGACCAATTTGCTGGTGGTGTGAGTTACTTAACTTCTTCTGGCAGCAATCCAGGTGAAGGATTATTTAACGGTCAATATACCCTGTTAACTCAGTTAACCTATACTCCATCTGACAAATTAGGAATTGCTTTTACCTACGGTCGTTACTATGCTCCAGAACCAGGTTCAACCATTAATGTCACTGGGAATAAGGGTAGCATATTCGCTCAATTACCATTTGGTGGCAGTACGGCGACTTCCTCCAACGCTTTTGGCTTACAATTCACTTACAAATTGAGCGATAAATTGACTCTAGGAGGTTGGACTAGCTATTTTAACGCTCGAGCTGAAGGTCCACCCAGTCTTAGTAGTATTAACGGCTCCCAAGGTTCTCACGCAGATATTTGGAGTTGGGCGATTACCGCATCCTTAGTAGATTTAGGCAAATTAGGTAGTCAGTTAAGTTTTGTCTTTGGTATGCCTCCAAAGGTAACAAGTAATGATATTTTCGAGCGAGCAGACGAGGATACTTCTTTACACGTGGAGCTATCCTATCGCTACCCGGTGAATGACAGAATCTTTATCACTCCTGGGTTTTTGCTCATTACTAATCCAGAACATAATGCAGCAAACGATACAATTTGGATTGGATTGATGCGAACCTTCTTTACATTTTAGACTTGAGAAAGTCATGCACAACTTGTTCCACAGGACGAGATTGATTGTACCGAGGAATTGGTTGACTGGATCGAGGCTCAAGACTGAGTACGATTGCAAAAACTTCCACCATCTTCACTATTTCAGCAATGGCGTTGAGACGGTTCAGAGAGACTTGATAGAATCACAACTCCAGTTATAGCGATCGCCAACGCTGATAAAATAGCATTGCCTAAATAGCCAACTTGTGCATAAACAACCCCTGCAATAACACCACCAAGCCCACCGCCAATCTGCCCGATCGCTACCACCAAACTCATCAGAGAACCGCGACGATAATCGGGAACCAGAGCAGTGAGGAGTGCTTGCAGTGGGCTCAATCGCAAAGCAAGGAGCATCATAGTAAAAAAGAAAACAACGTAAGCAGACAACATATCAAACACAACGAAAGGAGTCACTGCAAACAAAACCGCAGAAACCAAACAAGAGCCAACAATGACAGGTTTGCGACCAATGCGATCGGACCAGCGACCTGCTTGGGGTCCAAAGACGATGTTAGCAAGCCCTCCCACCATAAAAAGCATTGCAGTTGCAGTGGGTTCTATTCCAATTTCCTTTTCCAGCCAAGTAGGGAAGAAGACAACAAAGGTTGAGACTGCAAACAACATAGTTGCATAAGCAAACCCCGCACTCACAACCGTTGGCTCCCGTAACAGTTCCCGGTAACCTTTGAGGGCATTCTTAACAGACAAGCGTTCCCCAGAGCGTTTGGTTGGCGGTTGCGGTATAACAGTAAACACTAGCAAAAAAGAGACTGCCGCAACGATCGCAAACAGCAAGAAAGGGGCGCGAAAGCCGTATCGCTCAGCCAAAATTGTCCCCATTGGGATACCGACAACTTGTCCAAATGCAAAGCCGCTCATCACCCACCCATTTGCCCATCCACGGCGCTCGTAGGGAAAGTAATCTCCCACATAGGCAACTGCGACACCCGTTAAAATACCTCCAGATACACCAGCACCGATACGAACGCAAAGCAATGAGATAAAATCGTTGGCAAACCCGTGCATTGCTAGCATCACCGCCATTGAACTCGTTCCTGCTAAAAGTACGGGTCGTCTTCCCAAACGGTCGGAAATAGGGCCAATGACGATCGCAAACGCACTCAAAGCGATCGCATAGCCAGTCACTAAAGTTCCTTGCAACGCTTCAGAAATTCCCAAGGCTTCACCAATGCGTGGGAGGATGGGAGCAACAATTGTCGCTTGAGAACTTGAAGCTAGAACCATCAGCCACAATGCCAAAAGAACTAGCACAACCGGAGGCTGGCGTTTGCCCTGGTTCATTCCCCAACCTCCCGTTGCAGCTCGCTTAATAGATAACCGTAAGTTTGCAATTGGGTAGAACGGGAGAAGCGAAACTGAATCATAGAAAGGAGGCGATCTCGTATCATCTTATAAGTCAGGGGATGATTGAACATTTGTACAATTTTAGATGCCATTGTAGCGGTATCCCCTATCTCGGAGAGTACTTTCTCAGGTAAATCTGTTCCCAGTTCCGCTATGACTTCTTCTAATCCCCCACAATAAGTACCAACCACGGGTACACCACATGCCATTGCTTCGAGTGCAGCCAAACAAAACGACTCAGACTCACTTGTTACCAGTAAAATATCGCTGACACCGAGCCAGTGGACGAGTTGGTTTGGGGAAGCCGCGCCCAAAAACACCACCTCATTTGCAACATTTAATTCCAAGGCATACTCGCGAACCCGTGCAGCCAGAGGACCATCTCCAACCATGAAAAGTTGGGCGTTGACACCTGCTCCCCGGACGCGAGCCAAGACTTCAATCGCATCTAGAGGTCGCTTGACAGAACGAAAGTTAGATACGTGACACAAATTCAGACATTTAGAGCGTGGCGCAACTTCCATCCGAAAGGGGCGAAAGACTTCGACATCGACAGAATTGTGGATGACTGTTGGGCGCTTTTGCAGACGTAAAATCTCAACGGCTCTATCTGCCAGCCAATAAGAAACAGCAGTCACGCGATCGCACTTTGCAATGCACTCTCGTAATTGAACACCATAGTTCACATCGCGTCCAAACCCAGTGACGTCACTTCCGTGTAGCGTCAGGCAAACTGATAAATTTTGATTGCGGGCTGCTAGCTCCTGGCGAGCAAGTAAGGCGGCTTCAACCAGCCCCACCGCATAATGCACATTCAAAACCTTAATTTTGTGAGCTTCAACCTGAGCAATAATTTCACCAGCTAAAGGCAAAATCCAACTGGGGTCTGGGGCAGTAGGTGTCCTTGGAGCCTTCACCGGTACGTAATGAAGCAATGGATCGCGATCGGCTCCCCACTGGGGCTCGGGGCTAGTGAGTACAAACACCTTAGCCCCTGCAACAGCCAGCCCTTTGGCAACTTCTGTTGCTACTTTGCCGCTTCCTCCCAAACCACCCAGGGATAAAAACCCTACCTGTAGCGAGGGGAGATTTGGGGTAATTTCATATGCAGAGCTATTGAAGCGTTGAGCAATGTGAGTAACAGTGGCAAATGACGACTTCATGAGCTTGTTTGTGAATGGTGGACGGTAAGCAATCGTGTCTCATTGCAATCGGGACACGAGATAGGCATAAGGTGTGATACGATTGAAAAATCGTGTGTTGCGATGAGTTCGGCAATGCTCAAATGGCGTTCTTGAGGTTTACCTTTAGGGCTTATACAGGCAAAGGCAGTCACACCAGAGGCATTCTGTCGCCGCCCTTCGCGTATGTAGGTGCGTTCTAGGTTAGCTAACGCTTGAGTCAGGGTTCCCAAATTACGAGTGGGAGGCAAACCGCTACGGCTGCCGGATCTCTGCAAATCAGAGCACATGGTTGCAATCAGTGGAGGTAAGTCAGCCTTGGCTCGTGCAAGTGCTTCCAATGGACGTTTTGCTCCCCAAGATTTCAGAACCAACTCAGCTTTAGATAGCCATTGCTCGATACCGTGTTTTAGGGCAATTGCCCCATCTCCCACAAATTGACCTTCTATAGCTGATGTTCGTAATGCAAAACATTGCCTTTGCAACCCATTTAACTCGTCACAAATCAGACGAACCGATTCGGTTAAACCACCCCGCCCTAACTTGCTGCTTGCGTCATCACCGGACAATAATGCGATCGCACCACCTGCACTTTCCAGTTGTTTGGATGTGGTATTATCTAAGACTACGAACGAGGGGCGTGCAACAATCGCGGGCATGGGAATTCCTGCCCAGCTATAAACCTCCCGGAGTTGAGCAAAGTATTGCTGCTCGGTGGGTCCCGCCACATAAGCAAGAGTTGGCAAGACAGCATCTTGGCAGATTGGACGTAAGAGGGCGCTTGGGGTAAACCTTTCGGGCTGTTCCTCCAGAAAGTTTTGTGCTGCATTCTCAGTCAGATGAACATTGCTATTTTGCAATGCAAAGCCTCCCTTAGCCAAACGCAAGCGTCGCCGAGTACCGTCAGCATCAACATAGAACATCTGAAGCACATCGCGGTCGGTTGGGATGGTTTCGCAACGCCCTTCAGCAGCTAGGGCTTGACGTGCGCGGTCAAGGGCTTGACCAGAGCGTTGAGTTCCGAAGAGTTCGCGAGCAATCAAACCGCGAGCGAGTTCGGCAAACTCACGAGTAGACGGATCGAGGACGATGAGCCCTAATTGATTTGTCAAAAAGCTCAACCACCGGGCAAAGGCTTCTGCAAAGGTGGCATCTGGACGGTACGCATTCCTGAGTGCAACAAGGGCTTCTCGACCATAAGGAAGCTCTTTAAGTGTTTGTTCCATCTCCGTCAACAGAGTATGAATGCCTTCTCCCAAGAATATTGTTCCCACTGGACGCTGAGCTACAGGCAAGCCTAGACTGAGTGTTTTTAGTTCAGCTTGATTGGCTAAAACCTCGACTTGCTGCACTTCTTCAAGGTCGTGGTCGTAGCTTGCCATCCAAAACACGGGGACAGAGGGAATCCCCTGTTCTGTTAACTCGCGAGCTAATTGAACAGCACCGAGTGCTTTGTAGAGGGTGTAAACGGGTCCACCAAAAATACCCACTTGCTGTCCGGTAACGATCGCAACTGTTTGACGGCTGCAAAGTTTTTCAATGTTGTTGAGGGTTTCCTGAGATGACCCCCAGCGCTCAGCCTGTCGCCGCAACAGATTGGCTAAAGCCTCTCTAGGATAACAACGTTGATGTATGGTTCTGTATGTAGAAAGCCAATCTCTAGCAATGCCAAGCCTATGAACTTTTTGGTGAGAGGGCAATACCGCTGCCGTGAGATGAGTCTGGCGACATCGCGCCTGCAAAACTTGCACAGTCTCAAAGCTTGCACTAGGCTTTTCTGATTTTAAGCATGCAATCGAGCGTTGAGTTGAATAGCCCTGTGTCTCGTAAGCATACAAGGCTTTGAGCTTTCGCTGGCGATCGATTTCAATGCGAAGAATATTGGCACCAGAGTGATGGGAGGGAATCATTGCATGGTGCTCCTCAATTGCCCAAGGGAGCAAGTTTGGAGCATCCGGAATGATAAATCCAGGGTCGGCTGCTAGGTGAAAGGCAACTAATGCAGCGACTCCCAGCCCCAGATGATGACCGTGGAGCGAGTAGTTTGGATCGACCTCTGGATGCAGCGTTAAGAGTACCCGTGGACGATGGTAACGGATGCTGCGAACGACGAGGGCTAGGGTCGAATCGAGCCCCCAAATTCGCAGTGCATCAGCTGCTGTGGTTGGTTGGGTTCGAGAGCGATCGCGATATTTACCGAAATCAAGCAGTCCCAAGCACTCAACCCGTTCAATATTCAAACTAGCGGCTGCACGGCGCAACTCCAAAGCCCGTTGCTCCACTAGCGTTGACTGCTCGCCACCCCGCCCAGCTGCACCATCCGTTCCTACTACCAGTCGAACCCGGTGTTTTGCTTCGGTTAAGGCTGCAATTGTCCCCCCTGTATAGATGGATTCATCATCGGGGTGAGGCATGAGCACCAATACATCACATTCTGGCATTCCCTGACGTGCTGACTCCGCTGTGGCTCTAGGCAATGGTAGGTCTTTTGGTACCACTTCACCCATACCCAGTTGGGTTCGCAATCTATCGACTAGCTCTTGATTTTCGCTACGGATTCTGCTTAGGTCGCCAATCCACTCTGTAGAGAGGGTACCTGTCATTAGGGGCTGACTTACAATATCAAGCAAACGAGAGCGATCGACACAGACAGTGCGATCGATTTCCCGCAAAACGGCTGGTAGTGTTGCTGCAGGTTCAGGACAGCGTGCTACAATCCGCTGGTACACCACAGGGTCATGGGAATTGCCCCCATCATAATAAGCTACAAATGGTTCGTGGTCTAACAAAGTCAAACCAAGCTGCTGTAGCATATGCTCAACGGCAATCGGATGGTGGGGATGTGCGGCTGCACTAAACTTTCGCGATTGGGGAGGAATATAGGTAAATGCCAACAGCCCACCTGTCGCCAGTACCCATCTCAACTCTGTTAATGTTTGTTCCAAATCTTCAGCAAAGTGAAGCGCTCCACAGCTAAGCACCACATCAAAGCTCTGAGGCTGCAAACCCGTTTCCGCAAGTGGTTTGTTGAAATCATGTTCGATGAGGGCGTGAAACTGGGGATACTTGGATTGAGCGTGATAGAGCATTTGTGGCGATATATCTAGTCCAGTGACACAAGCTCCTATCTCTAGATATGGGACACTTGTTTGCCCGGTACCAACGCCAACATCAAGCACGCGCAAAAATCCCGCAGGAGGTGCATAATGCGTCACAGCTTCCAGTAGAAATTGTGGTGCTGTCCATCCAAAACTTGCGGTGCGCTCATCATAGGATTGAGCCCAGGCATCATAGCGATCGCGAGGAGCAATTGTGACATGAGATGGAATGCTTTGGGTCATCTCGATAGCTTCTTTCATAGAAAGGTTGCATTCTTGAGATTGGTAAAGTGATTGAACGCAAAAACCAAATTCTTGACTCCGGATTTGTGTCACAAATTGAGTCAATACAGTAAGGCGTTAACGCTCAGAGAAAGTTCCTTAAGAACCTTTAAGCTCTTGCTATTTTTAGTTTGATGAGTGAATATGACAACAAAATGTCAAGTGCCACAAACAACATGGTAGCAAACTCTCTTTATCCTCTCGATAGCCGTGCTTTTCTTACTATTCGAGTTAATTATGATACATATAGATATCGTAGAGGTGCTTGAAATAGCTCGTCTCTCAACTAAAAATCGGTTTCAGGAGAATGAGTGCGATCGACATCCACTTTCTAGTTGAATCCACCAAAGACTTACTGCTAAAGTTACAGTATAATTTTGTCGGGTATACATTATTACCCTTAAATTTCACATTATTTTAATTCAAATACCTACGTAGCTTGATATACAACTAAACTATCCTAGGGATTCCTGGTTACTCCAGCCACAGTCAAATACACGAGAGTGACAAATCCCTAGCGATTAGAGCCATTGACCACCAGGATCGCACGCCTGTGATTATCAAGGTTCTCATTTAATAAGAAGTTCCGGTCAAAATACAGATAGCATAACAACGGGTAGTGGCAGTTCTGAAGCACTGGATTTAACAACAGTCATCAAAGCCAATCAGGTACTGGCAGGAGAAATATTTCTAGATAATTTGCGAACTTTACCAAGCAGCCCTACAAGTCAATGCCGAACAAATTTTCCAACTTATCGAGCAAATTCCGCAAAATCATTGTGCCTTGGCTCAAAGGCTTTCAGAACTAGTGGAGAATTTCTGTTTTGATGAAATTATGGAGTTAGTGGTTAGTAGTTAGTAGTTAAATTGGTATCAACCACTATCCGCTAACCACCAACCACTAACCACTACCTATCCTTAGACTTGAGTAACATCTTCCTGATTTAACTGCTGCTCGACGTTGCTAATAGCAGCATTTAAACCAGCGAGTTTAGTCTCCAAATCATCTCGCATAGTCTTGAGGAATTTTAGCTTGCGCTCAAGGCGGGTTTTACGAGAGACCGTTTCGCCACTGTAGCAAGAGTTGTTATACCAAAAAGAAAACGGAAACATAGTTCGCCTTTTTAAAAATAACCATATTTAAATTGTGACTAAATTCGAGGTGAGATTGGGTCAATCAAAATGGGGGAAAACCGTCCTGAGGAATGGGGGTTTCGATTTTTAATAAGTATTAATACTAAAAACTTTTCAACAAAATAGCTTAGGCTCTTCAGTACTTGTTAGTTTAGCATAACAAGTACTGAAGACCCATAGCTTACATTAGATGAAATGCATTTGAGACACGAAAAAATACTGAAGTTTCCAATAACCATAGGGCGACTGCCTGTCAGATACTCTTTAACAACTAATCCCATTTGCATAAAAGTCTAAGATAGGCCATCATGAGTTAAATGGCTAGAATCTTTTTGTTTAAGGAGATGGGTATAAGTGGTGTGTTAGTAGCTAGTAACCCCTAGTTTTTCTAGTTTCCTATTTCAGCGATAAGGTAGCCTGTAAACCGATAGGAACGAATGTGTCGTTTAATTGTACTGTCGCTAGCAGCCAATGTATCAATTATGTCACCTTTTTGAAGCTTCAATGAAACTGTATACGTAGCGTTATCACGCTTTCCGGCAGCCTCACCACTCCAAGCACGTCCAATTTCTTCAGATAAGTTCTTCCGAAGTATAATATATACATCATCTTCTGTTCCTCCTTCAAGAAGCGAATCCTTCACAAAGGAAATAGTAAAGAAATATATTCCGGTTACTGGTATCTTGAATAATGAGGAGTTCTGCCAAGCTTCACCAAAGTTTATATGAGTTGTTGGGTATTGCAAAACATCTGGATCTCCATCCGATATGTGTGTTTTTCCACTAACACTAAAAACTATTATTTGAGGCTGCTTATTTTCCAGATTATTCACCTTAGCAATTAAACTCTCTATTTGAGATGATTTAGATTGAAACTGAGTAATTTTATTGTCAAGTTCCTGGATTTGCTGATTAATTGCGTCTAGTATTGTCATATTCTCGTTAAATTGATTCCATAATAAATGAAGTTGTCCAAATTCGAGCCAATCCTCAATAGCTTCAATTCTTAAAGCGGAGGAAGCTCCAGCAATATTCCCTCTTGCTGCACAAGCTAAATGCCACGCTTGATCTTGAAGATCGGCATAGAAGGTTTGTATAACACTAACCTTAAGACTTTTGAGTTCTTTTTCGTTGTCAAAACGTTTGAACCTACGGCACTTAAGAAGTTCATAAAGTTCACCAGTTGCTAGTTGTGGTCCTGGTACTCCTTCTATATTAAGCTCATGTTTACAAGGATCTTTATCCCAAGGCCACTGAAATATCTCTATAAATTTCAATGCATCGTTTCTAAAAGTATCGATTGTGGCAGTAAGAAGATAATCTGTTTTATCAAGAATTTCATTGGCACGATTAGCTGCTCGATCGATTAGGTCTTTTATATCCTGAATTAGCGCTTTTCTAAGTCGATCTACTTCTTTAAAAAAGGGCTGAACCAGGTCATACTCAATCTTCTGAATAATTTGCTTTACTGTTTCCCCCACATTAATAACAATATTATTAACCATTTTCTCTACTTCGTCTCTTAACTTAGAGAGACCTTGTAAAACTTGGTTAATCAAATCTCTCGCTAATTCTTTCGATTTAGACATTAGCTCACTAGCTGTATAAGATACCTCTTTAAGAAAGAGCTGCAGTTTGTCAAAGAGTGTTACAATCAGGGGATCGAGATCATCTCTTAAATCAGTATCAATTTCTACGCGAAAATCAAAAAGGCTGCTAACACTAGAAAATATCTTTTCGATCGGATATCTAAAGAGGTCACCAATATCGTCAGTTATATTGTCAATGCCATCAAATGTATTTCCAATATCATCAATTACTTCATTAATGCCACTAATTGCATCACTAAATCCGTCACTTATATCGTCAAAAAAGGACATCTTTAATTTCTTGTATTTTTATTTAGCATCTGTATCAAAACTACTTTGCAAAATTTCTGTTGCACACCGTGAAAATACTTAATATAAGGTTTTGATTTTAATATTTTCTGTTATAAATAAATATTAAAATTTATCTATAAAAAATCAAAAATAGAATTTTTTTAGTAGGGGCTTTTATTTAAATTTAGGTGACACTTTTAATGAAAGTATTCGATATGTGTTAAAAGTTTATATTAAGTTCTAGTGCTTGAAACCGCTGATGGCAAGGGTCAGGGTCGCTACGGGCGACCCCAATAGCTGGGTTATTTGCCGACGCTCGTTTCTTTGATGTAAGCAGCCGCTAAAGGTGCTAGTTTGTTCTCTAGTTCGGTGACGACAGCGCGGTCGAAGGCTGACCACTCTCGTTTCCTACCAAATACGCACGGTTGCAAAATGCCCCACAGCTCACCGTTCCAAACTAAGTGTGAGTGAATTAACGCCCTATGTCCCAAATTTTTGCGCTCAAACTCTCGGTTAACCACTTCTGGACTGGCTGTTTCTACATCTTCTACATAAACAGAGGGGTCTGTTCGCAGGGCTGCGGCAAATAGAGGGTCTTTTTCTGGGAGGGATGCTGGTTCGCTTTCCCAATCTGGTATTGTCATATCTGGAATTTCTTGGTTTCGCCGCCAGCAATAGGGAATTTTCCAAAGCTTAGTTTTTGGATTCCTGAGGTAGAGGAAACAGCGATCGCACTGCAAGACTTCCCCAAGTACGGGAAGCAAAGCAGTGAAGACTGCATCTGGTTCACTGTGTTTTTCTAGGATATCTTGAATAGCTTTTGGTAAAGTTGAGTTCAACATACAATTAATGTAAAAAAGTTTACTTTGATTTCTGACCTCTTTTTTCCGGTAGGTTGCGCGGAGGTATATCCCGACCCTGGTAAAATTCCTTCTCTAGCTTGCCCAGTCTCAACCATGCCGCCCCCAATACCAAAAACGCTATTGAAACAGCTGCTGCGTATAATGTTGTTTTGCCTTGGAAGAAAACTAGAAGCGGTATAGCTGCCCAACTGATTGCTGTCGCGATCGCAATCCCCATCCTCAGCCTTTGAATACTGGCGAGTGCTTTAGAGCAACTGGCGCACTTCACTGTATGGGAATGATATCTATCTAGCAGCTTTTCTCTTGATAAAGCTGGCGATAAGGTTTCTCCTGGAAAAGTCTCAGCATTATAATATGTTACCCATTGGCGCAACTTAGATATAAAGTAATCTGCCTTAGTTGGGAGGTAGAATGCTTTAGCAAAGTTAGGGCTACCACCAGCTTCTTCAAAATATCGTTCCTGATGGTGCAAGAAAATTTGGTCATCTTCTAAGACAGAGTTTTGCCCAATATGAGAGTACCAGCGCGGTGTCAGCTTGATAAATAAAGCAGGTATTTTAGAAGAAAACTGAAAAGGAAAACGGGCTAGGATTCGGCACTCGCCTTTACGAATGGGGGTAGCATAGACCACGGTTAAGGTTCTGCCAAATTGTTTTGACGTCAAATCGTGCCACATCAAACCCGGTGCGATAAAAGTTGTATCCTGCTGTCCTAAGGTTCCACGTCGGGGACCTTCTTTCCATAACCCTTTGAAACCCTGTCTTCCAGATTCAACCACTTCTAGTTCCACGGGTCCGGCATTTGCTCTGTTTCCTACAGAACGGTGGTGTGTGTAGGACACATGACTGGTGTCAAGCACATTCTCCAAGAGTGTGAGAGCATCGTATGGAAGGTCTCGAAAGGTATCCAAGCAGATCCACTCATCGGGAGATTCGTCTAATGCCTCAATAATGGGGACTTGGACTTTTGGCGCATTGTTTGGATTACCGGGGTAGACGAATAAAAGCCCCTGTCGAGCGATCGCAGGTAGTGATATGGCACAAGCTCTCTTAGAATTTTCTGCTTTTCTTCTCTCGACTTGTTGTGGTATGCGATCGCATTTGCCAGAGCCTGAGAACACCCAACCGTGATATGGGCATTCTAACAATCCATCCTCTGTAATTCTACCTTCAGATAGAGGTACAAGACGGTGAGGGCATCTATCCTCGAAGACAATCCAGGATTCTGTTTTTTTATCCCACCAAATAACTATATTTCTGCCAAGTAACGTCAAAGGTGTTGGCTTTGACTTATCGAGGTCTCGAACGTAATGTACTGGATACCAAGCCTCTTTCCAGTCGAATCGATCTGGGTCAATACCTCCTGCGGGAATTTGATCTATTTCGGCATCCTCTGCAATGGCTGATGTTTCGGGGTTATGAATGTCTGTCAACACCTTTTTTTCCGCCGTTTGAATTGTTATCTCAGTGGTCTTCATGATAGTTAACAATGTGTTAAGATATTCTAAGCATTTTTCATTGACGCCGTCCAATTTCCACACTAACACCATCACTATTGTGCCAATTGACGAGTGTTATCTCCTGTCTTTTTGGTTCTATGTCTTTGGATAGATATGTATTAAATTGCATGGCTGACTATGTAAATTTCAGTCAATTGGTACAGGCATCCCACACAAACCAGTTTCTGTTTCTTGGAAAGACGGAGTTTTTACTGGCATAACTTCTAGAAACTGTTTTTACTCCTAATAGGGGGCTAATGTACCAACGATCTAAAAGAAGTAACAAATTTAACTTTTCTTTTTCCATAATGCTTATGTTTGGAAACAAAAAAGAAAAATTACGTAAAGCCTAAAGAAAAATAAGTAAATCTTTAAGTTAATTGTAGAAAATATGATATTTTTTAAAAAGGTCAAGATATATTGGCTGCTCAACCACTATTAACCCCGTTCTTACCTTGGGAGATTTCTGCAACAGACAGACCATAACCTAATGTAAGCAAGTTTGACTCAGCAACAGGCTCAGCAGATTCAGTTCAAAAACACACAAGCAAACTCGAAGCCAAATTTGGGGAAGAGGTCAGCGTGACCTGGGTTTTCCAAATCCGTTGCGGGTAACTTTTGGGTCATTGGCTCAAAGGAAGCCTGGGCTTTCCCAAGTGTGCAGAGTTTCCCTCGTCTTGTGAAGAGTCCTCTAATGGAATTAGGGGATATTGTCAACTTAAGGTCAAAAAGAATGAGTACCGTAGAAACAAAGTTTGAAGCTACTGAAACCGCTTTTCATGTAGAAGCTTACGAGAAGATTGAGTATGACTTGATTTATGTAGATGGGGTGTTCTCAATTAAAAATACGGAGTTAGCAGAGGTCTACAAAGATTTTGGACGCTGTCTGGCGATCGTAGATACAAATGTGAATAGGCTATATGGCAGCCAAATTCAGCAGTATTTCAAGTATTACGGCATTGACCTCACAGTTTTTTCCATTACCATTACTGAGCCAAATAAGAATATAGAATCATTTGAGAAGATTATAGACGCTTTTGCCGACTTTAAGTTGGTTCGGAAAGAACCTGTGTTGGTTGTAGGCGGTGGGTTAATTACAGACGTTGCAGGTTTTGCCTGTTCAGCTTACCGTCGCAGTTCCAACTACATTCGCATTCCCACCACTCTCATTGGTTTGATTGATGCGAGTGTTGCTATTAAAGTCGCTGTTAACCATAAAAAGCTGAAAAATCGCTTAGGTGCATATCACGCTTCCAAAAAAGTTTTCCTTGATTTTTCCTTCCTGCAAACTTTGCCTACAGCACAAGTCCGCAATGGGATGGCGGAACTCGTAAAAATCGCTGTGGTTGCTAATAAAGAGGTTTTTGATTTGTTGGATGAGTACGGCGATGAATTGCTCCGGACTCACTTTGGTTACATTGATGCTAAGCCAGAAGTTAAAGATGTGGCGCACAAAGTAACCTATGAAGCTATCAAGACCATGTTGGAGTTGGAAGTTCCAAACTTACAGGAACTAGACCTCGATCGCGTTATCGCTTACGGTCACACTTGGAGTCCTACTCTGGAACTTGCACCCCGCATCCCCATCTTCCACGGTCATGCTGTGAACATTGACATGGCTTTATCGGCAACAATGGCAGCACAACGGGGTTATATTACAACTGAAGAACGCGATCGCATTCTCAGTTTAATGAGTCGCCTTGGACTAGCCCTCGATCATCCCTTGATGGACGAAGAACTGATGTGGCATGCAACTCAATCTATTATCTTAACAAGAGACGGTTTGCTAAGGGCTGCAATGCCCAGACCGATAGGCACCTGCTTCTTCATGAACGACCTAACTCGCGAGGAACTGGCGGCTGGCATATCAGAACACAAACTTCTGTGCCAAACTTATCCCCGTGGTGGTGATGGAGTAGAAGTGTATCCAGACGCTTACAAGCCAGAAGCTGTTGGGAGTGAAATTTAATGTCTCAGCCTGAAGTTGCAGAAAAACCAATTGCCAGACCTGTCACCCCCTTAGGGATTTTAGCCAAACAGCTAGAAACCATTTTACAAACCTTGGATCGGCAAATACCCAACCAGCAAGCGGCAAACCTTGATTTGGCATGGCGTTTGGCAGCAGGTTTAGATCCCTACCTAGAAGAATGCACCACGAGTGAGTCGCCTGCGTTAGCAACATTAGCGAAGAAAACTGCTTTTGAAGCTTGGCGTCAACGGTTCCATGAAGGCACCACCGTGCGGGAACTAGAACAGGAAATGCTGTCCGGTCATGTGGAAGGACAAACTCTTAAGATGTTTGTGTACATGACCAAAGCCAAGAAGATACTGGAAATCGGTATGTTCACTGGCTATTCTGCCTTAGCAATGGCAGAAGCACTACCTGCTGATGGCATATTAGTTGCTTGTGAAGTCGATCCTTACACCGCAGAGTTTGGAAAAACTGCTTTCCAAGCATCTCCCCACGGGTCAAAAATTCGTGTAGAAGTGGGTGCGGCACTAGAGACACTGCAAAGGTTAGCAGATGCGGGAGAAACATTTGATTTTGTGTTCGTAGATGCAGATAAAAAAGAATACGTAAAGTACTTTCAAACCCTATTGGATACAAATTTGCTAGTTCCTGGGGGCTTTATCTGCGTAGACAACACTTTACTTCAAGGACAAGTCTATCTCCCATCCGAACATCGTACTCCCAATGGTGAAGCGATCGACCAATTTAACCGCACCGTCGCTGCTGACCCACGCGTGGAACAAGTACTGTTGCCATTGCGAGATGGGTTAACCATCATCCGACGATTACCATAACAATCTGTTGTTAGTAGGTAGTGGTTAGTAGTTAGTCGTTCGTCGTTAGTAGTGAGTTGTTAGTAGTTAGTGGTTAGTCGTTAGTGGTAAGCACTATCAAACAATAACCACTAACCACTAACCGATAACAAATTAAGTAAGTCGGTGTGAATAAACAGAAATACGTTACAAAATGTAAATGCATCTAAAACCCTTACAAATGACCAATGACAAATGACTGAGGACGACCCTTACCAGTTACGTTTTTTCTTACCGACTTACTTATCATGACACAATCCATTTCCTTTTCATCCGCAAAACCTGCAACATCGCCCATTTCTGTTAAAAAGCGTTTTCTCGCCATCTTCCAGAACTTAGGCACTCTAACATTACTATTGTTAGTGTTACCTGTTAACGCAGTTCTTGTGTTTCTCTCTTTGATTTGGGGTTCCTTCATCCGTCTTTTTAGTCAAGAACAACCTGCAACTGCACATCGCAAAAATATCCTGATTGGCGGTGGCAAAATGACAAAAGCGTTACAACTTGCGCGTTCATTTCATGCTGCGGGACACAGAGTTGTTCTCATCGAAATCCACAAGTATTGGTTATCGGGACACCGATTTTCTAATGCAGTTTCTTGCTTCTACACCACTCCCAATCCGCAACACGACCCAGAGGGGTATATTCAAGCTTTACTGGATATTGTTAAGCGAGAAAACATTGATGTTTATGTTCCTGTCACCAGCCCTGTAGGAAGTTACTACGACTCTGTTGCCAAACCTGCTCTGTCACAGTACTGTGAGGTTTTTCACTTTGATGCCGATGTAACTAAAATGCTGGATGATAAATTCGCTTTTAGCGAGACAGCGAGGGCTTTTGGTTTATCGGTACCAAAATCATTTAAAATTACAAACCCAGAGCAAGTTCTGAATTTCGACTTTTCTAAAGAAACTCACAAGTATATTCTTAAAAGTATCCCCTACGACTCAGTGCGCCGCCTGGATTTGACCAAGCTTCCTTGTGATACACCTGAAGAAACAGAAGCATTTGTAAGGAGTTTGCCAATTAGCCCAGAAAAGCCCTGGATTCTGCAAGAGTTTATTCCTGGTAAAGAATTCTGCACCCACAGTACAGTGAGGAATGGAGAGTTGCGGCTGCACTGTTGTTCGGATTCTTCTGCCTTTCAAGTTAATTATGAGAATGTCGAACATCCTGAAATTCAACAATGGGTGAGACATTTTGTTAAGGAACTGGGAATCACCGGACAAGTTTCCTTTGACTTCATTCAAGCCGATGACGGTAAGGTTTACGCTATTGAGTGTAACCCCCGAACACATTCGGCAATTACGATGTTTTACAACCATCCTCAAGTGAGCGATGCTTATTTAGAGACAGAACCTCTAGCCGAACCTTTACAGCCCCTTCCAAGTAGCAAGCCCACATATTGGTTGTATCACGAAGTTTGGCGGTTGACTGGAATTCGTTCTTTTGCTCAACTCCAAACTTGGATAAGAAACATCTTCAGAGGAACTGATGCTATCTACAAGTTGCATGACCCATTGCCGTTTTTAATGGTACATCACTGGCAGATCCCTTTATTACTGTTAAATAACCTACGGCAACTTAGAGGCTGGAAGAGGATAGATTTTAATATCGGGAAACTTGTTGAATTTGGTGGGGATTGAATTGTCATTGGTCATTGGTCATTTGTCATTGGTCATTGGTCATTGGTCATTTGTCATTGGTCATTGGTCATTGGTCATTTGTCATTGGTCATTGACCCGCGCACGAGGGTGGCTCCCCTACGTGTATTTCAAAAATCAAATAATAATCCTATAGTTGTATTTTAGATGGAGGAGGTTGCCCCTACTTCCCCTTTACCAATATTCAGGAATTTTGCTTCATAAAAGTAAAAAGCAAGTATTTTCACTTCTCGTTAAAATGCTGTGAATTAATTCAACCTAGCAAGTACCATCTGGGAAAATTTAGAATTTTAGGGCTTGCATACTGTACAAATAGACGTTTTTGTGCATTTGTAAAACTTTGCCTTGAAAGGGCTTTGCTAATAATTTCTTATCAATTCCTTAGAAGTTTCTTAGTTTTTACATATAGGGTGAATCCTGGAGATTTAGCCGCGATATTCTGTATAAGAACATCAGCAAATAAATAACTAGGATTTTCTTACTGTACTTATGTCGATCGCACACCTGCAATTCTTTTTATCTACCAAAAGGCTTAAATCTCAGATGATATTTTGGTTCAGTTTAAGTTTGACTTTGGCAATGATTTACAGTCTTTTAGGGCTAAAGCAGGCATTTAGTAGCGCTTATGTAGTACAAGACGATGCACGGGTGTATGTATCTTGGATGCAAAAATTTTTAGAGCCAGACTTGCTGCCAAATGATTTGACTGCCGACTATTTTAAATCTGTAACACCATTTGGGTATGCTGCTCTTTATCGACTCATAGCATTTGTAGGTATCAATCCTCTGGACGCAAGTAAATTCCTTCCAGCCTTGTTGCTTGTGCTGACAACAGGCTATTGTTTTGCTGTTTGTATGCAGATATTGCCAGTCCCAGTCGTAGGATTCATTACCACGCTGTTGTTCAATCAAAATTTGTTAATGAGAGATGATTTAGTCTCTGCTACACCCAGAGCTTTTATTTATCTACTGTTCCTAGCGTTTGTGTACTATTTGCTGCGACGAAATACACTTCCATGTTTGGGGGCGATCGCTCTTTCTGGATTGTTTTACCCGCCGTTGTTATTTCTCTTAGCCGGAATCTTAATCTTGAATGTATGGCACTGGCAAGAAAAGCTCCCCCGTCTATCCCGGAATCGCCAAGATTATGTGTTAGCCGTTGCTGGGTTAGGGCTTGCCTTGATTATGATGCTACCTTATGTATTGAGTTCTACTAAGTATGGCTTTGTAGTCACAGCAAATGCAGTTCAAGCATTGCCAGAATTTGCTGAAACAGGACGCATACCTTTTTTTGATGATAATCCCTTTCAGTTTTGGCTATTAGGACAGCACAGCGGTCTTCTGCCAAATATCTTAGAACACCCACTATCTTCAATTGGGTTATTATTACCGATACTGCTGCGCTATCCCAAACGCTTTCCCTTAGTTAAACAAATTACCAGCAACATTAAACTTTTACCAAAGATTGCACTGGTATCCTTGGGGATGTTTTTTGCTGCCCATTTCACGCTTTACAAACTCTTCGCTCCCGCCCGCTACACCCGGTATACAATCAAGTTTGTCATTATTCTGGCTGCCTCAATAGCGATCGCAGTGATGTTGGATGCAGTTTTTCGCTTTTGCAAGCAGAAAACTCAATTTCCAGAAAGACGACAGATTTTAGCCTTGGGGTCAACAGTTTTATTAGGATCTATTCTCGTCTTTTATCCCCTGTTATTGTCACATTTCCCAAATAGCAATTACGTCGTAGGTAAAGCACCAGTAGTGTATGAGTTTTTTCGGGAACAACCTAAAGATATTCTTATTGCCTCCCTGTCACCCGAAGCAGATAACCTGCCAACATTCTCCCAGCGCTCTATCTTAGTTGGCTGGGAATATGCAGTTCCTTACCACGTCAACTATAACCATCAAATGAGCCAACGAGCGAGCGATCTTATTCGCGCTCAGTACACTCCAGACTTGGCAGAAGTTCAAGATTTTATTCAGAAGTATGGCGTAGATTTTTTCATGCTGGAGCGTACAGCATTTACACCTGAATATATCAACACGAATCCTTGGTTGACGCAGTGGCGGCTCACAGCAGAAGATATTTTAGCCAAACTAGAGCAGGGAATTACCCCAGCTTTAGTCAGCACAATCAAGCGTTGTTCTGTAGCAGAGACTGAGATATTGATTGTACTCCAGGCAGAATGTGTCAAGTCGTACAAATAACGGTCTTCATCAAAAAAGCTGCAAGGGCTGTAAAAGAACCTCAACACTAACGGACAATCATATTATGATGTTGGAGCGATCGTGCAGCATTTTTGGCAGCTTTCAATTAAATGAAACCCGCTTGCTGGATGAAACTGTCAACTTTTTTGGCAAGGCGATTGGTTATCGCTAATACAAATTCTCAGGATGCCCTGTTAGATAAACTTATATCTTGCACCAAGAAAAATTGATGTTATTTTATAACTTAGGATTAAATTAAAACCCTTGATTCAGCAATAAAAGCCCACAAAAATTGGTAGTTGCCGTGAGGTGACTACTGGCAGTATTACGAAGCGATTGAGCTATTTCTTTACGGGAACTGGCATCAGGCTGAAGACGGTGAGATTTGGGGGATTAAGAATTTTCATAGTGTTTGGGAATCAATGTGTCTAACCCATTTGGTACGAGTAACTAACCCCTCTTTACTACTGTATTTGGATGCTCGGTATCTACATTCTCGAACATTGGAAAGAGCCGAATCATCCGCTAAAGTCATTAACCTATCCAACGCATTACAGATAAATGGTTCTCAATTGATTCCTGATGCGATCGTACTAGCGTCTGTTGACAGTCAAATCCAAGCCGAAAAGACTTATACTGTGTCTTCTTACACTAAATGGAATGATTATGGATATCAAACCATCATCACTGGTATTGATATTGAAGAACCAAAAGTTGGCTATATTGGTCAATCGTTTGACCATGCTATTGAAAAGTTACAAAAATTATATCAAAAAGATAAACGAGGAAGATTAATCATTGATGCTCGTTTACCCAACAACTTCTACTCATTCTGGAAAATTTCTGAACAGTTTGATTCCGACTACCTTCATAAGATGTGCTACTTTAATCACATCTTTTATCTAGCACTAGAAAAACATATTACAGATTGGAATAAATTTAACCAAGAAATTCTTCAGCCTTTAGGTATAATTTTTGGTCTCCGCTATAACGATCCTACAGGTAATGTTTTTACCCACTCACTTCTTCGATATTACTGTATTGATCGGAATGGCAGTAAAGATATAAAGAACCAATTTGATAACTTTATTCAACAAGTCTTTAATCAATATGAAGAATTTTTTGATGCGATCGATATCAAATATCTAACTTTTGAATACTTGTGCGATCGCAACAATATTGAAGACATTAAACGCAGAAGTGTGCGTAAACAGTTTGTCTATGAACACTTACTTCAAAAAACTTTAGAACGTAAGCATGAGCGATTCAGCAATCCAAGTATTCGCAGTAGTTTCTGGCTTCCTAGCTATCGACCTAGTAAGTCGGACTTACTAGAGGAGGGTGCGACTTTCATGGATAGCTATATTCAATTGAAAAATGTGAACTTTATGATGCTAGCTGAAAGCTATTTGGCTTAATTCCCAGTAATTCATGGATTAAATAGCTCTTATTATTACTCTATAAGCTCCCTCCAAATTTCCATTTGCCGATCGAATTCTTCTTTAGACATCATTAAACCCACATTCCGCACCCTAAATGTCACAAGTTCATTAGTTTAGTCGGTCAAGAGGCACAAGAAAAAGTTAGTCCAGGGCATATTACCTGGATATTATTATGCAGTAAGAAAAAGTAATTATGGTGGAGTTGAACAGAGATGGTTAGTTATAGAAAGTACGGAAAGAAAAGAATCTGATTTACAGCAATTAGAAAAAAGGATATTTAAGTCAAAAATTAGCGCATTAGATAAGCTCAAAAAACTGCTATCAGCAAACTTTAAGTCACAGGAAGAGGCTGTTAAATTTGTAAATAGCTTAAATAAACAATTAAAATATCATCAAATTGAAAACATTAATTGCTTAGAGAAGCAATCAAAGAATAAGAAAGACATTGCTTATCAAGTAAATACCACATGATGCGAGAAGATAAAAGCCATTAAAGCAGCTTATACAAGTGCTGAACGTTTTATGCTGGGAACAAATGTTTTGGATGAAAAGTCTCTTAGTAATGATGATATGATTTCGCTGTATGTGATTCAAGTGAGAAGCGCTATATATGAAGACTGACATCTTGCACCTTCTCAATAAAGGGGTGGTGGGCGGTGCCCACCCTACGTAAAAATAAGCTTTTGGGCCTATTATTTTCGCTTGGGAAACGGTGGTGCAAGATATGAGAAGAGAGATATCTATTCACCTCTAGTTGTAAATTCACAAACACGCTCTAAAAAATCTTGAATTGCCAGCAATTTCTCCCTATCTTCGGCTTCAACAAAAATTCTTAGCAAAAAAAGACTTTCATCTTTTTTTCGTGAATGAGAACCCTTGGGATAAATTTCCTTCCTGCGTTCTATTACTTTAGTTTTGAGGTAATATAGTTCACCTCCTACTTCACAGTTAATCCAAACTTCTTCACCAATGTTTAGTTCAGGGTCAAAACTGTACTGTCCTACCAAAAAATAAATTGTTTCTCCATCCTCTTCCAGAAGGGAAAGAAGTTCCACTTGGCATTCAAACATAGGAAGCTACAAAATATATAGTAAATAGTTGTAAGGGCGTAATGCCTTACGCCCCTACCCATGTACTTCATTTACCTGCAAAATGCAGTTCTTGGCAACATAAACGACAAAGGACAAATAACAGTCTTCATCAAAAAAGCTGCAAGATATACAGTCATTAGCTTACTAGTTACAGTTGGGGTTGCTACCAGGAGTCGCATCAGGATAGAAGGTGCGGATACCTCCATCCCTTCTGACAAATACGGCTGTAAAAGATTTACCTTCATCAGTGACACTCAGGTGGCAAGCTTGGTTGGTAGAACTGGTATTGGGATTGTTCTTGTAACCTAAAGTTGCTTTTGACAGAATCTCTTCAGCATTAAGAGTGTAGGGATAGCCCTTGATACTGGACTGAGCAGTACCAGTGCCTACTTTCATCACAACACCCATAGTGTAAACTGTCTCAGGAATAACCTCTTCTCTGGATGCATTATTGTCTAGCCGTCCCGCTAAGCCTTTGTCCTGAAGCTCTACATAGCGACCAACAAAGTGCAGCCCGCCTATGGAACCACCTTGAACAGGTTCCCCGCAGAAGATGTGCTCAAAGCCCTCTGCATTAAACCAGACATTAGTTAAGTCTTCTAAGAACTGGGCGTCGGAAGTGCGACCTAGAACCAGAAATCCTCCTACAGAAGCCTTAATATTTGCTAGGACAGTAGCATTGTTCTGCATCATAGATTGGAAGCTATTGCGAGAAACAGTTGTTCCCGGTGCTCCACAAAGATCCACGACTGCTGTGTCAAAGCTGTTAAGGGCTGGGGCTGGAGGTGTAACATCAGCTGGGCTACCGTATGCCAGACCAGATACGGGATTGTTGATATTGTCAAAGAACGGTACGGAACCGGAAGGTAGGGAAGGAGGAGCAGAAGAACCGTAATCGGTGATGGTAATATCATCAATGTTCGTTCTATTTGAAGTTCCATCAGTCTTGCGGACTTCACAACGAACTGTGCCAGAAATATTCGGTGTAAAAGTGGCTGTTTGCAGTGTTGTAGAGCTTGACGTAATTGTTGAACCTATTTGTGTCCATGAAGAGCCACTGTTGGTCGAACACCACACTTCCCAAGTTGTACTGGCATCAGAACCAAACTTAGCGTGTTGGATCGTAATTGTACCAGCCCCTGTGGTGCGATCGAATTTCATCGTCACCCTACCGTTATTGCGAATACGGGCAGATTGCGATCCATTCCTGGCATCTGTTGAAAGATTGCCAATCAGGGCGTCATTCAAATTCCAAAGACCTGTACTGAGGTTGACATCACCTGCTGCATAACTTCCTTTCGTACCCGTCTCAAATCCCTCTGAAATTGTGGCGCTATTCGCCTTAGAGGAAAAGAAGACCAAGAGTAAGGCTGCTCCTCCTGCAATCTTGAAAGGTAAAGATAACTTGAACATACTTAACAGGGTTAGATAGTTGATTGGGAACTACTTGAAATAACACGTGACAGTTTAAGACTGGATTAATTACGTTTAATTCATTTCTAAATCAATCAATTAAGAGCAAAAAATCAGTTTTGAACCGCTGGATACTCCAAGTTGATACGATACCAACGATGCACTACTATTGTAAATAATATAAAAAGTTAAATTTTAGCAAATGCTTCATTAAGGAAACATTTAACTATAACAACATTATGTATTGCAAAAGATTTTTTTTGCAAATTTAACTAAATATTAACTATTTGTTAACTAATAACCTGTTTAAATAGAGAAAAAATTGTTGTGATATCAAATCTGGGTTAGCTACCCCCTTTATCTTTTTTGTCTTCTCTTCGAGGCGCTTCGCGTTGCCGATAGGCTATGCCCTTTGGGCTCTTGCCGTAGGCTATTCCCGCTAGGGCTATACGCGCTCTTTGCGACGCCAGGTGGTTCTCCTTGCAAAGACGCTACGCGAACAAGCCGGGGAACCCGTCCAACGCACTGGCTCGTCTTTGCGGTTTCATAAGAAAGGGGTTTATAAACCGGATTTATTGTAATACTGTTTCACGTCAATCATAATAAGTAGAGACGCTTCAAACAGCGCGTGTCTACACTAACAATAAGTATCATCTTTTTCATGAAATGGTATGACTGTTAAAAAATCTTCCGTCAACCCAAGTAACAAGAAGCCCCCTATTGGTGTTGAACCATCAGGGGGCGATTGTCTAATTTTGTTTTTGAACTAGAAGAGTGCGGACTTTCTCCCGCTTTCCTTTTGATAGGAAGAACACTGTGAATTAGTATAGTTTCCCTACACAGCATGCAGTCGCTTCTCTAATTGTTTTTCTACTAGTCATTAGTCGAACCGGGTTTTCCAATTCCCAGTTCCTTTTTAGATCTCTCCAATTGTTCCCACAAAGATTGAATTCGTTCAAAAGCTTCAATTGTTGGAACTTTGCCGTTGGTTTCCAATCCCACAATGTAATCAACACGTTGTGTAAAATTTTGCAACATATCGTCAAACTTGAGGTTTTCTGGAGTTGGTACACCATGATAGGATCTGTGAGGATAAATAAAATCACTTTTCATACTTGCTACTCCCTGTATATTATTAAAAACAGCACCAAAGTGGCTTTTGGTGCCTCTGAGTATTATTTAGAATGCCCAAATTTACAGGTAACATAAACTCCCCACTCTAAAATCAGCCTCTTGTGTTGTACTAAAAATTACGATTGTTTAATATACAGCAGTAAAATGCCTTGCAGACAGCATTCTAAAAAGATTGTTAAAATATGTGGGTTCATGCGCTTATAAGTAAGTCAGTGTGAATCAACAGAAATACATTACAAAATGTAAACGCAGCTGAAACCCTTACAAATGACCCTCCGGGTATCTCCTTACGGAGACGCTCCGCGTTGCCGCAGGCTATGCCCGCAAGGGCTATAGGCCAGTCCCCAGGGCGTGGAAAACCCGCTGACTTTCTCTGGACTCACAAATGACAAATGACTAAGGACGACCCTTACCAGTTACGTTTTTTCGTACCGACTTACTTACGTACTTTACAATGTCCACTATTTGATGTAATCAACGTAGTATAAGCTTGTTATATACTTCGTTAGACATTACATATCCAGTACAAGTCTTTAACGTATTAATAAGCGCAACCAGACTTAGGCATTGAGTCCTAATTAAGTACTATATAAGTTTTTCTAACTTTGTAGACAATGTTTACAGCGTGAAGTTCAAGCTCTGTAAGCTTTTTGGTAATTTATATGTTTTCAAGTACATATAAATGCGCGAACCCACAGTTTACTATTGGACTGTGCTAGATAAGTTACACACTTTTTTTGTTCGCGGATGTTATTTGCGAGAATTGCTCCGAATTACTCTGGATTACTCCAGTTCACGTACTCCTCTCAGCACTATACGCAACCACCAGAGTATCATTAAACTAATAAGACCTAAGAGGCTTAGTGTTATTGATGGTTCAGGAACAGATGCAACTGGTGCAATGGATTTGTTAATTTTAACGGAAAACGATTCACTTGGATTAAGAGTTTCATTCCACTGGAAGGCATATGCAACGTCTTCGGCCAAGGAGTTAGACAAGTTAGTTAATGTGGTAGGAGCATCATCTTCTAGAGCGTCTAAGATATTAAAAAAATTATTCACTTCATAGTTTCTTGGTAGTGGAGTGACAACTTCCGTAGCGGAGGTAAACGCATCTGACTGCTTAACCGTATTGCTACTAATTTCTACAGTGTCATCGTCACTTGTCTCAGTTAGGTCAAAGTCGGTGTGATTAAACAGATGAAAATCTAACGGGTTAGCACTGGTATTCGTGATTGTAACAGTTTCGAGCAGGCTGGATGTGCCACCGCCCTCTGAGCCTCCATCTAGTAAGAAAGCACGCGTGATTTCAAAGTCTGTGCTAGCATATGTGACATCAAACTGATTATTAGTTGGCTGGTTAAAGTTAATCAAATTAAGAGTACTAACAGATCTCTCTCTAGATTCTGAGCCCAGGCGATACCATAATGAACTCTGAAATAAGTGATTCACGTCATCGACAAGCCAGAGGAAAGCACCATCTGAGGAATTAGTATCAAAGGCAACAATCGAATTATTATCTATTGGCGTGATTAAAGCAGCTTTTGCGAGTGGAGTTGCGCTTCCTATATAGGCTGGAATACAAGTCGCTGCTATTACAGACATGAATAGTCTTTCTTGCTTGCCTAAGTATTTTTTCAGCATATTGAACTCCTTGTAGAGAGAATAGAAGGAACAAAAAACTTTATTAACTTACGAAAAATCCTCTGCAATAATCCGTTCCATACAGCGTTCTGCTATAGCCGCGATGGTCAAGGAAGGATTAACACATCCTGTAGAGCCAGGAATAAGTGCACTATCGACAACATAAAGCCCCTGATATCCTATTATCCGCCCGTAGGAGTCGCAGGCTTTGCCAAGAACTGCGCCTCCCAAGGGATGAGCAGTTAGACCACCATCTACTTGGGATGAAGACTTATTCTTGACTAATAACATACCCGCTCCGACTTCCGTCTGGGGCATAGAGGAGAAAGTAGTATTTTTTCTATCGAGGATTTTACAGGTGAAGTGTACACTTTCCTGGACTCTTTTATTCCCTGGGGTATCGGCAGGCCAAAACAGTTTAACTGAACTTGTAGCTGCATCATATTCAAAATTTCCAGTATCAGAAGGGATACCCATAGCAAGAGATCTTAAGATTCCATCAGGCAAAGTCCCTGGTGCTGGACCAAACGTTAGGATAACTGGGCCGAGAGGGTTATCTAGGTGTTCAACAACGGTAGTTGCTGGACCTCCTTTCTGACTATTCAAGACGGGTAAACCTGAACGATCGGCAAAAGTGTCTCCATTAGTGCCCCAACTTTTGCCGATTTGGTCATTTAGTCTAGGCAATGTGCCCGTCGCTTTAGCTTTGACCAAAAGTGCAGAAGTTCCCATAGAACCAGCTGCCAAAAATAAATAACGGCAGGTAAGAGTTTTACTAGCAATCGTTTCTCCAATTTCATTAATCTGGTTGTATGAAACACGATACCCTTGGTCGGGGACTTCAGTAATTGCTGTTGCTATATGTAGAGGGAGAATTTCCACCAATCCAGTCTGCTCTGCTTGAGTTAAATAGTTACGATCTAGGCTGTTTTTAGCTCCACTATTGATGCCATACCAATGTTCACCATTAATAGCAGAAGCAACTTTAGTTCCAGCTATTTCTTGGCGCACTATATCCCAATCAACAGCTATATCTACCAAACGGCTGGGTATTCCTGCAGTAGCCGCTTGCTGAAGAACTAACCGTGCTGACGCATAATAATCCGTAGCTAGAATATCTTCGGGAAGTGGCGATGCTTTTAACATTGAACGAACGCGAGGATAGTAAACTTGATCCAACTCATCGTAGTTAATCGGCGAGTTAGGCCAAGCCCTGTAAAATACTTCACGAACGGGCTGATAAGTAATCGCATTGTAAACTAAAGAGCTTCCTCCAACTCCAGCACCACATAAAACAGAAATTCCATTTTCATCTTTACGCTCTAAAACTCCTGTAAATATATCTACAGGAACTCCATCATAAGTCGTTGGACTCAGCCAAGCGGATCGGCCGTCAGGATTTTGGAAAGTAGCAAAAGTATTTTGGGCAGGTGTAATAGGCCAACGACGACCGCGTTCTAGCAGTACTGTATTAATACCAGCTTGTCCTAAACGCAAAGCTGCAACAGCACCACCAAAACCACTACCAATAATAATAGCTTTTACAAACTCATCTTTTCCAGGCTCATCATTGGCTCTAGTAATGCGATTATTGAATACTGAAGCCATTAGACTACCAGAAAATACAGCAGAACTTTGAAGAAAACGTCGCCGTCCATAAGACCTACGAAACATAGATTTTACTCCTTACTAAATAGTGATTCGAATCACTTGAAATTAAGTAGTGACAAGGTTCTGTTGCAAAAACTTTTTGAAAACAGTTTTCAGTTGATGAGTTATGCAATATCTTCTGCAAGAATCCGTTCCATACAACGTTCTGCTAAAGCTGCAATGGTGAAAGAGGGATTTTTGCAAGCGGTAGAGCAGGGAATAATAGAACCATCAACAACATATAGCCGATAACTCGACCATAGAGATCGCAAGCTTTTCCTATTACTGCTCCTCCTAAAGGAGGAGCAGTAATAGTATCACTTACTTCAGCTGTAATTTTGTTTTTGCATCGCGGAATACTACCTAAAGCGATATTTGTTTCTGATTGCCTTGTCGAAGTAGCGTTTTTTCTATCAATTAATCTGTAAGCAAATTCCGCAGCTTTTAAAAATTTCTCGTCTACCGGATTGTAATCTAGTCTAACCAAACCTGTAGTTGCATCGTAAGTAAATCTTCCCCTTAGAGAGGGTAAACCTATACCGAGATACACGCCGAATGAATCAGTCGCTTTACAAGCTTGATGCGGATTTCTTTTGAACCCGGATTTGGGATAGGTGCTTTCGAGATTCGGAGAACCTTGCTCGGGTCACCAAAAAGATCAAAGGTTATATTCCTCACAACAACTTTGTGCGCTTGCATTATCGTTATGTTTTTTATATGATGATTATCATAATATATATTGGATACAAAACACTAGAAAAAAGATAAATTTTCTAACAACGGTTCATGTACTTTCTGTTACATACTGGATATCACTGCAATGCAGAACTATATAGTGCGGGTATGCTCCCCCATTCGTGTTTTGTCTTAGAGACCATTTATAAAGTCAATCTTTAGGCGACTAGACGACGTCAGTAGACCGAAAACTACTGACATTCGCGTTGGGAGCCAACCCGACAACAAACTAATTACAGGGGCGTACCGAAGGCAGCCATCTCGGTGCTAACTAACTACCGCGTACACGCGGTAGTTTAAAAGCTTGGGCGTTAGTCAAGTCATGAGTATCGTCAAGGCTAAGCTCTATGTGATTGGAAATCCCTTAATCGCCAAACAAATGCTCGAACAGAATTTAGGGGTCGGGCTTTATGTCCCCCTGCGACTCTTTGTATACGAGGATCAAAAGGGAAGGACTCAAATCACCTAGGACAAACCATCGTCTCTTCTGAACCAATTCCAAAACGAGAAAATTTCCGCAGTTGCCCAAATGCTCGATCGAAAGCTTGAAGAACTGGCAACTACAGCAGCGCAATGGGCTAGTTGAGTATTGTTAGGTTAACTGAGGGCTTCTGGAAGATGACAAATTCAAGGATAATAGATTCGTTGCTCAATAACATCAAGTTTGCGTAATCGCTTACGATAAAACCAGAGAGTGTAAACATAACCAATGCCGAAACGCATTAGTGTAGCCACACACCCAAACAGTATCATTTTTCCATCCAACCCCAAGCCGTCTCAATACACAAATATAGCCAAAGTACTAGCTATCTTTTGTATTTCTTAACAAAGATAGTTTTATTAAAGCCTAACTACTAAGTAGGAACTTTAGGATTAAACTAAGCTTTGCCAACAGGTGAAACAATCAATCCATCCTTAACGTGAATGACTCTTTGAGTTTGTGCTGCAACATCAGGTTCGTGGGTGACAATCACAATTGTGATACCTTGACGATTTAATTCACTCAATAAATCCATCACTTCTTGAGAAGTTTGGCTGTCTAAGGCTCCTGTTGGTTCGTCCGCAAGCACTAAAGCAGGACGATTCACTAAGGCACGGGCAATAGCGACTCTTTGCTGCTGTCCGCCAGAAAGTTGATTGGGGCGGTTGTATAATCTTTCTGCTAGCCCAACTCTTGTCAAAGCTGCGATCGCCCGCTTCTGCCGTTGATGTTTCGGAACACCCGCATATACCATAGGCAGCATCACATTTTCCACAGCCGTAGCGCGAGGCAGCAAATTAAATTGCTGAAACACAAAGCCAATGCGCTGATTGCGGATAAATGCTAACTCGTCATCGTTGAGCGTCGTTAAATTCTGACCCTCTAAAACATAGTACCCACTGGTGGAACGATCCAAACAACCCATAATGTTCATGAGGGTAGACTTACCTGAACCGGACATCCCCATGATGGCAACATATTCACCTTCTTCTATAGTTAGGTCAATCCCTTTGAGAATTGGCATCTCAGTCTCACCCAAACGGTAGGTTTTGGTAATGCCTTCCATCCAAATCATCGTTGCCATATTAATCACTCCGCAAAGCATTAATTGGATCGAGTCGAGCAGCGTTACGGGCTGGAATCACCCCTGCCAGCAGTCCAGTGACAAAGGAGACTCCAAATCCAGCGACAATTGCCCAGAAGGACACAATAAACGGAAATTTAAACACGTTAGCAGCTGCAAAGGTCAGGCAAATGCCAAAACCAATACCAATTGCTCCACCGACAATAGCAACTGCCACTGCTTCAGTCAGAAACTGGCTTAGAATAGCACTCTTAGTTGCTCCTACCGCTTTGCGGATGCCAATTTCCCGAGTTCGTTCCACCACTGAAACTAGCATAATGTTAGCGATACCAATGCCCCCAACGACCAGGGAAATACCAGCTATTGCTCCCACGAGAACAGTGAACAGTCCCACAACACTAGTAAAAGTATTAATGATGTCAACCTGATTGATAATGCGAAAGTCATCTGGTTGAGGTGGGTAGATATTATGACGGATGCGAAGCAAGTTCGTCACTTGGAACTGAGCAGCATCCAACTGCGCCTCACCTTGAGTTTTCACCCATACACCGTTAATAGCAGTGCCGTTAAGAGCATTATTACCAACGATTCGAGCAGACATATTTGTTAGTGGAATGTACATCTGATCGTCCAGGTTTTGAGCACCCGATGCACCCTTCGACTCCATCACCCCAATAACTGTGTAGCGTCCCCCCTGAATGCGAATACTTGCACCAATCGCTGATCCCCCAATACCAAACAAATCGTCCCGTACCTTACTACCCAGGACAACAACAGGTTTGGCGCTATCTAAATCTTCCTGAGTAAAGTACTGCCCTTCTTGAGGGTAGACGTTTCTCACTTCTGGATAATTTAAATCGGTACCTAGAACCGTGCTGGAAATATTCTGTCCTTCATAAACCACTTGCACTCCTCGCTGTAGGTAAGCTGTGACAGATTGAGCAGCGGTTACTTGTTGCGCGATCGCCTGTGCATCCTCCCAGGTGAGAGTTGATGCCGTACCGACACCCTGACTGATACCCCCAGAACGAGCAAATCCTGCCAGAACTAGCATGACATTAGAACCCAGGGATTGAATCTGGAGTTCCGTTGCTTTCTGGATACCCTGCCCCACTGAAGTAACGGCAATGACAGAGGTGATACCAATAATCACTCCCATCATGGTGAGCCCCGTGCGGAGGCGATTGCTCCAAAGGGCTTCTAATGCCATTGATAGAATTTCAACTATCGAAACTTTAGTTGGTCGAATAGATTTTGCCATTGGAATCCCCTCCTAGCGCATACGCCTTGAGCCGCCAGGTCCGCCGCCGAAAGGCATCATCCTAGGAGTCATCCCTTGAGGACGTGCTCCTGGGGGAAAACTCAGCAAGACTTGCTCGCCCTCACGCACCCCAGAGCGAACTACAGTTTTATTACCCACTGTGACCCCAGTGGTAATTGGTCGGAATTTTGGTCTTTTTCTGTCACCTTCCCCTGATAACACCATGACTCCACTGGAATTTTCTTGCCGCACGATCGCAACTGTAGGAATGACTAACGCGTTATCTAACAGCCCCACCTTAAAATCTACGTTTGCGTTCATCCCTGCCCGGAGTAGATTTTGCGGGTCGGAAACGGAGGTTTTGACTTCAAAATTTGTCACATTTTGGTCTACGGTAGATTGAGCAGCAATTTGGGTAACCTTTCCCGTAAAAGTTTTTTCCGGATACGCATCTGCCTGAATACTAACCGATTGTCCTAATTTGATTTGGGAAATATTGGTTTCAGCAACTTTTGCCGTCACTTCATTTCGAGACGCGAGTGACAGAATAGAAGAAGAAGTTGCCGAAGAAACATCACTTCCTGCTGTGGTGGGGGCAACAAAGGCACCGGGGTCGGCAAACTTACGCGTAACCACTCCCGTAAAGGGAGCGCGAATAACTGTATCGTTGATTTGTTCTTGTATTGTCTGCAAACGTCCCTGAGCCGCTAGCACTTGGGCTTTTGCCTGTTCAATTTCTTCCGGTCGTGAGCCGTTTCTCTGCTTGGCAAATTCTTGTCTTGCCACAGCAATGCTAGCTTTTACCTGTTCCAAATTATCTTTAGCATTCCGTTCTTCAGTTAAAGCTTCGTCCAAGGAATCGCGAGCAACTGCTCCTTCTGACACCGGACCCTGCAACCGCCGAACCCGAGATGATGCCAAGTCCAGCCGGGATTGTGCCTGGAGAAGTAGAGCTTCGTTCCTGTTGACATCAGCTTGGGCTTTGGCAATATCTTCATTGCGGTTACCTGCCAACACCAGCCGCAGGTTTGCCTGAGCGTTTGCCAATTCCCCCTTTGCTTGGGTGAGTTGTCCTCGCAGGTTGGAGTCGTCCATATAGGCGATGATTTGTCCTTGCTGAACGCGTTCGCCCTCCTTCACAAGGAGTTCCTTGAGAACACCTGAAGTTTTCGGGCTGACGTTAATCGCTCGCTCTGGCTTTATAGTGCCGTTAGCTGAAATCGTGACAGGAAGATTTGTTCGTTCAACAGGTGCAGATTGTATGCGACGCTGGGATTCCTGACGCTGTGTCATCATTATTTGGCGTACCCCCAAATAGCCTCCTCCAATGAGAAGACCTAAAATCAGGAATCCTACCAACCATTTTGGTATTCTGATTTTTACGCCACCCTTGACAGAATCAGCTTCTTTCCAGGGCTGCACGTTGCTTTCCAAACCAGATGCTTCCTTCACTTCTGTCATCCTGTAACAATATCCTGTACTCTAACAATTAATTTAAGAAACTCCCAAGCCCTCATTTGCTTGGGACCAGGGAGATGGAGCATGAGACACTTTATCAGTGAACAGGGACCAGTGAACAGTGACCGCTGACACGTGATAACTGATAACTGATGACTGTTCATTGATTATGGTAGGGGGGTAACCTTATAGATCGCATGGAGCAAAACTCCCAAAAATATTGGGAAAAAAGTAACTACAGCTTTGTGACTTTTGTCATGGTTCTTACGGACAATAATGAGTCATCAAGCCCTGGTATGCGATCGCAGACTAAACTACTTTAAGAATCAGCAGTGTCGATTATTGTATTATCCTCATGTCACGCTCACTCCCTCCCCTGCGCTTACTGCTATACCTGGAATGGCTGCTATTGGGCATGAGTACCTTAACTGCGCTCCTGCTGCCGCCAATCTATCCATTAAAGGCTTCCCCTTGGTTAACTATCGTGAGTATTGCCTTTTTTGGGGTGATGGGTTTGAAACTTCCAACCAAAAGGCTCAGTTACAAAGTCATTTATACAGCTGTAGAATTAGGGATTGTTGCCCTACCAGCATTCCTCAATCATCATATTCGCTTTATTCCCATGCTTGGTTTAATTGCGCTTATTCGCAGTTGCCAAATGTTTAAGATATCGGGTCGTTTGATTGTAGCCGGTTTCGTTTACATATCATACCTTTACATAATCATCTTAAGAAGTAGATCGATTATATTCCTAAGAATTCTTGTTGGACAACCAAAACCAATAGCAGAACAAATTGCCACTAACACAGCCAGCTTAATACTCAATAATGCTATTACTTTTGCACTTACTTTAGCATTTGTATTGATGTTAGTAAATGCTGTTTTGTCAGAACGTAAAAGCCGACAAGAACTGGCAATCGCTCACGAACAACTCCGCCAATATGCTTTACGAATTGAAAACCAAGCAACCTTACAAGAGCGAAACCGCATTGCCCGCGAAATTCACGATTCTTTAGGACACGCCTTAACAGCACAAACCATTCAATTAGAAAATGCTTTATTGTTATTGCCGTCAAATGTGGATAGAGCAATAGAGTTTGTCAAAGAAGCGAAACAGCTAGCTTACCAAGCCCTGCAAGAAGTTTCTCGTTCAGTCGCAACACTTCGAGCCGATCCTTTACGGGGTAGAACCCTAGAAAACGCAGTTAGCCATCTCATTCAAGACTTCCGCAACACAAACAATCTTACCCCAGATTGGAAAATTAATCTGACATCTCCTTTAACCCCTGAAATAAGTATTACTATCTATCGCATCTTACAAGAAGCACTCACCAATATATCAAAACACAGTGCAGCAACCCAGGTAACCGTTCAACTACAGTCCCAAGCCGGACAGCTAAACTTGCTTGTAGAAGATAATGGCAGAGGCTTTAATCCAGAACAAAATACCACTGGGTTTGGGCTTCAGGGTATGCGAGAACGATCTGCGGCATTGGGTGGAACTTTCCATATCTTCAGCCTACCAGGAAAGGGATGTCGAATTCAAGTCATCATTCCCACAATCAATTCTGCTGTGATAACTTCCGAAACTGCAGCACGCATTTGAAATTAGCATCGCAGATGTTGGTATAATTATTTACGTAAGCCTGCTTCTATCTGCCAATGATTCGTCTGTTACTAGTAGACGACCAAGTGATTATTCGTCAGGGTCTTAAAAGCTTGCTGGAATCAAAACCCGATTTGCAAGTGGTAGGAGATGCTGAGAATGGTCAACGTGCGGTTGACGCTATGGTAGCACTGTACGGAACGTCGATGCAGCCTGATGTTGTGCTGATGGATGTGAGAATGCCCGTGATGGATGGTGTGGCAGCAACTCAGATTTTTTCCCAACGTTTTCCAGAAGTTAGAGTTTTGGTGCTGACAACATTTGATGACGATGAATATGTAACGCAAGCAATGCGTTATGGGGCAAGAGGTTATGTTTTGAAGCATACACCGCTTGATGAGTTAGCAACAGCTATTCGTGTCGTTTATCAAGGTTATACCCACATGGGACCGGGACTGTTTGAAAAAGCGTTTGCTTTCCCTCAAGAAACGGTAACCGTACCGTCAGCTGTTCCAGCAGAAATCACGAAACTTTCTCCTAGAGAAAAAGAGGTGTTGCGCTTAATTGCAATGGGGTATAGCAACCGTGAAATTGCTCATGAACTTTATATTTCCGAACGGACTGTGAGAAATCACGTGACAAGTATTTTGAGTCAACTCAATTTGCGCGATCGCACTCAAGCTGCTTTATTCGCAAGTACGTTTTTACCGCAGTTAGAAATATAATATCGCTTCTGAACACTAATAAACAAATTCACTTTAGCATCTTTGATTTTGTCTGCTCACAAGTAACCTACAGTTCAAGATGCCAAGACTTCACTGAGGACAACAACGGGTAAATCAACAACATGACGAAAGCCTTTATCGTTAGTCAGAAATGGGGTACAATTTACAGACAAGGCTGTAGCAGCATGAATAGCATCGGGTGTTTTAAGATTCGTGGTAGCCCTGAAATTTGCGGCTTCTCTTAGCACATATTGGCTGATAGGAATTAATTGTATTTCTGATGAAAAGAGCAGTTGTTCATAGTCTGCAATGAGAGATGCATCTCCATTTCTCAATGGCAAGACTAACACTTCCAGAATTATGAGTTCACTGCTAACAATTTCAATTTCACCTAATTGAAATTTCAACCATAAGGGTTGGAGTAGTGAATAATAATCAGGATGACCCTCTATAGTATAAATCAAGACTGATGTGTCTACATAGACAATGCCAGATGAGGGAAGTACTAGCTTTCCCATGAATCCCGTTCCTCTTGCAGTTGTCTATCTATATTCTCGGTGGTTCTAAACGGGCGTTTACTACGGATTTGTTCTATTATCTCTAGAACAGAACTCCGTTTTGATGGTGCTTTGTCAGCTAAGATGACAAATAAATCGACTGTATCGCCAACTTTCGCTTCTGGGATTTGAATTTCTATCTTGTTTCCTGGTAAAATCTGGGTTGTAATGTGTAAAGCAGGTTGCATAATTTATCTAACTTTATCCAGTTAGCAGGTCTTCATTGATTTCCGCCATTATACCCCAATACGGTTTAGTTAAGGCTGATGTGTAAATAATCACGTTGTAGAGACGCGCCATGGCGCGTCTTTATGTTGTGTTCCCAATCGGGGTTCTGGTCTTATCTGAACCGTATTGCATTGTACCCGACTTGGAGAACCAAGGCGTTACGTTTTCTCTAACTAACCTCTAAACAGTCAATACCTTAACTGCTGATGATTGCTGGTCAATAAAGAGTTGTGCTTCTTCCAATTAATTATAAGAAAGAGCTCCTTGTTGGACTGCGCTTTGATATCAGTTCCGCTTGAGGCACGAGTATTACCTGTGCGCCTTCAGGTGCAGGTGTTGCTCAAAAAGTGGCGATCGCTATTGCATCTCGAACTGACTGGGCTGGACATTTCAGTGTCATTGAAGATGATCGCGTCCGAATGCGATTCCTCTGAAAAATTCAGTAGCTTCTTCTAGTTGGGTGAATCGATATTAAGCTCTGTTTTTGTTAAAGATACTGTTCTGTATGCCTGTTGAGGATGGCTCAGTTGTTCAGGGTACCGCAGTTTCAATAAGCTTCTCTCCAACATTGGGTTTACATAGTGGTTCCGAATGCTGTCTGGTTCTCGTCCCAGTAATTCAGCTAGTGTTCTAAGTGGTAAATAATGTTCGGAGCACAATTTTAAAATAACCTGCTCAACGAGAACAATTCTTCAGTAATACCCCCATACAATATGCCAGTAAGAGTATAAGATACTGTACGTGGCATGGCTTTAGCTTCGTCTAGTCGGGTGATTTGTTAAAGATACTTCCTTATAAAATTATGCATGCTCAAACTCAGAGCTACCTGGCTGGTCAAAAATCACATTTTGGTGTATTTTACAGGAAAAGGTTTCAGTATTTTCCACAATTAAGTTAGGTGAATTATGCTTCGCTTATCCACTGCTAAGCTACTTGGTGTAGCTTTCACACTGACAGGTTTTGGGTTAAATGTACAAAGGGCAGTAGGGCAAACAACTTACACCTTTGACACTACTTATGACGCAGTGTCTAGTGTTAGTAGCTTCATTACTGAGGGTATAACGGCAAATATCGCCTCAGGGGAAAGTAATAATGCACCCTTTGGTTTGACCAAAGCAAGTGTTCTACTTTACAACGAAACTGATTTAACCACTGGTTCTTTCCGTTTTAGCACTAATCCAGAAACATTTGGCTTAGCAGGGTTGCCAGTGGGTGGCGTCACATTATTTGGATTGGGGGAAAATAAGTTATTTTATAGCGTTGAAAACGGTACTGGAGTTGTTGATTTGACGACTTTAACCACTACAGCCTCGAATACTGTCAATATTACTGGTGGTGAAGGTTTATTTGAAGGTGCGACTGGCACATTGACTAGTTCTGAAGTTTATCAAGTCGGTAATCTTTTAGTAGATCCAACTAGCAGTGTTAGAGGGGCTGTGAGAGTGAGCGGTATAATTCAAGTTCCTTCAATTCAGAGAGTTCCAGAACCAAGCAACACAGCGGCGCTCATAGGTATGGGCGCAATGGGAGTTAGCTTTCTGTGCAGGCAACCGAGAACGCTATAGTTACAGTAATTTTCAGGTAAATAAGCCAAAGTTGTAGGGGAAAGGTGATTCAGTTACTACCGTCAATCAGACCGCGAAACTTTTGAACAATTGTATATCTTAGGGTTTACTCCGATTTACTTCGATATGTTGTTACGCCATCATCGCAATCTTCCCATGAGCAAAGCCAAGCGAATCTGCACCGCATTGTCAAAGCAACGTGGGTCAAGACCGGTGAGTGAGGTAATCTTGTCTAAACGGTAACTGAGAGTATTGCGGTGAATCGAAATCCGACTGGCTGTGGAAGAGGGACAACAGTCTTCCGCAAAGAAAGCATCTAATGTCGCAAGCAATTCCGGTTCGTGGTTGAGGGGGCTTAAGAGGTGCGTTGCTAGTTCAATTTTGGTTTGCTCGTCTGCAACACCAATAAAAGCTGCAATTCCCAATCCATCCAAGCAATGAACTTGGTTGCGATCGTGAAAGCGACACCCCAGAGACAAAGCAGCCCGTGCGTCTCTGTAGGACTGGGCAAGCCCTCGAATTCCTGGGTGATAGCGACCTACTCCAATACTAATTGACGTATCGGTGTCGGAACGCAACTGCTTCAATAATGCCTCAGCAGCTCGCTTCAAGGCTGTCAAATTTGCCCAAGAAGAACTACATTGTTCCGGTACATCACCCTGATTTGCCCAACTCCCCAAGTTTTTTGTATCACTTGCTTTGAGGACAGCTACCTCACCATCACCAAGGTAGGCACAAATTGTATCGCTAGGTAGATGGAAAAAATTGACAACGCTACCTATTACTAAAGCAACCCGTCGCCGTATTTGAGCCTCCGAGAATCCCAAAATGTAATCGCTTGCATCAATTAAAATCACGGCACGGGGAGGTGTTAGGTCTAAGCCCAAAAGTTTGGTGTATTGTAAGACCGTTGCTTCGTCTATCAATCCGTGGAGTAAGTCGGAGATAAACTTATTTTTGAATTGGTGTTGGTTGGGCAATGCATCAATGACTGTTGCTTGATTCACCACCAATTCCACTATTCCCTGTGCTAAACGAGGAGAAACTTCTTCTCCATTAACAGATTTGCCAATAATGACTTCACCCACTTGTGTATCAAAGGTAAATGGGACTCGTAAGTAGTTGAGAGCTAGTTTTCCACAAATACGGTCAAAGGAAAGCCCGACTAGCTTGGGATTACTACTAGCTATTGCGATCGCATGCTGGTCAATAACAAAAACTGACGCACACAATAGCTGTGCCACTCTTTCCGCGATAATTTTAGCAACTCGCTCAAATTGTGCATTAGTAGTTAATAAAGCTGTCATTTATTCGTGCTTCCAAGCAGGGGCTAGTGCTGTCATATCGAAAGCAGTATCGAGGAACCATGCTATAAAATCATCACTCTTACGACAGAGTATGAATGAAGTAGTTTTCAATACTTAGTTTTGATTTTCTAGTAATAAATTACTATATAAATAGATAGAGAAAATATTTCTACCATTAGCAATATGAAATAGCAATGCTTTTCATGTTAGACAGCAGTTGTCATAAAAATAGAATTATTTATGCAACTAGCAGGTAAAGTAGCTCTGATCACGGGGGCAGGTTCAGGTATAGCTAAAGCAGCAGCAAAGTTGTTTGCTAAAGAAGGTGCAAAGGTTGGCGCATTAGGTCGGACAAAAGATGAACTAGAAGACACTGTTGCTGAAATTCAAAAGAATAATGGTGAAGCGATACCATTAATTGCTGATATTTCACAGCCAGAAGAAATGCAACAAATTACCAAGGAATTGGTAGATAAGTGGGGACGTTTGGATATTGTGTTTGCAAACGCTGGCATAAATGGTGTGTGGGCACCTATTGAGGAATTATCACCAGAAGAATGGGATAAAACAATAAACGTCAATTTGAAAGGAACATTCCTCACAGTCAAATATGCAGTGCCTTATTTAAAGAAGCAGGGCGGTTCTGTCATTATTACCTCATCCGTTAATGGCACGCGCACCTTTAGCAACACTGGTGCAACTGCATATTCCTGCTCAAAAGCTGCACAAGTTGCTTTTACCAAAATGGTTGCCTTGGAATTAGCCAAACATCGCATTCGTGTTAATGTCATTTGCCCTGGGGCAATTGAAACAAGTATTGAAGAAAATACTCAAAGAAGGGATTTAGAACACATTCAAGAACCTGTTGAGTTTCCTGAAGGAAAGATTCCTCTAACTGATGGTAAACCGGGAACCTCTGAGCAAGTGGCACAGTTAGCATTCTTTTTAGCATCCGATGCATCAAGTCATATCACCGGTACTGAGGTTTGGATTGATGGGGGAGAATCGTTGCTGAAAGCTTAGGCAAAGATTCTGAATAACTAACAGACGCGCCATGGCGCGTCTCTACATACCTCACTGTGGAAGTTCCAAAATAGATGCGATCGCACTACCATCCTCTTTGGTTTCCAGCACAATATTAACCTTTAAATCTGTATTTTGTGATGTTTTTAAAGTGTTGCTTTCCATAAAGTTCGGGCTCCTACTCATCTATAAAAGAATGAAATATTTACTGCATTCTATCTATTGTACGATACTGGATTGCTTCAGCAACATGGTAAGGTTTTAGGTCATCATCGCCTGATAAATCAGCGATAGTGCGTGCTACTTTAAGAATGCGATCGCTTGCTCTTGCAGATAAACCCAATTTTCTAATTGCTCCTTCCAACAAATTAAGGCTGCTATCATCCAACTTGCACCATTTATGAAGATGTTTGCTTTGCATCTGTGCATTGCAAGATAAATTGGCTTCATCTTTAAATCTACGCTCTGCGATATCCCGTGCCTGTTGTACTCTTTCTCTAACTAATGCTGATGATTCTCCTGTTGATTGTTGGGTAATCTCTTCTGCTTTCAAACGATTCACCGCAACTTGTAAGTCAATTCTGTCCATTAAAGGACCCGAAAGTTTCGCCCAATAAAGTTCTCTTTGCCTTGGGGAACAGGTACAATTTTGGATAGTGTCACCGTAATAACCGCAAGGGCAGGGATTTGTACTGGCAACTAGAGTAAACTGAGCGGGAAAAATCGTTGATTGTCTGGTACGGGAAATTGTGACTTGTCCATCTTCTAAAGGTTGCCGTAAAAATTCTAAAACATCTCTTTTAAATTCTGTTAATTCATCTAAGAAAAGAATACCTTTATGTGCTAAGGAAATCTCTCCAGGACGAGGGAAATTACCACCACCTACAAGAGAAGGACCGGAGGCGGAGTGGTGGGGGCTGCGGAAAGGGCGATCGCGCACCAACGATCCCCTATTTTTTAATAAGCCAGCTACTGAATGAATCCGAGTCACCTCCAAAGCTTCCTGAAATTGCATTGCTGGTAGAATTCCTGGCAAACGACGTGCCAGCATCGTCTTGCCACTTCCTGGCGGACCCACAAAAATTAAATTATGCCCACCAGCTGCGGCAATTTCCAAAGCACGGCGAGCATGAGCTTGTCCTTTCACATCTTTCAAATCTGCTTGTGGAGAAGGAGCATGCAATGTCTCTAGAATGTCACCTAACTGTACGGGTTGATATCGCTTCGGATTGTTTAAAAAATGAGTCACCTCAGACAGATGTTTAAACCCATAAACTGGCAATCCTTCAACTAGAGCAGCTTCTTGTGCATTATCAGCAGGGACAACTAAACCTGCAATGCCCATTTGGTGGGCAGCAGCTGCAATGGGTAAGACACCAGCAACAGGAAGGAGGCTACCATCCAAAGAAACCTCCCCCAAAAAAAGATAATCTCCCAACAACTCAGCACTCACTTGGTCAGAAGCTGCCAAAATCCCCACACTAATGGGTAAATCAAAACAGGGACCTTCCTTGCGTAAATCCGCAGGTGTCAGATTAATAACAATCTTCCTAATTGGAAAAGCAAAACCAGTATTCTTTAGTGTTGCCTTAACCCTTTCTTTTCCTTCTTGAACGGCTGCATCTGGAAGCCCCAAAATGACAATTCCCGGCAATCCTCCTGACACATCCACTTCAACGCCCACCTTAACTGCGTCGATGCCGACAATTGACGCGCTCCAGACTCTAGCCAGCATAATATTCCTTATAACAGTTATTTAGAATTGTTTGAAAATTTATTACATTTCGTCATTTAGTATGCCCAAATGCAATGGAAATTCATTAAGTAAAAATACGGTTATTTTTTCAATGGGATGGGCAGGACATCAGCAACGAGTCGGGTCGAAGGCTACCATCCAGAGAAATCTTCCTCAGAAAAGATAATCTCCCAACAACTCAGCACTAACTTGCTTAGAAGCTACCAAAATCCCCATACTAATATGGCTAAATTTTAGAAAAATTTTTCAAGCTTCTACTTCTAACTTCAAAAGGTTAGAAATGCTTAGCAGTTGTTGCTCAGCATTTAAGCCTTATCTTCAATAAAGATTGCTTCACCCGAAATATATAAGGACACTTGTGCTGCAGGAAAATTGCGTAGACTGGAATGCGCTTGGGCAATCGACCAGACAATTACCCTAATATATCAAATGCAAGGTGCATATGAAGTAGTCAGCGATCGCCTTCATTGCAAACCACCATAATTATGTTTTATTTGCAACCCTTGCAAAGACGTGCCATGTCACGTCTCTACATTATTCTTTGTCGGATAAGTCTAATGAGTTGAGATTTCAATAGCTCTATTTCAATTGGAATTGCTTTGTCGAGAGTAGCAAGAACAGAGCAGGCATTGACTGTAAACTTATTGCAGTGTACGAAACATGACAAAATCTCTAGCAGAAGAACTAGTCAATTGCCATGAGTGAAACAACAGAGACGATTTTCAGCAAAATCATTCGTAGGGAAATTCCCGCCAACATTGTTTATGAAGATGATTTAGCGCTTGCCTTCAAAGATGTGAATCCCCAAGCGCCCGTTCATATCCTCGTCATTCCTAAAAAACCAATACCCAAATTAGCTGATGCCGAGTCTGGAGATGCTGCCCTATTGGGACATCTTTTGTTAACTGCCAAACGTATTGCTGAAGAAGCAGGGCTAACTAATGGCTATCGTGTTGTCATAAACACCGATGCTGACGCCGGTCAAACGGTGTTCCACTTACACGTACACGTTCTAGGCGGACGCCAAATGGCATGGCCTCCTGGTTGATTCATCATTGACAAAATAGCGGTTTGCAATTCAATTAAGTTTGTTTGGGCGGGCGAGGACGCCCACCCCACAAGATATCTGTCCACCCCCGCTAACCACTAACCACTAACAACCCTTACTGTACGCCGACTTACCTGCTTCTAGCTGTTTATTGATAAGTAAATTAAATATTACATATAAAAATATTTAAATTAAAATACCTTTACAAATCATTTACAAATGTCTATTTGGCTTTTAATGTAGAAGCAGCGTAGGTGAACACACCTACGTGAGATTTCAGGAAAGTTTTCAGAAATTAAGCACTCATAACAATTATGACCACAACCTTACAGCGTCGCGAAAGCGCCAATGCTTGGGAGCGGTTCTGCAGCTGGATCACCTCCACCGAAAACCGTATATATATCGGTTGGTTCGGCGTATTGATGATCCCTACCCTGCTTTCCGCAACCATCTGCTTCATCATCGCCTTCATTGCTGCACCTCCAGTAGACATTGACGGTATTCGCGAGCCCGTTGCAGGTTCCTTAATTTACGGCAACAACATCATCTCCGGTGCAGTTGTACCTTCCTCCAACGCGATTGGTCTTCACTTCTACCCCATCTGGGAAGCGGCTTCCTTAGATGAGTGGTTGTACAACGGTGGTCCATAGTTGTTATCAGGGTGTATCACATATCGAATAATTTGTGATACACTTTCTACAAAAAATGCAGAAACACATTCTAAATAATTGACAGCGTTCGAGCGCGTATTCCTGATGCTTTAGCGACAAATTATAAGTGGGAGCATTTAAAGCGACTGGTATGCTTGCTCCCACTCTCTTTTTTTATAGCTAAACTTTTTTATAGCTAAACGAAATTTGTATCCTGCAAAAACTCAATAATCGCTGCATTTACAGCTTTTGAAGCACCAGAAGATGCATCATGACAGCAGTTAGTCAGAATTTGTAGCCTTGCATTAGGAAGATGTTGATACAGTTTTTTACCATCGCTAACAGGGAACCAAGTATCTTGTTCCCCCCATAAAATAAGTGTGGGACATCTGATAGTACTAAGGTTATTTTGAATGTTAGCGAGCAAACTGGGTTTATTAGTTTGTAAATGCTCAATTTCCCGTGCTGCAATTTTTAACTCTTCGGCTACCTTTGCAAAAGTACCGGGAAGCTCAATATAAGGGTAAGTTATCCAGTAAACATCTTCCTGCGTTAATATGGATGGGTCAAACAGAACCCCACGTCTTTCTATAGCCATAATTTCTCTAACTAGTGGCGCAAATAAGAGTGCCAGACGTGATGAGTCAATTGCTTGCACTATTTCTAAAGGCAATTGGGAAAGCAACCACATTCCCCAATGAGGTAACCGTTGTGCAAAAATAGGAACATTTAATACAATGAGCCGCGCTATTAATTGGGGTTTTTTTGCAGCAAGCGCAAGAGCAATTAATGCACCTAATGATTCTGCTACGATAACAACCGGTTCATCACACAGGGAAAAAATAATTCTCTCTAACTCAATCATTTGATGCCCATTGTGTTCTTTACGAGATACTGGTTTTTCCGAAAAACCATAACCTTTCGCATCAAAGCAGATAACTCGAAAATGTTTGGATAATGCATCAATGCTGTGACGCCAATTGTAACTCCAACTACCAACACCGTGTAGTAAAAACAGGGGTTTACCCGTGCCTTTTTCACCATATGCAATTTGTACGGGGTATCCACTAGCATCAGTAATGATTAGACTTTGCCGACCTTGAGGGAAAGTCTCTTGCCACCAATCTTTCATTAATTTTGTCGTAACTTATTTAACTGCCAGTTAAGAATCTCAGTAGTGTTTCAAGCAACGTTCCAAGCAGTCTCATAAGTATCACGGTAAATGCGACTAGTCCAATAGTGACAATGAACAATACAATTAAAACCGCCAATACGAACCACTTGTCTGTGCTTGTCCTCTGCCTGGGAAACTTTAAGTAATCTTCCAGTAGTTTAATGTTGTACTCATTAGCTGTCCAGGCAAAATCGAACAAGTCTCCTACTAAGGGTATAGCACCTAATAATCCATCTATGATTATATTCAGAACCATTCTGCCGATCGTGGCAGTTGATGCACCCAAACGTGCTGCTTCTAGGACTATGTATGCCGAAAACATAATTCCCAAAAAATCACCGCCAACCGGAATAAATCCTAAAATGGGATCTAGACCAATACCGATCTGGGTTCCTGGAACGGTAATAGCTTTATCCATGATGCGACTTAGCTGACGCAGCCGTTTTAAAGTAGGTGCTTTGGCGTCAGAATTCATGGCAGGGTACTGAGGAGGCTGAGACATTGGTGCGATCGCATTTCTATTCTACTTCCAATCTCTTAATATAAGCCCAGGGTTTTAAAATTAACTCCTATGACTCAAGAATTAACACCACAGTGGCTAGCCGAAATCAAAGCACTCAAACAACAGATTGCAGAACTCCAAGCAGAACGCGATGCGGGTTGGGAAAGTGCAGAAAAATGGCGTAAGCTTTACAATACCGAAGCAGAGCAGCGTCGTTCCGATGCTCAGATGGCAAAACAAACTATAGAGTCTTTCAAAATACAACTACAGCAAATCAAGGGTATTCAAGAAGAATTACTTGACGACCCAACAGCCACAACTGCCATTCAGCAAGAAGTCGAACAAATCGAATCTGTCGAGGAGTTAAAAACCCAACTCATTGCCGCAATCAAAGAACGCGATCGCGTAATTCAAGCTTTAAAAACAGAGCAAGACAACCATGCTCAGACACGGAAAAGCTTGACAACTGCCCTAGGAGATGCTATCGACAGACTGACAAGGGACAAAGAGAAAGGATAAAGGATAAAAAATTTACTTCATACTTCATCCTTCATACTTCATCCTTTTTAAAATCCCATTGCTTCAGCTACAGATCCGAGTTCCGGTTCAATACCTTGTTTAAATTGGCTGGAACTATGTTTAATAGCTGTGTCGGGGTCTTTGAGACCGTTGCCGGTCAGGACACAAACAACTGTCGCCCCTGCGGGCACTTGGTCCTTCACCTGTAACAACCCGGCAACGGAAGCGGCACTAGCGGGTTCGCAGAAAATCCCTTCTTCTGATGCCAAAAGTCGATAAGCATCAAGAATTTCTATATCGGTGACAGCATGGAAACTTCCCATACTAGCTTGCTGTACAGCGACTGCTTTCTCCCAACTTGCGGGATTCCCTATACGAATCGCTGTTGCTATTGTCTCTGGATGTGTTACGGGTTGACCGTTCACTAAAGGTGCTGCACCTGCCGCTTGGAAACCCATCATCCGGGGGAGGCGAGTGCATTTTCCATCTTGATGATATTGACAAAATCCCATCCAATACGCAGTGATATTGCCCGCATTACCTACTGGGATACAAAGCCAGTCTGGGGTATCACCCAAGCTATCAACAATTTCAAATGCGCCGGTTTTCTGCCCTTCTAGGCGGTAAGGATTGACCGAATTCACCAAAGTAATTGGATAGCTTTCGGCCATTTCACGCACGATTTCCAAAGCTTGGTCAAAATTCCCCTTAATTGCCAGGACTTCCGCCCCGTACAACAATGCTTGTGCTAATTTGCCTAGTGCTACGTAGCCATCTGGAATTATCACAAAAGCACGCATTCCTCCACGTCTGGCATAGGCAGCTGCCGCAGCTGAGGTATTGCCTGTACTTGCACAAATAACAGCCTTTGCCCCAGCTTCCTTTGCTTTGGAAATTGCCATTGTCATTCCCCGGTCTTTAAAGCTACCTGTGGGATTGAGCCCGTCATATTTAACAAATACGCGTACTTGCCTGCCTATACGTTCTGCAATTGAGGGAACTGGGATAAGCGGAGTGTTGCCCTCTAGCAAAGTCACAACTGGTGTTTCTTCAGTGACAGGCAAGTATTGACGGTAGGCTTGTATTAGCCCCGGCCAGGGTTGGCGATGTAATTTAGCAGCAGTCAGGCTTAGAGTCACGGTATTTAAAAACTTCTATTTTCGGCTGAGATGGTAAAAACTAAGTTTATATTTATTTTGCACACCAAATGTCTCTGATATGCAATATTACTGCGATCTTGTCTTTTTTGGAACAAAAATACTAGACTTGTAGTCCTTTAGTGTATGACATTAGACACGTTACAGCTATTTATGAAGAGTATACAATTATTTAATGATTCTTAAAACTTCGCTATTATAATATCTCTAATGGTGTGAGTTGAATTTTTGGTTCGTATGGCTATGACTACATCTAGCGTTTCAAACAACGGGTCTCAGACTCTCTGGGCAACTAAACTGAATAAATGCTTTTATCAAGCCGAACAGCAAGCCAAGTTTATGAACCTGCAAGCTGAGGTGGATTGCCTGTTAAGGCAATTGGAGGATATGAAAATACAACGCCTATCTTCTACGAGTAGTGTGGAGGATTAAGTTAATCATCACACTTACTGCTGCTTATATTACTGCCACTTTAAGTAGCAGTAGAATCAGTGTTACTCAAAGCGTTTATTTTTTTCCGACCAAACTTTCAAACTATATTCCCGAGAATTTTCGACAAGCAAAGCCAAAGATTCCCTTGTTAACAGTCTGGCAATCGCAGTCAAGGCTTGCTGAGAATTCCCTTTGAAATCAGTATAGACCACTTGACCGCCATCGGACAAGATAAGTGTACGAGGACGGACTGGATTTTTACTGGCAGGTTTGGATTTGGGCAAACTCGAACTTCTACCTCGGTCTTCGTTAGCATCTGCCGAGCTATATAAGGATGCGATCGCTTCTGGTGAAAGAGTCACCACTGTTTCTGGTTTACCGTTACCTGTCAAATCAATTTCTTGAACAGGCCAATATTCCAGGTGTTGCAGAAGTTGTTGAGTCTCAGGAAGATTGCCATCTGGTAGTTCGCCAGATTCTTGTAAGGTCTTCCAGATAGTGGACAGCATTGCCTTTACTCGTGATGAGTCTTGTTTATACAGTTCACCAAGAGTGATGGGAGATGGTTGCACCCATTCTAAAGCAGAGTCTGTTAAAGCAAGTGGAGGCGGTTGTTGTGGAGATGTTGCAAGTAAGGTTTGTTGTGAAGCATCACCACTGACCAAGAGTCGCAACACCCCATCTCGCAATTGTACAGCTTTGATAGTGGCTGTCGTTGTCATCTGTTCTCCGGATGCCAGCCAGACAACAATTTGAATTTCTAGATTGGAATTAACACCTAAAATTTTCTGGAAAAATTTTTCTGGGGAAGATTCGGGTTGTTTCAAATTCGCAAACGGGGCAGACAGCCAATTTTGGCCATTATGAAATGCAGAAACTTGTACCTGATACCAAACTTGGTTATCTGCTTTTTCTAAGGGTGTTATACCCTGTAGATTGGTTGCACTTAACTTTTCTACATTATCTAGTTTTAACCAATCTTTAGGGTTAACTTCAGCAATTGGCTGTACCGAGCCAACAATCCGGCTGGTATGCTCGGAGGAAAAGACTTTAGACTGAGAAACATTACCATTCAAAAGTTCTATCAAGCTTTGAATGTAAACAACAGTGTCTTTTTCAATTGGCACGCGCTCACTTAACCAGGTATTTGCTCGTGCTTGCCCGTGCCTAGCTGCTACAATTAAAGCGCCCCAGGCTTGCACTGACTGTCGTTTTGGGTTGACCCGCAATTCTGCTGCTACGCGATTCGATAACCTTTCCCCATCTGCTTTAAGTAGAGTAGAAATTTCCTGGGCATTTTGCGGTGAAGCCTCAAACACCTGTAAAGCTTTTTCCCAACGACCATCCATAATATCTGCCAGAACTTGTTGGCTGGGACTTGCCCAACTTGTGTTGGCTTGTGTCTTCGTTAACTGGGAATGCAAGCGAATGAAATCCATTTGTGCTTGCGCCCCTACTGAAAAAAGCCCTTTCTGTCGTTTGTTAAGAGATTGCAACCGTTCAAAGGCTGAAGTCCACAATCCACTACGGGCTAAAGATAGAGCATCTTGATATGCTGAGTTCTTTAAAGCAGGTGGTGTCAGTGAAATCACTTCTAACTCAATGGGGTTGAGAAAAGATTTAACAGATTTGACTTGATAAATTTTTAACTGAGGTTCTAAACCGACTGTTTGATCCACAACTAGCTCTTTTTTCCCACCACCCGTGACTTGTCGCCATTGAGGTAAATACCCATTTGGACTTGTCCAAGGCAACATGAATTGTAAGTTAGTGCGCTCGGGATTGTAATAAAAGATATGACCGTAAGCAATTACATTTGTCCCTTGCTGGCGGTGACCCTGTAAATAAAACCAAGCACCTGGTGATGGTGCTTCGCGTCCAAATCGCCCCACTTCATCCAAAGGTAGAGGAAGACTGGAACCTTGGTTTTCATCTGTAGTTTTAACAAAGGGGGCAACAACAAAAGACTCTTCTGGTCCTGTGACAGGTACCTGAGTTGCCAAATAATAGTATTTTTCTGATGCGGATTGTGATTCCAAATCTTTGGAACGCTGATAAACTCTAAGTTCAACTATAGATTTACAATTTGACTGACAATTAGAGCGTTGCTTGAACACTGGTAGCAAGAAAGAAACTGCCGTGTCAGCCTCTAAAGGCAAGATGTTGCCCGCTTCAAACCCCTGGTTTTTCACACCATCTTGAATTTGTTTGAGAGTTTGGGGACGTTCTTCACCATCTAGGGAAATTTGCGCCCATCCTGGTAAAAGTTTGTTTACCCATCCGACTTGATACGGATTGAGTATAAATTGAATGCTAACCCAGGCAAAAGTCACAACTAACCCTGCGCTGCCTAACAAAGCAGCCATTGCTAGCAATGATGTCAGCCAACTTCCCCCCTTGGGTTTCTGCTTGTGTTTTTTATAGACGCGCCTGACTGCACCCACTTTGGCTTGATTCTGTTTATACGGTTTTGGTGCAGAGTTTGACGAAGGGTTTGCCATGCTACTTCTCAATCAGTTCCATCAATAATCTTGGCTAAAGTATTTTCCTTTATACTCGGGTTTTTTCAACCTTGCCCGGAAACTTCACAAAACAGACAATAAACCTTACGGCTACTAACTACTAACTCCTAACTCCTAACCATTAACAATCAGAAAATCCGTGAAATCACTCATGGCATAACAAGAACTTCTTAAATACACTTTGAGCATAAGTGTGAGTGTGAACTGAGTGTAGAAAGTGAAAAGGTAGAGGCATTCGCAACAGTTATGGTACTGACATAACTCTTATATAATAGAGAGTTGATCGACTACCAAACAAAGCGATGCCAATTTTTAAGGAGAAGTAGGAACAAACCTCAAAGGATTCGTGGACGAAAGACATAAGAATATGGATATACAGAGGTAAATTTATCTGGTTATCCATCTTCTTGTGTCTTCTTTTTCATCAATAATGTATAGTTTTTACAAATCTTCTTTAATAAAAAGTTTATATATTCCAAGCAAATGTTGCTAAAAACATGAATTAATAAATACTTCTAGCATGGCATGAAATAAATTTATAATTTCAGTGATATTCCCCTGTTCTCCTCATTCAAATCAAACTAAATTGGGGATAGTGTTGCGTTGCAATTCTCAAAATAGAAATACAAAAAAAGAGCTTCAGGTGCATCAGCTAGTGCATCTATATGGCTGAATAGGCAAAGACTATGCTGTTGAATTCATTCTTGCAGCGCAACATTTTTTTAACTTTTTCTAAAATTTATTTTCTATGTTTTTTGTTACAAAAAATTAACTAAAATGCATCCTTATATTCGCAATCTGCTAGCACTCTTTTTAGCGCTTTGTACTGCTGCAAATATGACTGAGTCTCCATCTGGTGCTGTTATAGAACCCAGTGAAGACAGCGATCGACACCCTCTCACCATAACCATTCAGTAGGTTGGGTTGAACAACTCTACCCAACATAATCGGTCATTTGTCATCGGTCATTTGTCATTGGTCATTTGTGATTGGTAGGTTGGGTTGAACAACTCTACCCAACATAATCGGTTATTTGTCATCGGTCATTTGTCATTGGTCATTTGTAATTGGTAGGTTGGGTTGAACAACTCTACCCAAATTTGTCAAAGCTTTGTTGGGTTCCGCTGTTGCTCAACCCAACCTACGGGTTAAATGGCAGGCATCCTTGAGAGCTCAGCTTACCCCATAAGAGCTTGCTCATATCTTTTACCAGCGCTATCCCAAGTAAACTCCATTTCTACCAATTGTCTGCCATTATTAGACAAATCTCCTCGTAATTGCGGATCTTCAAATAATTGACAGATGGCATTGATGTACTCTACTGGTAGATTGGCTCGTAATGCCCTTAACGGTACACCAACCTCATCAACAACCAGCCCTTCTAAACCGCGATCGCTAGCTACAACAGGTACGCCAGCAGCCATCGCTTCCAAAGTTTTATTCTTGATACCAAAACCCGTTCGCATTGGTACAACGCAGACAGTTGCTTTGTGTAGGTATTCGACCATTGAAGGCACACGCCCGGTAACGGTAATGCCCCGTTTTTCTTGGAGTGCCAAAACTTCTGGTGCAGGGCGAGATCCAACAATATCGAAAGTCGTATCTGGATAAATCTTTTGAATTTCTGGCAAGACTTCATTGCTAAAAAAACACACAGCATCGATATTTGCCAGGTTATCCATCGCGCCTATGAAAATTAGGCGATACCCACCCGGATCGATTGTACGGTTGGGGAATGAATCCAAATCGACTCCGTTGGGAATCACTGCGATCTCACTTTTAGAATTAAATTCTTGCATTTGAACCCTATCTTCTTCTGTCGTGACCACAATTGCTGAGAATTTAGAGCAGTAGCGTTGCTCATAGCGGCGTAGAAGAGGTAGATAGAGTTTGTCTCTGAATTTATTTTCTGAAATACCAGTTTCTAATTGGTTGCGACAAGTCCCGTAGACAGAACTGTGAACGTTGACAACAGTTTTTATCTGGTTTTGGAAGTATGGGCGTACATAAATTTCGTTAACACTATGTTCGCAAGTAATGACATCGCATTTTCCTGCCTGTGCAAAATTCTCAACCCAGTTTCGCATCTCTGGGGAGTAACGGTTTAAAACACTTGGGGGCGTACCCTGATACAGAAAGGTAGCAAAGCGATGTGCTTTCTTCAGTATTCCTCCGGATGTACCGGAGTCTGTTGGACGATTAAAAAGAACAAGATGAGCAACACAATCCCGCAATTCTTCTACTTCTGCGTCTGTAACATCAGGTTCTCGTTGCGTGACTAGGGTGATAGTATGGTGCTGGCCAAGATATTTAAGCAAATTGTATGTTCTTACCTGAGTTCCCCCTCGTGTAGGTGGATACGGAAACGTAGAAGATAGCATTAAAATTTTCATAGAGTCTTAGGTAGTAGAAAAATGGTAACTCAAGGAATAATACACACAATACTTTTTAATCAACTTTGTTAACATTGACAAGTCACCTATCGAAAAACTTAAGACTCTTATTACATAGAAAATTCACAAAATTCGCTTTTTCATTCTAGTATTCCATCGTGTCACACTACCGTTCTACTCTAGAAAATTTTATTATGAATAATATCGGTATCTATACCCTCGCCAATGATAAAGTTTATGACCAGCTAGTAGCATTACTGAACAGTATTGAGGTAAATGTTAGCCCAAATATTCCTATCAGTATTATTCCCTATGACGACAAGGTAGACCTGATTAAAGAAGAAATAAGTTCTAGAAAAAATGTGTCCCTTTTTGATAACTGGGAAGTACTTCAGCAGTGGGACGATTTTGTCAATCAAGTATGGGATGCTCATCCAAGAGCTAGAGAACCTAAATTAAATCGTCCTGGGTGGTACAAAGGCTTTGTTCATAGAAAACTAGCAGCTTTTAACGGCAATTTTGAAAAGTTTGTCTTTTATGATGCAGATAGTTTAGCAATGAAGCAACTTAATGATGTGTTTGCTAAATTAAACAGTTACGACCTAGTGTTTGACGACTGGGAGCATGCTAAGCCAAACGAAGCTATGGATCTCCAATTAGATCGCGTTACCAGTGTAACTCATCTTACGGAAGAACAACTACGCTCCAGAATTCATTGCAATAGCTTCTTTGGTTCTCATCAAAATCTCTTTAGTATTGCAGAGTTAAATGCTTTAAAAGAGCGTCTAATTGAAAAACAGGAAATTGAATGGATTAAAAATAAATTTTGGTGGTCTAGTTCAGCTTTGTTTAATTATATGACCATAGATGGTAATTATTCAATGTTTAACTATACTCTAAGCCCTAATGGGAAAGATAAAACTGGTAACTGTGCTAATGCTGATTCTTTTGTCAATATTAACAATATTCTTTACAATAAGGAGGGATTAAAACCAATTTATCGCCTTCATTATATGAGTTATTCTTCTAGTGACTTTGCTCGATTGTGTAAAGGTGAAGATGCTGATGTACGTTACAAGAATGAATTTTTATATTACCGTTTTCTCAAGCAGCCAGAACAAAAACCAAAGCAGCTAAAACAACCTAGTGTGGCATCAAAAACGAGTCGGTTACTTAAAAAGGCTGTCAATAAAGTTAAAAGAACCCTCGCTTAAATTATACTAAAATACATATGCCTAAGATTAGTGTTTGCATCCCAACCTTCAATCGTATTAACCTCCTGCCCCATGCTATTGAAAGTGTACTGCGGCAAACTTATCAAGACTTTGAATTAATTGTGTGCGATGACGGTTCTCAAGATGGCACCCCCGAACTCATGTCAAAATACACAGACAGCCGCATCAAATATATCCGTCATTCGCAGAATATTGGTAAAAGTAATAATATGCGTTCTGGCTTTGATGCTGCAACCGGGGAGTATTTTATTAAATTTGATGATGATGATAAGTTAACCCCAGAATTTCTATCACATACTGTTGCCATCCTTGATAAAGATCCAAGTATAGATTTTGTAGGTACCGACCATTGGGTTATTGATATCAACAACGTGCGCGATGAGGTGAAAACTCAGGAAAATTCTCGCCGTTGGGGTAGGGCGAGTTTGCCAGAGGGTGTTGTTGAGAATTTATTAGCAGTCGTATTTGTTAACCAAAGCTTTCAAATAGGTGCCACTTTATTTCGACGTGCAACCTTGCAAGAGTTGGGATTTATGCAACCCAATTGGCAAAATTGCGAGGATAACGATTTGTTTGTCAGACTAGCTTTGGCTCTTAAGAAGGGGTATTACTTACCAGAATTATTGATGGAGTACCGTTTTCACGCACAACAGCAAGGTATAGATCGGGCGATTCCCTATCTTAGGGATAAAACACGCTATTTGGAAAGTTATAAATTTGAGTCTGAGAAATTAGAAAAAATTAGGCAACAGCGTCTTGCAGAAACACGGTTGTTGTTAGGATTGCGGTTAATAGAAAAGGGTGAAACGCAAAAAGGGCGAGAGTTAGTTTTGGCAGGTAAATCTTTTTCGACTGCTAAAGCATGGATTGGACTGGCATTATCGGTTTTACCAACCGGGTTGCGTTCTTGGGCATTTGGTTTATTGCGACAGGTAAAGGGATAAGAAATACCTTTCAGTAGTGGCCAGTGCCCACCTTACAGAATCTTATCAAAAATCCTGAACTGAACCGTATTGCTTTATCTTCGTGATGAATTGTTTGGAGTTTTCTTGTAGCAGGAGTTTAATTTGTCCAAACTGGTAATCATGAGCAAGTTGCCTCAGTTGATTTGCTAAAGGAGCTTGAGAGCCTGGAATCTGCTCAAGAAGCTGCTCAATTTCTTCTTCATCGCAAATTTGGGCGGCAGTATACAATGCGGCGAGCCAATCGGCACTCATAGCACAAAGGCTCTGGGAGGTCAGCACAGTAGGAGTGTTTTGAGTGGTTGTTGCGGGATGGGCATCCGATCGCTCTTGACTTTCTGCATAGACAAATTGTAAGTTTAGATACTCTGCCATTTTGCTGTACAGAAGGTTTTCATCGAAGGGTTTGATAACAAAATCGTTGCAGCCAGAAGCAAGAGCTAGAGTGCGATCGCTCATTGATGCCTGAGCCGTGAGTGCAATGACGACCGGGGATTGTTCTGCACAAAGGTTACGAATCTGTTGAGTCGCTTCATACCCGTTCAGTACGGGCATTCGGATATCCATCCAGATGAGATGGGGTTGCCACTGTTGCCAGAGGGCAATAGCTTCCTGTCCGTTGGTCGCCTCTCGGATCTCCATTCCTAACTGAGTCATCAGCCGCGTCAAGAGCAAGCGGTTTTCGGCGCGATCGTCCACAATCAGAATGCGGTACGTGGGTTGACCGGGCACCAGCCCAATCAGTTGTCGCTGAGATTTAGAACAAGGGACACTTGTTGCTTCAGCAATCCGAACGGGAAAATGAACAAAGAAGGTGCTGCCCTGTCCCAGTATACTGCTGACTGAAATGTCACCGTTCATCAAACGAGCCAATCGACGACTGATGGTTAACCCCAGCCCTGTTCCACCGGAGGTCATTTTTCCAGAAGGGCTTTGTACAAATGCGTCGAAGACAGCCTCAGTCTCATCCTCCGCAATCCCTACACCTGTATCTTCGATTTCAAAAATTAAAAGAGTTGCACAATCAGCCCCAAGCATTGAAGATTCAGAAAATTCTACACTGCTTTCAACGCTGGAAACAGCTTTCACCCGCAGTGTTACGCCCCCTTTCTCGGTAAACTTGATGGCATTGCCTACCAAGTTAATTAAGATTTGACGCAGTTTCTTGACATCGGTGGTAATGAACTGAGGAACTTTTGGAGCCGTCTGGAAGCGAAACTGTAAGTTTTTGGATGCCGCTTTGTGGCGCAGCATATCTTCCAGAGAGCGCAGGATCTCGAAGAGATCGAAACTGCTTTCCTCTACACTCATGCGGTTGGCTTCAATTTTGGAAAAGTCAAGAATATCTTCAATCAGGCTCAGCAGGTGCTCTCCACTGCGATGAATGGTTTGAACTGTGTCTTTTTGGATTGCCGATAAGCACGGGTCGCGCCCCAGCAGTTGGGTAAAGCCCAGGATGAGGTTCAGGGGTGTTCGCAGCTCGTGACTCATGGAAGCTAAAAAGGTGCTTTTTGACAGGTTCGCCGCCTCAGCCACTTCTTTGGCTTGTTTGAGAGCCGCTTCCGCCTGCTTGCGATCGCTAATATCGCGGCAGATACAGATTTCTATCACTTCATCTTCCAATTCCACATTGTTCACACTAATTTCTACTTCATAGAGTGAACCATCTTTACGACGATGTACTGTTTCAAACGGTGCATTGATAAATTGAGATGTTTGAATAAATTGGATGAGTTCTTCTTTTCCCCATTGAGCGTCCCAATCAGCAACGTGCATTGTTGCCACTTCTTCTGGAGTATAGCCAAGCATCTGGGCAAAACTTTGGTTAGCTTCTACGACATTTCCCTGTCGGTCGAGGACAACAATTCCATCAAAGGATGCTTCAAACAGCGCTTTGCTGCGGAGAAGTTCTTTTGCCAATGCTTCTTCCGTGCGCTGGCGCTCGGTAATATCTAATACAGTTCCAAATAAGCGGTTCACCCGTCCTTGTTCATCTCGACTGGCTTTGCCTCTGGCTTCCATATACCCAAGTGTACCGTCAGCACGGAAGAAGCGCAGGTCAATTTTATAAGATGTTCCGTTTCCAGTGGCTTCCTTAAGACATTGTTGGAGTAAATCGCGATCGCCGGGATGAATATAGTTAAAGTGTTCGGCGTATACCGGCAATGCATTGGCTGGGTCAAAGCCAAACATCCGAAACATTTCTTCTGACCAAGTAATTTGCTCGGTCATGGGATTCAATTCCCAATTGCCTACGTGAGCGACTTGCTGTGCTTCAATCAAGGCGGCTTCAGAGCGGCGGAGTTGTTCTTCAATGTGTTTGCGCTTGCTGATATCGGTGTGAGTTCCAATCACCCGTAATGGGCGACCCTGTTCATCGCGACTCATAACTAAGCCCCGATCTAAAATCCACTTATAGGTGCCATCTTTGCAGAGGACGCGATGTTCGCTAATGTATTGCGGCACTTCACCCCGGAAATGTTGTTCAATTTCGCCGTACACCCGCTTTTTATCATCTGGATGGACTCGCTTATCCCATTCGCTCAAATCATTTGAGATTTCCAAATCCGAAAACCCCAACATTTCCTTCCAGCGATGGGAGAAAAAAACTTCCTTTGTTTGAGCATTCCAATCCCACAAACCATCCCCGTTTCCTTCCAAAACATATCGCCAGCGTTCTTCGCTGATTCTCAAAGATTCTTCCGCTCGTTTTAAGTCTGTGATGTCTTGAATTTGAGAAATAAAGTGTCGGGGTTTGTCTTGCTCATCTCGTACCAGCGATGCATTGAGAAGAATCCAAATATTATGCCCCTGTTTGTGAAAGTACCGTTTCTCTATCTGGTAGGTGACAATCTCACCTGCTAAGAGCTGATGCACGTAATCGAGATCTGTTTCTAAATCATCAGGATGGGTAATGTCTTGGAAGGTTAGTGATAACAACTCTTCTTCGCGGTAGCCAAGAATCCGACACAATGCAGGATTGGCTTTCATCCAGTGTCCGTCGAGTGACACGATCGCCATCCCAATCGACGCATCTTCAAATGCATGGCGAAACTGCTCTTCACTATTTCGTAAAGCCACCTCAATTCGCTCGCGTTCACCAATCTCACGCCGTAATTTACGGTTAACTGTTTCAAATTGCGTTGGGCTGGTGCCCTATAGGGAACTCGGAGTTACAACGAAGTGGGGATTAGGGGCTTTGGTTTTAGCGCGTCGCGGTATGGGAATTTATTATGAAAAAATGCCGGCGAGATACGCCTTGCAGAGTTCGATTCGTCCCGAACCACGGTCTGCACGTCTTTGCACACTGGTAGAGGTTCGATAAGTATTACAAGAGCGCTGGTTCTCGTAATGCTTGGTTCGGTTTACCTACTCTCACAGGGTCTACGGGTGACGGCTTGGCGAACACTGGGAATCTTGGGTCTTCAAAGCTATGGCTGACGCCAAGCTTCGCTATCGGCACAAGCACGAGAATCCAACTCTCCATCCGTCTGTGAAGGTGTGAATCCTTCAAGGGAGGAAATATTGACCGCTATCTTTCCGGTTGAATAGACTCGCTCACTTGTGAGTAGATCTGAGTAGACTTTATCGAGGGGTAATAATATTTCATCACACCAGGTTTGACAGCACGAGCTAGTTCCCAGTTTTGGTCGTACACGGTATCGATGAAATCGCGGTCATTTTGGGTTGAAATGTAACGAAATATTTTGCTAACAGCATCCAATAGCCGCATAAATTTGACTTTAAAGAATTCGCCAACATGCAAACATATTATAGCTGTAGCAATTCTTTAGACAATGTTAAAGGTAGTTGAACTGTAAAGACTGTCCAACCTCGATTGTTTGTCACTTCAATTGAACCTTGAAAAAATGTCACCAGCTTTTTCACCAATGTCAAACCCAATCCCGTACCGCTATACGCTTTAATGTGAGTTGATGGAATTTGAAAGGATACGTCAAAAATATTACTTTGTTCTGTTGTTTGACCATCGGAAATCTTATAGAATGGCTCAAAAATGCGATCGCGTTCTTGTTCTGGAATTTCCACTCCTGAATTGCTAATAATAATTTGCAATTCAGTGTTGGTATTATCAGCAAGTCGGGCTGTGACTGCAATACGCTCTCCAATAGGAGTATATTTACAAGCATTGTTAAGTAATTCTGATACAATTCGAGTCAAACTGGGTAGATCGGTAAGAATAGGTGGTAAATCTGCGGGAACTTCGACTGTCAAAGCCTTCTGTTGAGATTGAGCTAAATTTTGAAAAGCTTCCACACAATGAGGTAGCCAGTATTGCAGTTGAACTGAAGTTAATTCGTAACGATATATATCAGCATCAAGAAATCGAATAGTTAGCAAATCATCCACCAAATCTAATTCGCGTTCGGACTCAGAACGTAAAATATTTAAACAACGCTGTATTGAAGGAACTTCTGATGTTACAATACCTTGCTGATCTAATATATATTCTAGTAATGAAATTGCTGTTACAATATTTGATAGGGGAGTTCGCATTTCATGGGAAGTGACAGTCAAAAATTCCTCTTTTAACTTGCTCAAGCGTTGGAGTTCTGCCATTTGTATTTGTAATTGTTGGGCTCGTTCTGCTGCTAAATTGCGTTCTTCGGTTAACCTGCGTTGGGTATCATCCCGAAAAACCAAGACCGCTCCAGTGATTGTACCGTTATTGTCTTTAAGTGGAGTAGCGCTATCTGCTATAGGAATTTTTTTGCCATCTGTGGTAATAAGTAAGTTGCGATCGCCCAAATAAGTCGTTTTGTCCTGTTTCAAAGCGAGAACAATTGGATTAGTGACTCTCTGCTGAGTTTTTTCGTCTAAAACCTGGAAGATTTTATCTAACATTTGTTCTTTTGCTGTATTCAATTGCCACCCTGTCAGTGTTTCTGCTACTTGATTCATGTACTTTATACGTAATTCCTTATCAACTACAATCACTCCATCTCCCATTTTCCGTAATACGGAACTTAAGAATTGCTCCCGTTCATAACGGCTAAGCGCTGTTTGAATTGCTACATAAAGTTCTTGTTCTCTCACTGGTTTGAGGATGTAACCAAAGGGAAATGTCAGTGTTGCTCGTTCTACAGTACTTTGGTCAGAGTGCCCTGTCAGATAAATGATAGGGATTTGTAAACTATTCCAGATTTCCTCTGCTGCTTCAATACCATCCATTGCTCCTCGCAATCGGATATCCATAAGAATCAAGTTTGGACGTAACTCCCTTGCTTTCTCAATTGCTTCTTCTCCAGTATCTACAGCATCGATAACTGTGTAGCCCAAAGACTCCAAGCTTTCTTGCAAGTTGAGAGCTAATATATATTCATCTTCTACAATTAAAATTTGAATATTGTTTGTTTTAGCAGTATTTGATAATATAGTCATTATGATAAATCTTTACCTTTTGTCAAAGTAATTTTAAATTCTGTTCCTTGATGAGAGCTAATCTCAATGCTTCCCCTTAATTGCTTTACTAAACCCTGAATAAGATTTATACCTAGGGTTTTTGCTTTGTTCTTATCAAAGTCTACAGGTAAACCAACTCCATTGTCTTGAACAATCAATGCCAATTTATCCTCGTGTTGATATAACTTCACGAAGATATCGCCTACTTGTCCATTAGGAAAAGCATACTTTAAGGCATTGGAAACGAGTTCATTTACAATCAAACCACAAGGAATAGCACTTTCAATATCCAAACCTGTATCTTCAACTTGAAAATGGAGTTTGATTTGACTGTAACTCATATTATATGAATCATATAAGTGAGTGACTAAGTCAGGAATGTACTGAGCGAAATTGATATTGGCTAAATCTTCAGAGCGGTAAAGTTTTTCATGTACTAAGGCAATAGAGCTAATGCGGTTTTGGCTATCAAGTAAAGCTGATGTTAATTTAGGATTTTGAATACGCCTGCACTGCATCTGCAACAAACTGCTGACAATGCCTAAATTGTTTTTAACACGATGGTGTATTTCTTTGAGTAAAACCTCCTTTTCTTTGAGAGATGTTTGAATTTTTTCCTCAGCTTCTTTGTGTTCGGTAATGTCTTGTTGAACAGTAACAAGGACAATTCCATACTCGGGATGTTCAAAAATAGATGTAGTTGCGCGAGACCAGAATGGTGTACCATCTTTCTTAACACTATGGATTTCATAGGTTGCTTCCCCCTGTTGTAAAACGGCAGCAGAAATCGCTCGGTTAACCTCTTTAGCCGTCATATTTTCATCTTCATAATTAACAATAGATACATGCTCACCTATGAGTTCATTAGTATTATAGCCAAACATCTTCTCAAATTTAGGGTTGGCGTAGACAATGATGCCATCACTGGCGCGAATTAGGCAAATTCCCTCTGCCATGCTGCGAGTAATTACAGCTTGTAGTTCCAACATCTGTTGAGCACGTTTGCGATCGCTGATATCTGTGACTTGTACTAAATTCATCGCTCGCTCGGCAACTAAAATTTGCTTGACTGCTAAATTTCCCCAAAATTCATTGTTCTTCTTTGTAACATATTGAACTTCCTGGCTCCAAACCCTACGGTGATTAATCTCTGTCACGATAGCAGTTAACTCCTCAGGCGTAAACTGGCGTTTTTGTAGCGTTTGACCTTCGATATTGATGATTTCAGCCTTACTGGAAGCTTCAAAGAGCTCCACTGCACGCTGATTGCAATCGATAGTGATTAATGTCTCCGCATCCACGAGAAAGATTGCATCAGCAGACTCGTTATACACTGCTTCTAACAAATCACGACTCCTGATAATTTCTAACTCTGTTCGTTTGCGTTCTGTAATATCTGCTAGAGAACCAACCAATCGGACTGGATGTCCTTCCGCGTACCAAATAGCTTTTGCTCGCGATTGAAACCATTTATAGTTGCCATCTTTGTGGCGCAGACGATATTCCACAATATACTTAGAAGCTTGCCGCGAGAGATAGGCGTTTTGAGCAGCGCTTAATTGCTCCAAGTCGTCGGGATGCACTCGTTTGTACCATTCATCATAACTGTTGTTAAGTTCGTAAGGTTCATACCCCAACATTTCAAACCAATGTGGAGACCAAAAGATTTGATTTGTAGATAAGTCCCAATCCCAAATAGCTTCGTTGGTTCCCGCAATGGCTAATTGCCATCTTTCTTCACTATTAATGATATGCTGTCGCTGAGCGATTTCATTTTCTAGCTCTACTCTTGTGTTAGCGACTGTTTGTTGTAAAGACTTGACGGTAGAATTTACTCCAATTAAATCCAATTTTTGCAATATAATAGTTTGGGTAATAATTCCAATTAATTCTCCGTTCTCCATAACTGGTAAGTGACGAATACTATGCTGGTAAAATTTTTGGAGAATTATAGCAATATCTTCAGCATCTGCTTTACTTATAGTTATTACAGGTTGACTCATAGCTTCAGCTACAGTTATATTTGTAAATAAAGTTTGATTTGCAACTGCTTTCACTACATCTCGTTCGGTAAAAATGCCAATTAATTCTTGCTTTTTTAAAACTAATGCATAGCTACTCTGATTATGATTCATTTGTAATATAACATCAACGATTGGCATATTTTCCGTCACTGTTAGTAATGACTGTTGAAGGTTTTCATTAAATAGACCCAGTTTAGAGACGTTCATCTGAAACCCTTATTAATAAATAATAGGAACTAACTAAAGATAGCTTTTACTGTTATGTTTATCATTCATATACTTACCAATTTTTTATCAAATTAATTTGAAATTTTGTACCTTGATGAGAGTTAATTTCAATATTTCCCCTTAATTGTTGCACCAAGCCCCGGATGAGATTGATTCCTAATGTTTTTGTTTGTTTTTCATCAAAATTTACAGGTAAACCAACTCCATTATCTTTAACAATCAGTGATAAATTTTCCTCGTTCTGAGATAACTTTACTAGAATCTCTCCCTCTTGCTTGTTAGGAAAAGCGTATTTTAAGGCATTAGAAACGAGTTCATTCACAATCAAACCACAAGGAATAGCGCTGTCAATATCCAAACTCACATCTTCAACTTGAAAATTGATTTTTATCTGTCTGGAATTTACGTTATATGATTCAAATAAGTGACTGATTAAGTCAGGAATGTACTGAGCAAAATTGATATTTGCCAAATTTCCAGATCGGTAAAGTTTTTCATGTACCAAGGCAATAGAGGCAATGCGATTCTGACTATCAAGTAGAATGGCAGTGGCTTGCTGGTCTTGAGTACGCCTGCACTGCATTTGCAATAAACTGCTGACAATACCTAAATTGTTCTTGACACGATGGTGTATTTCTTTTAGTAAAACTTCTTTTTCTCGAAGTGAATCTTCAATGTGTTCCGAGAAATGGCGGAGAGTTAATTCATTTTGTTGTAAATCGGCATTGAGTTGTCTTAACTCAGCTGTACGTTCGGCGACTCGGATTTCTAGCTCTTGTTTGGACTGTTTCAACTCTGCTTCGGCAAGTTTGCGATCGCTAATATCACGAAAGAAAATCCCCAGCCCTTCCGTTGATGGATATGCGTGAATTTCCAGCCACACGTTAAAATCGGGAGGAGAGTAGTAATGATGCTCAAAGTGAACGGGTACTTGATGAGATATTGCATATTCGTATTGAACCATCAAGTTGCTGTTTGCTGATGCGGGCCATTCTTCCCAAAGGGTTTTTCCCAAAACTTGACTGCGGGGTTTGTGATTGTTAATTCTTTCTGCAGCAGCATTTTGGTAAATAATTTGCCAATCTCTGTTTAAGGCGACAAAGGCATCACTCATACTTTCTAGGATGTGGGATAGTTTTCGAGCAGTTGCTTCTGCTTTCTGTTGTGCTTTTTCAGCTAAAATACGAAGCCCCTGTTCCCGTAAGGCAGCTTCTTGACGAATTTGTGCCATTTTTAAATTGGTTTCTACCCGTGCTAGCAGTTCTCGCCTGGAAAAGGGCTTCGTTAAGAAATCATCCGCTCCTGCTTGCAGCCCTTCAATCCGGGATTCCTCACCTGCACGGGCAGACAGGAGAATAATTGGCATCTCTCTGGTTTGGGGATTTGTCCGTAGTTCTGAGAGCAACTCAAAACCATTGATGTGAGGCATCATCACGTCTGTCAAAAGTAAATCGGGTGGTTCTCGCCGAATAACTGTGAGTGCTGCTATGCCATCTTCTACAACTTCTACTTCATACCATTGTTGCAGCAACCGCTTCAGGTACTCCCGCATATCGGTATTATCATCTGCTACTAGAATGCGAGCTCGTGAGGTTGAGGGGGTGAATTTTGTTTCTCCCCCACTCTCCCACTCTCCCAATCTCCCACCCTCTTGGGGCAGCCACCGCAGAGCTTCTTCAACATAAGGCGTAGCTCCTATTGCTGTTGATGCCAATGTGCGAGAGGCGCTAATCCTTTCAAAAGGCAAATGAGCAAATCCTGTGGGAATTGAGACTGTAAAGCAACTGCCCTGCCCCAATTGACTGGTTATACTAACGCTTCCTCCGTGTAGTTTAACTAACTCCTGTACTAGTGACAAGCCAATACCCGATCCTTCAAAACTTCGCCCTTGAGCACCTTTAACACGGTGAAAGCGTTCAAACAGATGAGCAGTATCATCAGGTGGAATGCCAATTCCTGTATCTTCTACCTCTAGTTCAACGCGATCGCGAAAGCTCTGCAAGCGAACAGTAATTGTGCCGGTAAATGTAAATTTAAATGCGTTTGATAACAGATTCAACACAATCTTTTCCCACATTTCCCGATCGACATAAATAGCTTCAGGCAAAGGGGGACAATTTACTACCAAAGACATTCCAGCACGTTCAATTAATGACCGAAAGCTACTGGCAAGGTCAGCAGTCAATTTTGTTAAATCCGTAGGTTCATAAACTGCTTGTATTCTTCCTGCTTCTATGCGAGAAAAATCAAGAAGTGTGTTGACGAGTTTGAGCAAGCGCAGGCTGTTACGCTGTACAATTTCTATGCGATCGCGTTGAGCGGGTAGTAATGGTTCTGCTGTATCTGTTAAAGCATCCTCTAAGGGAGCTAACATGAGAGTCAGGGGTGTGCGGAACTCGTGGGAAACATTGCTGAAGAAAACTGTTTTGGCGCGATCGATTTCTGCTAGAGCCTCTGCCCGCTGGCATTCGGTTTCGTAGGCACGGGCATCCACAATTGCTGATGCCACTTGTCCTGCCACCAATTCCAAAAATCCTTGATAATCATCGTCAAGAGCACGACGAGAATTAATACCTGCTACGAGCAATCCTGCCGGTCGTTCTTGTCCCGGAGATGCCACAGGTAGAACGAGGGCAGTGTGGGGAGATTCATACCAAATACCAACTTTTAACTCACCAAAGCGCTCGATAACATCGTTAATTTGCTCTACCTTGGAGCTATGAGCTACTTTTGCTAAAGGCCAAGTTAACGCTGTGACATCCGAAAATTCAATGAAATTTGGACTTGCTAGCGTATTTGGTTCCAAGCCGATGGTTCCTGCTAAATAAGCACCCTTTCTTTCAGTGTCAAGTAAATAAAGTAGTGCAAATGGAATGTCTGCTGCATTGTTTGCTAGAGTTTTGATTGCAATTTCACACGCTGCTTCAGTGGTTTTCGCTTTACCCGTTTGTGCTGCTAAATCGCGCAAAGTGCGAAGTCGTCGTTCGCTTAAAACTTGTTTTGTTGTTTCCGTACAGGCACAAAACAAGCCACCGATTCCCCCCGTCTCATCTCGGATTGGGCTGTAGGAGAAGGTGAAATAGGTTTCTTCTACATAACCACTACGATGCATGAATAACTGTAAATTATCCGACCAGGTTGATTCCCCGTTGGCAATCACTCGATCCACCATTGGTCCAATGGCATCCCAAATATCGGGCCATACTTCTGGTGCAGGGCGTCCTAACGCTTGCGGATGTTTTGTTAATCCTAAAATCGGACGGTAAGCATCATTATAAAGTTTGACCAAATGGGGACCCCAAAAGGTGAACATGGGGTAACGAGAGTTTAATAAAATGCTTACTGTTGTACGCAAACTTTGCGGCCACTTTTCTACGGAACCAAGTGGTGTTTGCGACCAGTCATGCGATCGCATTAAGGCACACATCTCCCCATCGCCTGCAAATAATCTTTCCTGCATATTTGAACTTTGCCGTTTACGACCTTGTTTTGTTGAAAGCGCATATTTTAGCATGATATTTAACTGTTCAATGAATAACTGCGATCGCACTCATAAGCATGACTGGCATTCATCTTTAAATTGGTATGAAAGCTGTATTGAGTGAAGTTCAGTGAACTGACAGGAATAACGCAAAGGCGGCAGTATAAAGGGTGACAGTAACAAGCTGATACTGCAAGCTTTACAACGATTCGCGATAGTAGCCTTATTTTCGCCAATATGTACTAGTTTCATACCGTTTATTACAGGGAATATACTTTTAAATAGTGGAATTTAAGCAACTGATTTAGAAAAATACTATTTATTAGACTAACAGCTCGACTAACTTAGTTGGATCAACTGTAAAGGTACTTATATTTCGCGTTATCCGTATAAAGAGATTGTAAAAGCAAAACTAAATACTGTAATTGTACTTAAATTCTTGATGTTTGTTGCTAAATCGGGATTTATAGTTTAACATTGAATTATTAAAAAATATCAATTTTTATTGATATAGTTTGTAAAAAGCTTGTGTAGTTTGAGGCGAAAAGCAATGATTTATTAAATTTTAATAACATTTAGTTAAAGATGATTTATATAGTAAGCATTTAAATCCTGTATGTTTGGTGTTGTTCCTCAACTAAATTTGCATAGTAGCTCGGGTAAATTCAAAATTTACTTTATAGATAGTATCAAAAGGTTATATAAAGTATTATGGCTTTCACTAAGATGAAGTATAGATTGTAGATTATTGTACGCTAGTAAAATTGCCGAACCTTAACAATGTAGTTGATTGATTTTAAAAATGCTGTGTGATGACAAAAGCTTGTTACTACTAATATAGTAGAACTACATAAAATCTCTATTAAAAAGATAGCTGTTTTGTGTAAGGTTTTGAACTTTACACAAGACTGCAACCGCAAGAAAAGCTTTGCATTTTTAGCAACGATAGGTGCTGTAGCAGGGTAAGTTTTGTGGCATCTTCATTTAGCTCTTCCCATGTGAGAGCTTATTAAGTGTGTGATAGGCAGAGTTCAGAGCACTAATTGTAAGAAAGTAAAGGTTATTTGATTAGTTAGATTACCTAACTTTTTATAACCAAATTTCAAAACTTGTAGAGAAGGTAAACGATGGCGCAAGTAACTGGGAGTTTGCTAATTGTAGACGATCGACCAGACAATTTGCGGTTACTGGCATCCATTTTGAGCGAGCAAGGATACAAAGTTAGGAAGGCATTAAACGGAGCTACTGCACTGGAGTCGGCTCGAGTTCAACCCCCTGACTTGATTTTACTGGATGTTAAAATGCCGCAAATGGATGGATATGAAGTTTGTTCGGCGTTGAAATCTTCGCCCCAAACCTGTGATATTCCCGTGATTTTCCTTAGCGCCATAAATAATACACTTGATAAAGTAAAAGCATTTGCTGTTGGGGGTGCAGATTACATTACAAAACCCTTTGAGAATGAAGAGGTGTTAGTGCGAGTTCGGCAACAACTTATGCTCCAATTGCAAAGAAAGCAACTCCAACAAGAGATCCAGGAGCGAAAACAGGCACAGGCACAAACTCAATTATTACTGGCTACTATCGGGGCGATAAACGAGGCATTAGATTTTGAGTCAGCTTTGGGTGCAATGTTGTGCAAAGTGTACCGTGGAATTAACTGGGACTATTGTGAAGCCTGGATTCCAAACTCTAATGGGACAGCGTTATACCTCAATCAAACTTCCTACGATCCTCAAGATATAGAATTACAACGCTTTGCTGGAGAAAGTCAAGCTCATACCTTTGCTTATAAAGCGGGTTTACCGGGTAGAGTTTGGGCATCTCAGCAACCAGAGTGGATTGCTGATGTGTCTCAAACCACCACTCCCACATTTTTTAGACAAGATGTCCTTACAACAGAACTGAAAACAGCTTTTGCAGTGCCTGTAACCCTGGATGGGCAAGTCTTGGCGGTTTTAACGTTTTATAAACGGAGTCGGAGTGAGTTTGATGCAAGCTTAGTTCAACTAGTCAGTACAGTTGCCCTGCAAGTCATTGGATTTATGCGGCGCAATCGGATGGAGGAAGCCCTGAAACAGGCAAATCGAGAATTACAACGTTTAGCTAACCTTGATGGATTAACTCAGATTGCCAATCGCCGGTGTTTTGATGAATTTCTCGATCGGCAATGGAAGCGATTGAAGCGAGAAAAGGCTTCCCTATCACTCATTCTGTGTGACATTGACTTTTTCAAACTCTACAATGACCACTATGGTCACCAAGCTGGGGATGATTGTCTCAAGCAAGTGGCTCAAGTTATTGATTGCAGCATTCGTCGTCCTGCGGGCTTAGCTGCTCGTTATGGTGGAGAAGAGTTTGCTGTTATCCTTCCGAATACAACAAATGAAGGGGCAGTTCATGTTGCAACACAAATTCAACTGGCACTGGCAAATTTAAAAATTCTTCATGCTCGCTCCCAAGTCAGCGATCGTGTTACCTTAAGTATGGGTCTTGCTAGTTTAATTCCTGCACCTGAATTCTCTCCAGAAAATCTTATTACACTAGCAGACCGAGCGTTGTACACTTCAAAAGCTGCAGGTCGAAATCGCTACTGCTTGTATAATCAGCTTTACCTTCATGCTTAGTTATCTTATACCAATTTAATATGAAGGCTGCAATCGTGTTTACCCTCAGCGAAGGAGCATCATCTTCACAATTTCCTCAAAATCTTCTCATACTCTAAAGTAGAGCCAAGCCACAAATCAATTGCTGTGACTTGGCATAACCTAGATACCTTGGGGAAACTTCATGAGTACTGCTGTCAAATATGACATAGAAGTTATTAAAGACGAAGTGCGTCAACTTTTGAATAAAGGGGCTTTGAGGCGTAATCAGCCAATTTATGCATTGTGTAACTACATTCCCGGTCGTGAGTGGGTTTGTGTTGAGCTTGAGTTAGAAAAAAACGACTTTTTGCTTAGAGATAAGATTTCCGACTTATTGGGTCGTGAAGACTGGTTTGAAGATTGAGGTTGGGGTTTTAAACATTATTTTTACAAAACTTTACAACACATCCCATTTTGCATGTATTTCGGCGATCGCCCTATCTCATATCTTGCATCATCGTCTTATTGCAAAAATCAAAGCCCAAAAAGCTTATTGTTTCGTAGGTAGGGCTAAATTCTCCATCTTGTGGTACGGGCATCCTCGCCCGTCTTGTGTAAATTTTTTTATCTGGAAGCCCCTTAGTAATATAATTCTGTTTCTTCCCGTAAATGAAGTACATCTGTAGAGGCGAACGTTTGTATGCGTCCTTCGGCAGCACGCTACAAGTTGACAACGCCTGTCCGCAGTACCTACGCCCTTAAAAAAATCTTATTTCTATCAACTTATTATTCATCCTTTATCCTTGTTCGCGGTTTTAGCGGAACTTGGAAAAAAGTCAAACGTCTTATTAGCAACCCTCCAAACACCAAAACCATGAATTTTTCATTTGGCAAACAAACATCAAAAACCAGTACGCAACAAACCAGACAAGTGAAGGAATGGATTTATCAAGCTTTTCAACTTAATGAAGAAATTCCTATTTCTTTAAGCCAACTCAGTTGTACTGAGCCTGGTTGCCCACCTATTGAAACAGTCATTGCCGTCATGACAAATCCAATTCAACAGTACAAAATTCACAAACCCATTGCAGAAATCGAGTATGCAGACATTGCCCAACTTCTTCAAAAGTAAAGATTAGTGGGATTCATCGGTTTTGCAAGCCAACCAAGATGAAAGGTCATTTTTCAAATAACAATGACAATTTGGTTTCTCAATGAGTGACTCAACCAGGGCATTTAAGGCAGTAGCCGCCAATAAACCACCTCCCAATGTCCCTTCAATGGCGATCGCACTCACGCTTAACTGCATTAGGAGCCTTTTAGCAGCAGGGGCATGGCTAAAACCAATAGGCATACCAATAACTAACGCGGGATTAATTATTTGCTTCTGAATCGCTTCGCAAACAGATAACAGCACACTGGGTGCATAGCCAACTACGATGATACAACCCTCAGAAACTCGCAGTAGTTTTTCTCGCAACTCCTGATGCTGCCAAAATTCTTTTTCTGCCTCCGTTGCAGAGTTAACGTGGGGATTGTCAATCAACGTTTCAACCTGACAACCCAAATGAGCTAGCCGTGCCATATCCAAAGCCGCAGCCACTGTGGGAACATCTACAAAAACCTGACAGCTTGACTTTAGGGCTTCACGGCTAGAAGCAATTGCTTGTTGGCTCAACCTGACAAAGGATACTAAGCTAACATCTCCACAAGCCAAAACCAACTTGGAAATTAAGTGTTGTTCGATTTCAGAACACTGAGATAAATCGGGAAGCAAATGCTGCAACGACTCTTGAAAAGCCTCTGGATGAGCGTGGACTTGGGCATCTAAACCACCCCAAAGTTTTTCTAGCCCCCCCAAACTTGCCTTTGTGTCTACCTCCAGTAACTTTAGTTGTGCCAAAACTTCAGCTTGCACGATTTGACAATCGCGATCGCGTCCCAATAAACCTTCCAATGCAGATGCAGTTTGCCGCAGTTGAGAAATTTGCTGCATAACTGAGCGATATTGCTGCTGAAGTTGCGCCATAAAACTAGCCGTCGTCTCTGCTTCTGGTTCCACTTCCAAAATTTGGCGGATGTGGTTGAGTTGAAACCCTTGCTGCTTGAGTGCCACAATCCGTTGCAGCCTAACAATATCTTTTTCCGTATAAAGACGGTAGTTGCTAGATGAACGCTTTGGCTGTGGCAGCAATCCTAATTGATGGTAATGACGAACCATGCGAGGAGTAATCCCGCCGCCAACTGCACGAGTAAGTTCTTTAATAGTTAAGCAACCTGTGTTCATATTTACCTCAACAACGGCAGAATTCTTTGTAATTCTTGATACGCTGCTTGTAGTGATAGCGATGAATTTTCATCTAAATTCGGATAAGATTTGTCTACCCAGTTTTCAATATAAGGTTTGCAAGCCGATTCCTTAGAGAATTTTGAATATTCTGTTTCTTCGTCAACACTTTCTCCCTGTAAATTTTGACTTTAACATTTTGGTCTTATATTAAGTCTGGTTAATTAGTTATTATTAAACAATAATCGCAAAAACCGGAAAACCCGCTCCCCCTCCCCCCATCTCCCCCTCTCCCCATCTGCCTTAATGATAAGTCTTTACCCGGACATGATATAAAGGGTGGGAAATTTCAACTTGTACACCAATACCGCAGTCATTTTCTTGTACAATCTTTTGTGAGAAAAATTTAACTACATATTTAAGAAAAACTTAATATCTATCAATGGGACAATATGAACGCTTAATTCTCATGGCAGAGGATGAACTGACTCAGTACAGCACCGATGCCCGTAAAATCGAAAAACTTCGGCAGAAAATTGGTCTGTCAGTTTCTTTAAAAGAACAACAAGAGGTCAAAAAAACACTGCTTGCCGAGATGCCTTCCGATCCAATCAGTCAACTTGTGGAAAAGCAGCGTCAGTCGGTGGCGCTGCCTTTCTGGGGTATTGCTGGGTTAGGGCTACTATTGGGAATTTCCTTTATTCAACCATTGGACTTTATTGCTACCATTGTTGGCGGAGCGATCGCGATCGGTGTGCAAAAATGGGGTTGGAGGCTGCAAGCCAAACGTTTGGTCTTAGAAACACTGGAGGATATCGAAAAGCGAACTCGAAAACCCGAGCAGTAGAATTAGAGTCAGTACGAGCGGTATTCTTGAAAGACTGTAACGTCACCATTGCTATCAAACGCCATAACTGCAAATGGCTGTTTTTTGCTTCCCATTTCCATCCCTGGGGTTCCCACGGGCATTCCCGGCACAGCTAAACCTGCTACATTGGGCTTCTGTTTGAGCAAACGCTTAATGTTATCAGCTGGTATATGTCCTTCCATAACATAACCATCAACAATTGCCGTATGACAAGATGCTAACTGTGGGGGTAAATTGTACTTTTGTTTAATTGCCTCTATTTCGTCAGTTTTTATATCTTTGATTTTAAACCCGTGCTTTTGCATATGTTCGACCCATCCCCCACAACAGCTACAGTACGGGCTGCGATAAACCGTAATTTCCTGCGTTCCTGAAAAGGAAGCAGTGTTTCCTTCCCCTGCTACAGCCGCCGTTGCACAAGACATGACTGCAAACCCAGTAATAATACTTATAAGTATGGGACGCACCCAGTTACGAATCCACGAAGATAAACGTTTGTGCATTATCAAAGCCTCACGGTAGTTTTTTGCAACTGATGATTCCAAAGTAACACTTTACTACTGCTCCAACAGCCTGGATTCTATCTGCCCGAACCAAGGCGACTTGGTTTGTTTAAGTTATATTAAGATTTTATTTCCATTGGTAAATGGGTACAAACCTTTGTGAATCTTAAGATATTCTTAAATTTCTAAGATTATTATTACTTTTATGCACCCAACAGCACGATTATGCTGATGGTCAGAAAACAAGCAGTTGCAATGGGGGTACAGTCCATGAACTCTTCTACACTACGTCAGCTTTGGTCTGTGGTTGAGGAAACTCAAACCAGCATTCTCCTCAATTTTGACGACACAGACCTTATCCAGCAGTTGCTCAAGCAACTTCAAAATCAAAAATTGCTGAGTGGAGAGGAACTCAGCAACATAGACGCATACTTAAGTTCCAGAGTTCCATTAATTCGGGATATAGCTTTAGCACGTTTACCTTAACGGCACGTAGGTTAGTTAACTCTGGAGCGAAGTCAGTCATCAAATTCAGTGTGTAACAACTAACTACAAATAGTGTTGCAACAACCCAATAAAGACCCCAGGGACTTCTAAATGGGGTAGAACTCCTGCATCTGCGATCGCATGAAAACCGCGAATTGCATTAGAATTAAGCTTAGCCAAACGCTGTCCCAGCCCGACACTGGTAAATTGCGCTTTTTCTCCCCAAAATATAACTGTAGGAATTGTGAGTTGTTGAAGATACAAACTCAAGTCAAAATAAAGGTCACCCCTTAAAAATGACAAGGCTGCAAACTTTGCATTAGGTTGTTGTGCAGAAGCTAAATAAGCTTGCACCATTTCTTGAGAAACACGTTGTGGATTGGCAAAAAGAAAACTTTGCAAAAAGTTGCGTACAGCCAACTCATTTTCTGCGCCCAAAATATAAATCAGATGGTCTAACAGTGGCGTATTGATGAGTTGTAGAGGAAGCCTGCGCCCTGCACCTTCACCAAAGTCATCAAATCCAGAGGGGCATATCAAAAACAGTCTTTGGAATAGAGATGGCTGGGCAATAGCAAGGCGGATAGTGAAAGCAGCTGTTAGTGAAGACGCAACCACTGTTACAGGTGTGGAACAAGTTTGCCTGATAAACTCAGCTATAATTTCTACGTAATCTTTAACTTGGTAATCGCGGACTGGATGAGCAGATTCACCCCAACCAATCAAGTCAGGCGCTAATATGCGGCGTGTAGTCGCAAAAGCAGGGTAAACCTTAGACCATTCATAAGCAGAAGCCCCACCAACAAAGTTATGCAGAAAGACGAGGGGAGGTAAATCTTCAATCTCAGCCCTTATCCAAGGTAGAGCCGATTGAGTATAGTAAACCATAGACCCCAAGGATGTACTAATGACTTTCTGCCCAAAACCAGGGGGTTGAAATTCAAGCATAGGTTACTACCGAATAATTCGTAACTCTTAACTATTATCATTACACACGGCAAAATAATGAACTACTTGCCCCTACTGTGTTGAGGATGGGGACAGCCAGAATAGAGTACCAAACAATAAAGACTCAAAGAGTCTTTTTTTTAGGTAAAACCCAATATAGCTTGCATTAAGAGATAATGAATATATAGAGTTAAAAATACTAATTATGTCGTTAGCAGCCTCTGCCTGTTGCGTGGTTACTTTGCATCAACAACAGGAGCAAAATATTCACCATCATATGCAATATGCTGATGCTTCAGACCACAACAGTATCAATAACAGTAAATATCAGTCAAAACACTGTACTATTGTTGAAAATGGTCGGGTGGTGATTAAAGAAGCACCAGCACAATCTCAGGAGTGTTGAAACTCCAACTCTTAACAGACTACAATGTTACAAAAAATTTACCAAACCAAGGCGCAGTACCTCTCGCGTGAAGTCACATGAATAGCCAATACTAGCGTCCGCAAGAAACTTTCCTGTCAGAGCCTCTTTTGTAACTCCATAGCCGCCAAGAATTTCAACTGCTGTTTGTGCGTTTTTAATGGCTGTATCCACTGCAAAAGTTTTAGCAGCTGGTGCCTTAACTGTCGCCGCAAGTTGGGGATTGGTGTCCGCTGTACGAGCTGCATCCCATACCATCAATCTCGCAGCTTGGGTGTTCACCATCATATCAGCAAGTTTCAAAGCAACTGCCTGATGCTGAATAATTGGGCGTCCCCAACTGACTCGATGTTTGGCATAATCCAAAGCGTATTCATAGGCAGCACGAGCTAAACCTACATAAGAAGCAGCTAGTCCGATAGCTACTTCAGGAAGCAACATCAAAAGTTTTGCTGCTTCCCCCTCTTGTCCGATAAGATTGGACGCAGGAACTCGTACATTGTCCAACAGAATTTCCGCATGATGGGAAGGTTTCCAGCCAATCATTTCTGTTCTTTTGCCAAACTTCAAACCGGGCGTTTCTGCTGGAACGTAGAATATGGACATACTCTGGTGCAATGGCCGATCCAAAGCTGTACGAGCAATGATGAAGTAGGCATCAGCAATACCAGCGTTGGTGACTAATGAAGATTTTTTCCCGTTGAGAATGTAGTCATTGCCATCTCGTTGGGCAAAAGTTTTCATCCCGATTGTGGCATCTGGTATGGGACAAAACAAATCCGAAGTTGCTACGTTTGGTTCACTTTCTGCAGCGCTAAATAAATGAGGTTGTCCGGAGTTGATGAAAGATAATATCCGCTTTTGTTGTTCCTCAGTTGCCGCCCTTGTGACGAAAAGCGACATAGCTGCAGTTAAATTAAAGTAGCTAGACGCAATACTGACATCTACAGCACCTATTTCTTCTAAAACTAATACCAAATCTACGCAATTTCCACCTACACCACCATGCTTTTTTGGTAGCAATAGGGATGTAAATCCAAGTTCGCATCCCTTATGGAACACGCGTTTGCAGAAATCCCAAGGTTCAATTTCGCGATCGCCAGATTCTTCTATAATCTGAACTATAGGCTTTACCTCGTTCTGAGCAAAGTCACGCGCTCTGGAAACCAACATCCCCTGTTCTTGGGTCAGGCTAAAGTCAATCATAACGATCTCTATATTTCGGTTGGATGTTTTTAGATGGGAGCAGTACTGCAGCCTTACCGAAAAATATACAATCTTGTTGATTATCCGATTCTCTTGAATCAAGTATAATTAATTACTTATCTTGAGAAAAGATTTTGATTTCTTATTTTTTCAAAATAAAAAAGTCTTATTGGATAAGGGTTTCAGCTTAAATACAGGGAAAGTGTATCAATAGCAATGAGAAAAAAGATGTCAAAATTACATATAAAAAAATCAAGGGTTTAAATCCCCTTTAGGGGATTTAAATCTATTATGGCGGGCTAGTAGAAAAAGGCTGAAGTATAATTGCGTTAACATTTGTATCCCGCCTTCCGCACTTCGTTTGTGTATATTGAGAACAGTGAGAGCCAATCCGTCAGCTGTGACTGTTAGAGTTTTACAGGTAGAATGTTGCTTACTTATTTAAGAAATATTAACTTTTTAAAAAGTAAGGATCGAAATGTTGAAATCCTCACAAGTTCCTCACAACTATTTCCTAAAGTTCTGACTTAGAGTGGAAAATTGTTGCAATTTCTACTGCTTAAGTAGGTGGGTAGGAATAAAAGCACGTATGTTAAGGAATGTAAAAACGACCTCAGCCCTTACACTTGACAAAGGACAAAGACTAAGGAAGACCTTAACCAGTTAATTTTATTTATGCCGATCTGCTTATCGACTTTAAACACAAGGGTTGGTAAAGAGCATGGCACAAGTTAAAAAGCTGTTGTGGTTGAAGATGAGAAAGACAAGCGATCCTGATGATAGAGGCTCAGGTAGAACATCTATCTCAGGAATAGAAACAGCAAGGGAATGAAGGGCTTAATTCAATTTAAATGTGCGGACACTCGCTTGCAATTGCTGTGAAATCTCTACTGTTTTCTGCAAAGATACAGAAACTTGACGGGAAGAATTGTTAGTCATTTCTGAGACTTTGGCAATTTCTTGCATCAGATTTGAGACTTCTTTCGAGGTTTGCACCTGGGATACTGTCGCATCAGAAATTGAATGTACTAATCGATCGATTTGGCGGCACACATCCAGGATATGGTTCAAACTTTGTTTGGTATTTTGAACGAGACGAGTTCCATCAACAACCTGTGTGGTACCTAACTCCATAGCTTTCACAACTTGGCTGGTTTCACGTTGGATGGTAGCCACGATTTGTTCAATTTCAGAAGTTGCTGCACTACTTTGAGCTGCCAGTACAGCAACTTCTTCAGCAATCACGGCAAAACCGTGAGCATCTTCACCAGCACGTGCCGCTTCAATCCCAGTGTTAATGGCTAACAAGTTAGTTTGCATAGCTATTTGATCGATCAACCCCACCACTCGGGAAATTTGTTGTGAAGATTCGCCAAGTCTTTTGACTTTTTTGGCAGTTTCCCCGATTGTTTCTCTCAAGGATATAATGTTTTCAACGGTCAAATCCATTGCGGCACCGCCTGTTTCAGCTGCGTTATATGCGGTACGGGCAACTTCTGCAGCTTGCTTGGCACTTTTTGACACGGCTTTAATCGAAAGCCTCATTTGGTCAACTGCGTCTATGGTGTGACTAATTTGTTGTGTTTGTTTGAGGGATTCAATTGCCAGTTGACCCATTGCTCCAGAATTATCTGCGATCGCACTATTAACTTCAGTGGCAGCTAATTTAACTTGAGTCACGATCTCCCGTAAATTTTCCAAGATGGAGTTGAAAAAGTCGGCGACAGTGCCAATTTCTCCGGAAGTCACTTCAGCACGTACTGTTAAATCCCCTCTTGATGCTGCTTCCACATCATCTATCAGTTTCAGTAATTGCAGTTGCAGCTGTTCTTTCTGTTGGCGTTGCTGTGCGGAAACTTTTTCTGCTGCAATACGCCCTTTTTCTGCTTGCTCTAAAAGATTAGTTCTCTCTAACGCTAAACCCACAATTCTGGCAAACTGCTCAAACAAATCAACTTCAGACTGCTGCCATTGACGCGGTTGGGAACACTGATGGGCAATTAACAAACCAAGTAATTTTTCTTCACCTAGCAAAATTGGAGCTACCAAATTGGCTTTGACAGAAAATGGTTCAAGTTGTCCAAGGTAACACTCAGATAGATTTGCCTGGTGAATATTGCTAATGGCAACCACACGCCCTTGTCGATATTTTTCAATATAATTTTTTAAACAAGGGTCTTGGATTTCTGCATCCAGGGTGGAAGGCCAAGCAGCAACTACTGATTCTGCTATTATGCTGCCTTGGCAATTGTCATCAATTCTATATATGACTGCTCGATCCGCCTTCAAAGCTTTTCGGATACTTTGAACTGCTAAATTATATATTTCTTCTGAGTTATGACTTCTAGACAAATGAATAGCAAGGTCTTTGAGTGTTTGTGTCACCTCCAACAGGGTTACCCGTTCTAAAGTAAATCCTACTTTAATTGCCAATTGCCTTAAGACATTAATTTCATAAGGTTGCCAAACATGAGGTTCTTTACAGTGATGAGCAATTAAGAAACCGAAGATTTGATTATCTTTGATAATTGGTGTGACTAAATTTGCCTTAATTTGCAATCGTTTCAGTAACTGGAGGTGTTCGGGAGAAAAGCCAGCTTCCAAAACGTTATCGGTAGCTATTACGCGACCCTTGCTGTAGGCTTCTATGATTTCGCGATCGATACAACCATCTTCAACTGTCTCCTGAAGAGCAACGGGAAACCCTAAAGCGACGGACTCAGCTATAATTTTTCCACCGCCCGCAGCATTGAATTGATAGATGACAACTCGATCTGCTCTAAGAGCCACTCTTGCTTCTTTAACTGTTGTGTTGAACAATTCTTCAGAATTCAAAGACTGACGAATCGAAAGCAAGATATTCGTCAATACCTTTAAGTGCTCGGCTTCAGCAGTTTGTTCTCGCAGCAAACTTTGCAATTGGTCTGCCATTTGGTTAATGTTAGAACCCAAGATTGCAAGTTCGTCTTCGCCTTCAATAGCAATTCGCGTATCGAGATTGCCCTGACCTAACTTTTTCACAGCTGTAGTAGCAGCCACAATTGGGTACATGAGACGCTTGGCAAAAACTGCTGCAATTCCACCAACAAGCAATGCTGTTAAAAGCGTTCCAACCTGTAAGACCAGCAATAACTCTTTCTGTGCGGCAAAGGCTATTGCTGTATTTGTACTCAAAACGAGTTTCCATTTCAAATCTGGTAGACCTTCTACCTTTTGCCAGGGTACATAAGTCAGGAGTTGCTCAACATTCTCATTCTGATTAAAAACTATTTCTGTCTTAACTTGCTCTTTGGCAACTAGTTGGTTCCAGTTAGGAATTTTTTCTTGTGCATTTTTACCTGAATGGTCTCCTATCCTACACAAGAAAATGTTTCCTGAAGCATCTATCAGATGGTAATCATCCTGGCTAACTTGTGGTGTAAAAACAACATTTTCTAAGGATTTTACAGGTATAGTTGCTCGGATAATATTGATGATTTCTCTTGTATCGCGATCTTTGATAGGTGCAGCTAAATATATTTTTGCTGTACCTATATTTTTAGTATCTAAAGACTGACTAATATAGGGGGCGTTAGTTTTGAGTACTGATTGAAAATAATCCTCATTCTTTTGATTGGAAATACGTTTTCCATTTGATGCAGCTACCACATTACCATTAAGATCTAATATGGCAATACTATCATAGGTTTTTTCAAGTTCTAAATAGTCATTTAGCTTCGTTTCTAACTCAGTACGGGTGATTTTTCCCTGCGATCTGCCATTTTCTAGAGATGTTAGCCTAGATATAATTTGAAGATCTTCATAACGTTTGAACATGAAACGATTTATATTGTCTGCTAACAACCTAGCCTTATCTTGTTTGTTATTAGAAATCTCCCTTGTCGTTGATTGATTTACTAATTGGTAAGTTAGCATCCCCATAGCCAGTACTGGTAGAGTACCAATAGTAAAGGCGAAAGCAATTGCTTTTGTACGTAAACTTGCACGTCTGAACAATGGAATAACATGACTTATACGAAAATGACGAACATTAAGCTGTATTTCATTGTTTTTGTCATTATTTTCCGGTGACATGAGCAATTTTGGTTTTTGATAATCAGCAATCCTAGCGGTGTCATTTTGAGTGGAATCAATTATCTTAACCATGTGGCAATCCTTTTAAGTAGTGAGAGGGAGGAAATTAATTTAAGAGTTTCTATTAGTAGATGCTGTTCTCTGTTTACCCATCGATTATTTTTGCTAATAGCTTTTTACATTTTTTTGATTGTGAAATTTTTTAATAAAAAATATTTTTTGCGATGGTTATCACAATCAATAAAATTTAGCAACTACCTAATTACGTAAAAACGTATTATCTATATCTAAAGATATACAAACAAAATGAGGAAATTCTGAGGACTAGAAAAATCTGAAATTTTCTATGTAGATAAAAATCTAGAGCATCTGTACAGCTTAATTCCATTTCAGTAACTCAGCCACCTGATATGGTAGCTTTAAAGGGTCGAAGGGTTTAGCAATCATCCCTGCAAAACCTAACTGGGCAAACTGACTTAAGTCAACCTTCTGCACTTTAGCACTCAGTACAATAACTGGAACTTTTGCAGTCACTGGACGACTTTGCAATAGCGCAAACAGTTCCAGTCCATCCATGTCTGGCATCATCACATCCAATAGGATAGCATCAGGTCGTTCAGTTTCCGCTCTTTTCAATCCTTCGCTCCCAGATTGAGCTATCAGCACTTGCCAACGCGCTATCTTTTCCAAACTAACCGCAATCACAGTACACAGGTTCTTTTCATCATCAATCACCAAGATACGCTTCGTTGGCATAGCCATCCTAAACCTTAAGTAAGTAGGCGAGAATCAACAGAACTATATTACAAAATGTAAATACATTAAAAAGCCTTACCAATGACGAAGGACGACCATTCTTAGTTACATAGTTTCATACCGACCTACTTAGTTTGTAGATGCTTTGGGAAGAGTGAAATAGAAAATACTTCCTTTTCCCAACACACTTTCCGCCCAAATTCTACCGCCATGCTGTTCCACAATGCTGCGACAAATAGCTAACCCTAAACCCGTTCCTCCTTTTTGACGGGAGTCACTAGCATCGACTTGTTGAAACCGTCCAAAAATAATTTCTAGCTTATCTTTAGGGATACCTCGTCCTTGGTCTTGAACTTTAAATAAAACTCGATCTGATAGTGTTTCGGCACTCAGCGTTACCGTAGTTTCTGGAGGCGAGAATTTAATGGCGTTGCCTACCAGGTTTACAAGAGTTTGAATAATTCGGTCTGCATCTGCCCATACTTGTACGGAAATGGGAAAAATAGATAGATTGATGTTGCTTTCTGCTGCTAGAGGTTGCAAAGTCTCCACAGACTGCTGCATGAGCGTGCTAACATCACACCACTGTTTCCTCAAAGCGACCTTGTTCGCTGCCAGTCGTTCTAGGTCGAGAATCTCATTCACCAAGCGTACCAGCCTTTCCGTGTCGTTGGCAGCAATTTGTAACATCTGTTGGGCAGTTTCTGGTTCGTCTTTGAGTATTCCAGAAGCAAGTAACCCTAAAGAGCCGCGAATTGAAGCAAGGGGTGTTCGTAGTTCGTGACTGACAACGGAGATAAACTCGTTCTTTATTTTCTCAATTGCCCGACTTTCGGTGATATCTTCTACGATGCCAACATAACCCACTAGTCCACCTGACTCGGAAAAGATGGGAACTGCCCTGAATTTACAGTACCGGACAGTTCCGTCCCGACGGACAGAGCGACCTTTACCGCAGTACTCCCGCTTTGCTGCTACTGATGCTGTCAACTCAGGCAAAATAGCTTGTAAATCCTCTGGATGAATAAACTGCATCCAGCCGTCCCCCAAAGCTTCCTCAAAAGTAAAGCCACCAATTGCCTGATAGCATGGGTTAGTGTAGATATTTTTTCCCCAAGCATCAGTTCTGAAAATTCCTACAGGCAAAGACTGGCACACAGAACGAAACAGAGCTTCACTTTGCCGCAATGCGACTTCTGCTTGCTGGCGATCGCGCAGTTCTTCCTGCAGTTGCTGGTAGAGTTCTAATTGTTTAATGACCATCGCCATTTGATTAGTTAACTGCTTGAGCAAATTTATTTCCCAAGTTTGCCACTCTCGCGGTTGACTGCATTGATGAACGATCAGTAGTCCCCAAAGGGTGTCTTGTTGGATAATGGGAATCCCCATCATTGCCCTGACTTGAATCTCTGCTAAAAAATCCGCCTCACAGGACAACATTTCTTCTTTGTCACAGTCAGTCAGAGTATAAATTTGTCCTTTAAGAAAGTCTTCTTGGGCTTTTTTAGGGAAAGCCTCTAGGGAAATTGTTTTGTCTAAAATCTGAGTGCATCCGCACTTAACAACTTCGGCAACAACGGTGCCCGTATTGTTATGATGAACTTGATAGATGAAAACTCGGTCAGTTGTTAGCAACTTTTGCACTTCTGCGATCGCAATATTGAGAATTGCTTTCAAGTCCAGAGACTGGCGTATTTGTTCGACAAGCCTCATCATTAACTCCTGTCGTTTCAGCTGCTGTTGCAGCGTTGCTTGAGAGCGTTCTAGTTCCATCGTTCGCTGTTGAACTCGGTTTTCTAACTCCTGATTCAATTGCTGGAGGCTAGCTTCTGCCTGCTTTCGCTCGGTAATATCCCGTAACATTACCACCCAGTGACTAAAAGAGCCTGTTTTATCTGCTACAGGAAAAATACTAACTTCTACCCAAATTTCTCTGTTTTCTTTAGTGTAGATAATTAAATCAACTCGCAATGATTGCCGAGTTTGCATGGCTGTGCGAAGTTTATCTTTAGTCAGCTGGTCTTCACCTATAAGAATACACAGTGCCTTGCCGAAAACCTCTTGTTGGGTATAACCTGTCATTTGGCTAAACGCGGGATTAGTATAAACAATCTGAGTTTCTAGTGGAGCAATGCTTTTCGGCTTGACGAGCAACACTGCATTATTGGTGTGGACAACAACAGATTCCAACAAATGTAATTGCTCTTCTTTGGCAATGCGAGGGCTAATTTCTACTACAGTTCCCAGCATCCGCACTGCTTGGTTTTCATTGTTATAGACACATTTTCCCTTCGATTCAATCCAGTGGATGCTGCTATCCGACCAAACGACCCGGAATTCCTCATGAAAATCATGCCCCTGAGTACAGGCATACTTTAAAGCTAAAATCACAGTTTCTCTGTCATCTGGGTGGATACAATCAATAACAGCTTCATAAGTTCCTGGAAAAGTTCCAGGTGATAACCCGAACAATCGTTCATGACCAGTTGACCAAACAACGCGATCGCTCAGCAAATCCCAATCCCAAATTCCCATATTTCCTGCTTCTAGAGCTAAGGTCAGTTGCTGATTAACCTTGATTAATTCCTTAAAATCACACATAAAATTTACGCTTTTTAAGTAGGTGGATGGGAATAAACAAAACTTTATTACAAAATGTAAATCTTGAGAAAAATTTGACAAATGACAAATGACTAAGGACGACCTACTTATGGGAATCTATTTATAATTTAAATTGAGTTTTTGTCTGTGTTGCGTCCGCTCCAATCTATTAATAACACGGGTAATAAACTCGTTTTCTACAATCGGTTTTTGTACGTAATCATCAGCTCCTAACGCATACAGATGACGCACAATTTTTACGTCTGAATGAACGGAAAGAAACAGTATTGGTAACCAATTCCAACGGCTGTCATTGCGTACCGCTTGGCATAATTCAATACCGTTAAATTCTGGCATTTCAATATCTAAAATAAGTAAATTGGGGTTTGTCACTTCTAGCATTTTCCAAAATTGGTGAGGATATTGCAGCGTAGTGACTTGAAGTTCCCAAGGTAACAGTAATGTTTTGATGCGATTTAGTATTAAGGGGTCGTCATCCACAACCATGACTTTAGCTTGATTGGCGGAAGACTGGTTAACAAGCTCCATGACAATAGAAAGGACTTCATCCACAGGTGTGTTTTTCTGTAAAAATATTTGCGCTCCCAGACGTGCAGCTTCTACTCGATGGTGAAGTTGATTGGTTGTAGTAAAAACTATAATGGGAAGCTCAGGCTTCTCCTCAATAATTTGAGCTAAAAGGGTTAGACCATTCTCATAAGTATTGCCAAGGGTAACGTCTAGCAAAATTGCACTCGGAGGGCGCAAGGCAACTATGGTTTTTGCCATTGCCAGATTTGTTGTCACTTCTACTTGCAAGCCGTGTGTCGCTGCTTCCTGTTTAATACGTTCGGTAAGCACCGTATCATAATCAACGATAAGCAATCGTGCTGTGGGTAATCGAGGGATAACAGGGGTAGTAGGTATAGACGGCTGCTGCTGTAATGTCTCTTTAAGCCATGTTGTTAATTTTTCAAACCTATTCAATAACAAAGCAGTATGTTGCCGCCAATTTGCCAATGTTTGCAGCAAAAAATCAATTTCCCGTGCTACTTTTGAACCCATTGCGAAACCATAACTTCCCAGAAAACTAGCTAAGTGGTGCGCTTCTGCCTGCGCTTGTTGGAGCAATTGACCATTTGGATTTCCAGTGGATAAGTCTATAAGTACTTGGTCAAAGAACTCCAACCGTTCTTTCAAATTCAATTGACACTCTGAGCAAGCCTTTGCTAAAACAGCTATGGTCTCTGTCTCCATTTCTAGACTTTTTTCTGAAAACTGTTCTCTAGGAATTATTGAATGGTTGAGCTGACCTTTATCTACTTCCTTTTGTGCAATTAAAGGAAATTTGCTTTCAGAAAACAACCATTTGCCTGGGGGATGATTTTGAAATTCTTTATTATATAAATGTTCATATAAATTTTTTGTCAACCATGTTGTTAGGTTTTCAAGTCTAGTCAATACTAGGTCTGCATTTTCCTGCCATATGATTAGGGTTTGCAACAGAAATTCGATTTCTGCCGCCACTTTTGAACCCATTGGGAAACCATAACTTCCCAAAGAACCAGCTAAGCGGTGGGCTTCTGCTTGTGCTTCTTTAAGCAAGTTAGTGTCCTGATTTCCGGTGGATAAATGAGTTAATGCCAAATCGAATAACCCAAACCGTTCTCTGAGAAAATTTTCTCTAAACTCTTCCCAAGCCTTAATTGTAGCTGCCATGACCTCTGCTTCAGCCGTGCTGAGGGACACATAAGAAAAGGTGGAAAGTTCTACTGAAACATTTCCCGCGTCTGAGTGTTTTTGTTTACCCGTGTCCTCTTCTTTTTCCTTATCCTCTTCCCTCAGCCGATATCCTGCACCGTAAACTGTCTCAATCAAATCTTGGGTCATTCCTGCTACTTTGAGTTTTTGTCGCAAACCTTTGATTTGGGTGGTCACAGCCTCCTCTCCGGGTGATTCTGAGGATGACCAAATGCGATTTAGTAACTCGTTGCGGCTGAAGATTCTGCCTGGATTTCGTAAAAAAAGCTCTAATAAACCATATTCTTTGGGGGTGAGGTGCAAGCGCTTTTTTTCATAGGAAACTTCTTTTGTGTGTACATCTAACTGTAAATTTTGCCAAACAAGCACTACGGGTAAGATTTCTCTCCCCCGGCGCAGCAACGCTCGCATTCTAGCAACTAACTCTGATAATTCACAAGTTTTGACGACATATTCATCTGCACCTGCCTCTAAACCCTTAACGCGATCGCTTGTGCTATCTTTTGCAGTTAGTAGCATAATGGGTATCTGACAGCCTTCTAAGCGCAGTTGGAGACAAACGCTAATTCCATCCAGCAGAGGAAGCATCACATCCAGCAGAATCAAGTCATAGTCAAAAGCTCGTGCCAATTCAAGCGCTGTCTGACCATCCCAGGCCATCTCGATTTGGTAGCCATGAGCTTTGAGAGCTTTTCCCAGGAACAAGGCACTGTGTTCGTTGTCTTCTACCAAAAGAATTTTCATGGAAACTCCGTGGAATACCCTTTCTTCAGCAAAATACGAAGAGGAAGAATACAGGTTACATCCCCTCCTTCGCGCAGTATGATTTTTATTGGAGCGATCGGACTTAATACCAATTCTTTATGAAGCTGCACCCGATTATTACCCCTTCTAACCTCCCCAAACTTCGGGGAGGGTAGGAGGTGGAGGGGTTCTTTCTATTGTCTAATACTGATGTTAAGATAGACAATCGGTGACAAATTACGCTGGCTTTGCGCTTGCACTTCCGTATTTGGCAATTGAGTCTTGGAAGCGTTAATATCAAATTGCCCAAAAGAAGGATTTTCAATCTTATTTTCTGAAAATGTATGCTAAGAATCAGGGTTTGCTTCCTTGAAAAAGGCAATCCGTTCATATTGTTCATCAATTTCCACTGCGCTGTTCTGTATAGTCACCCTGGATAACAGTAGATGCGAAGTTTTCTCTCTGACGGAGAAGAAGACAGAATGTAAGCTAGAGCTAGGTACTAAACACTATATCTAGGATACTACGAATTTTCAGGTTATTTCTACAGAGCTTGTCTAAGATTTCGGCAAAATGCTTAAAACAAAATATTAAAAATATTGTAAGAGAGTGAATATACGGTTAAAAATAACGTTTGTCAACTCTACAAAACTTCTATGTTTTCACCAAATATAGCTCAGGAGCAACAAACTGCTATTGAAGGTATTTACGAGGTATGTATTGGTGTCCAAGAGCCAATTTCTGCAATTCAATATTGGGAACAATTTGGCTATCGCGTTGGTCAGTTAGGGGAATTATCAGCCGCTACCGCTTACCAACTCTACGGCGTCAATTCATCCTTGCGTTCAATTCGCCTCTATCACCAAAATGCAGATCATGGGTTGATCCGTCTTATGACATGGCAACAGCCCACAAATGAGGGTTTAAAGATGAGCTCGATGAAAGTGAAGGGAAATCGCTGGGCAACAACTCTCACTGCTGATGTGCTGAATATTTTAAACCATGTGGAGGAAGCAAAAGCAGCAGGTGGGGCTATCTGGTACACATACCCCCGTTGGGAAGTTATTTACAACAAAGAAAGGAAAAGCCGTCCTTTTATTGAACCCGTAGTGGGAGTCCGAGAAATGCTTTTGTTACAACCTCTAACACGACAGGTTTTGTTTGAGAGGTTTGGTTATACGGTACCACATTATGGAATGATTAACGAAAGTTCTGCCCTAAGAACTAGCCAGTTTACTCATATGGGTATGGTTATTCAAGATGACACCAAAGAAACCCTAAAATTCTATGATGAAATTTTAGGTTTGCTACGGGTTCGTGATGATGTAGAAACAAGTTATGAATCTTCTTTAGCAGGTCGAGAGATTTTTAACCTTCAACCAACAGAAAAGTTTTATGTGACAGCCTTTGACGACCCCCGTTCCTCCAAAACCGACTTATCCGCCGCTCGTTCCGGTAGGCTTTACATTATTCGCTTCCCCGGTTCCATCAAATTAGATTCCCGTTTTGAATTTGCACAACCAGGATGTTTGGGGATGTGTTTGTATACCTATCGGGTTACAGGGCTTAACCTGTATTGCGATCGCATCAAAGCAAGCCCCATCCAAAAGTACACAACAATCGTTCCCAATGAATTCGGGGAGATGAGTTTTTCCTTTGTAGCACCAGATGGCTACTTTTGGACCTTGTTAGAAGCTTGATGAAATTTTTACAAAACTTAATGAAGTTTGTTCATTTCAAATTGGGGAAATCCATGCCCAGTTATCAAACTAAAAGACACTGGCTGATTTTGGTGTTGCTTGGTGCTGCATCTGCGCTCCTACTCATATTTGTAACGACAGCATTGAGTATTTACTCTTACGGCAACCGCAACAACGCTATCAAGGCTGATGCTGCTATAGTCCTCGGAGCAGCGGTTTGGGGAAACCAACCCTCTCCAGTTTTCCGAGAAAGAATTAACCACGCAATTCATCTTTATAAAAAAGGGGTGGTTCGTAACGTCATTTTTACTGGTGGTGTTGGCGTAGAAAAAGCACTCGCTGAAGCGATCGTGGGCAAACGCTATGCCATAGCACGGGGAGTCAAAGAATCCGACATTCTCATTGAAACCGAATCTCGCACAACTCACCAAAATCTGAAGAACGCTCGAGAAGTTGCTTCTAAAAAACAACTCTCCAAATTTCTCATCGTGAGCGATCCCTTGCATCTTAAACGAGCCGTGTTAATGGCGCAAGACATGGGAATGAACGCCTACCCATCCCCTACACCCACCACCCGCTATCGCAGTTTCAAAAGCCAGTTTGAGTTTTTAATGAGAGAGACATATTTCTACTTTGTCTACCTCGTGTTAAAATTCTAACTTTCCTCCGCTTCTGGCAATGGAAACCTTTCCCCTGCCAGGTAAGCATCAAAGTGCTTTTGGAAGTAAAGCCAAGAAGTCATATCTTCTCCATCCAGAAAGGCTTTTGGCGCGTTTTTATACAGAGGGACGCGGTTATTAATTTCATCTTGAAGCAATTGTGGCAACCCTCTAAAGCCATCAACTTTGCTTCCATAAGCACTGTAGATCAGATGACCCGGGCTAGCACCCATTTTCATCCAAGGAAGCCATTGACCAATCCTGTCCCAACTTAGCCTAAGTTGAGTTACGGATGCGAGTTCGGGGTTCAATAAATCTGCTGTTGGAACAGTTAATTTAAACAACTCAGCCGCTTGATAAGTCGTATAGGGGCTATAAGCTGCAAACTTAGGATTTCCTCCCAGTGGATTGGGGTAGGTGGGAAAGATATCAAACACAAAGGTTGTACTTTCTCCCTCAACTGGTGCTGGAAACTTACCTTTAAAATAACCCTGCACTGGATTGTTAGCAACATGCATTACCGAAACCGTTTCATCTGTCCAAGGGTTATGCCACTGATGCAAAATCTCACCTGTTTCTGGGTTAAGGTAATACGTAAGTTCCCGAGAGGTAAAATCCCAGCTGCCTTCTCCCGTAGGAATGCATCGGCTGGCACTCATGCCTAACATCTTAAATAAAAGTTTTTTCTTCTCTCCTGGAACAAAAGCATAAATATTCCCCTTCCACGCGAGAAAGGTGGATTCATTGGGATTGAGAGACGAACGAGTCTTAACCCAGTGTAGGGCATCAAATTCTTTGATTTCAGCAACCATTGAAAAACCCCTTAAAATGCAAGCTGATTATAGCTTTATAGCGATTTGCGATTCAAGGAGGTATTTATTGACATCCTCCCCTGGAAGACAGCCGAGGGGATTCCAAACATCACTGTTTGGGTTTCCTCTTTCTACGAGTCGGCTTATCGTAAGGGTGGGCTTGCTTTACACTCTTACATCCGGTGTTTTTCATCTATACCTTCACAAACCAGCGCTGTCGGTACATACCGTAAGCAACTGCCAACCATAACAGAACAGTCACAACGGCAAAAAACAAGGAACCGTTCACTGCACCTGTCCAAGATGCAAAAAGATTTTGATAAATCCACTCGTAGGTACTGACAGCATTTTCCCCAATACCAATTTTAGTTCTTACCAAGATTTTGATTAACAATATGGACGCGACAAAGATAAAAATAGCATTTAATCCCATCACTTCAAAAGGTTTGCTCCAACGCCGTACCCGTCGCACTTCAATCAACTCGTAACAAGCTGCAAGTAATAATAATGCCCAACCACTAGTAAAAACTACATAGGAACTTGTCCACAGTTTCTTATTAATAGGAAATGCCAAATCCCAGATTCCACCGATGGTCAAGCAACTGAGTCCAAACAGGACTAAATCCATACTTGTTTCGGAGGAGTTTATATCTTTTTTGTTTCGTATCCACTGTCCGGTAAAGTAACCAGCAAGGACACTTACAACAGCGGGAATAGTGCTGAACAGCCCCTCTGGATCTCCCAAATTATTGAAACCATCACCCTTATAAAGATGTGCTTTGGGAATAATCAAACGATCTATGTAAGCACCGAAATTTCCCTCTCGTGTCAGTACCCCAGCACCATAACCGGGAACTGGAACGTACATCATGACCAACCAGTAGCCAACAAGTAAAACTCCTGCCAGTATCCACTGACCCTTGCGCGGTAGACTGAGGACTGCAAGGGAGGCAAGTAGGTAGGTCAGACTGATACGTTGTAACACTCCCATCATCCGGATCGTGCTCAAATCGAAAGTCCACAGACCTTTATTCCAAAAGCCATTGAGTAGCAATCCTAAAGCAAATAAAATGGCGGCACGACGTAGAATACGCCAGTAAACAGGTGCTGCAGGTTTACTGTTGTCGGTATACTTTGACAGCGAGAAAGCCATTGCCACACCCACAATAAACAGAAAGAAAGGAAACACCAGATCGGTTACTGTCCAACCATGCCACTGGGCATGGAGTAACGGGGCATAGACATTGGGTTCGGCAATACTCGCCATATTGACCAGAATCATAGCAGCAACAGTAATGCCGCGAAAAACATCAAGAGAGGTAAGACGCATACGGGGAATGTGGCAGTGAATACTCTAAGTTACTCTGCCTTATGCAGCTCATCAAGACGAAAGTAGCTTTAAAGTTCTATCCTAAAAATGTTTAATTTCTTAATTCTGAATTTTCCAGTCACTATGACAATTAAAGCAGGGGACATCGCTCCCGACTTTACATTACCTTCTCAAAAGGGTATACCTGTCAGCCTCAATGATTTTCGCGGTAAGAAAGCTGTTGTTTTGTACTTTTACCCCAAAGACGACACACCAGGATGTACAGCCCAATCCTGTGCTTTCCGCGACCAATATGAAGTTTTTCAAAGTGCTGGTGCGGAGGTCATTGGTGTGAGTGGGGACTCACCTGAATCTCACCAAAATTTTGCCACCAAGTACCAGCTACCGTTTACCCTCTTAAGCGATCTAGGTGACCAAGTTCGCAAATTATACGGTGCAACAGCTGCCTTTGGGTTGTTCCCTGGTCGCGTAACTTACGTTATTGACCAACAAGGGGTAGTACGATACGTCTTCGACTCCATGTTTAACTTTAAAGGGCACGTCGAAGAAGCACTGAAAACATTGCAACAGCTTGCTATCTAATTAATAGATAGTAGTTAGTTGTTCCTACTAACTACTATCTACTATCTACTACCTACTATCTACTAACCACTAACTCCTATTTACTTCTGATAATGTTTCTCTGGCATGATGATATTGGCATGAGATGCTTTACCGTTCTTGCCGTTGGTATGATTATTGTGACCATTATTATTACGCGGTTGAATGACGCCGTAACCACCGTGGTTGCGTTCGTAAACAACGTTTATCTCGCCAGTGTCCGCATTACGGAACATATAAAAATCGTGTCCCACTAATTGGAGTTGTTCCAATGCCTCTTCCACTGTCATTGGGGGCATTGCAAAATACTTACAGCGCACGACTTCCGTGGGGAGTTCGGGAGTGCGATCGCCTATTAAATCTGTAACGACAGTCTCCTGGACGACTCCATCAATAGTCGTTTGGGCATGAGTTTTCTTTTCGTGACGTCGTTCTTTATATTTACGGAGTTGACGAGCGATTTTATCAGCTACCAAATCAATACTCGCGTACAAGTTCTCGCTATTTTCCTCTGCACGGATGACATTGCCATTCGCGTAAATGGTGACTTCCGCTGACTGCTTTGGATTAATTCGGGGATTGCGAGCCACGCTTAGATGCACATCCACTTCATTGGTGATGTTTTGAAAATGATTTACCGCCTTTTCAATTTTTTGATGCACATAATCCCTGATCGCATCGGTGATTTCAATATTTTTACCGTGGATGAGAAGCTTCATGTAAACTCTCCCGCTCAATGCTGCATGTAAATTTGGTTTGGATAAAACGGAATTGCGGTAAGGTCTAACACTGCCGCCAGAACAAATCGTAAACGAAATTTGACTTACTGCTGGTATGACACCTACCCCGAGCCGACTCAAGCCGAAGTTTGCTGAATCTGGATAGCTCGAAACCACCTACTAATCTTTGTCATCAGTCCAACTGATTGAAAGGCAATTGGAATTAGCGCAGATATCATAGGTTGAGCTTCTTCAGTAGGCTTGTTCGCTTTTTTAGAAAAAACACGTTGTTGGAGATTTTTTCCATTTTATGCTGTCTGTTGCTTAGGCGTCATCAGCCAGTTCATTCGTTACAATTTTTTTTATTGGCGTGACGGTTACTGCAGAGAATTCCTCCCAACACCATTGAGGTTAATATATCAAAACTAGCACTTTGTATTTTGCAAAACCAATTCCCGTGACGTTCCTTTAAAATCCTTTGCATAGCTTGACAATTTCTGTTACCGACTTGGTAACATGAAATACATCTTATCTTTGTAGTACTTGATTTTTTAAGTGATCCATAGTATGTCTTCGCACCGCCGCCGATGTTTGTTATATAACCAAAAAGTGATGGGTTACACAGATGCACTTAGGTGGCAGCATGCACTTCAAAGAGAACGCATTAACGACCAAAATCTGGAGGATGTGCTAATATTGCTAGAACATCCACCCGTTTATACTTTGGGGCAAGGAGCCAACCCAGAATTCCTGAAATTTGACCCTAGCAAAAGCCAATATGAGATCCATAAAGTTGAAAGAGGTGGTGAAGTCACATATCATTGTCCCGGTCAACTCGTTGGGTATCCCATTTTAAATTTGCACTATTATTACAAAGACCTTCACTGGTACCTGCGGCAACTAGAAGAAGTGCTAATACGCACCCTAAGAGTCTACGGGTTACCAGGAGAACGCAGCCCAGGTTTAACTGGAGTCTGGTTAGAAGGGCACAAAATAGCTGCCATTGGCATTAAAGTCAGCCGCTGGATTACCATGCACGGTTTCGCATTAAATGTTTGCCCCGATTTGTCAGGATTTGAGCGTATTGTCCCCTGTGGAATTGGCGATAAGCCTGTGGGCAGTTTAGCTCAATGGCTCCCCAAAATTACTTGTTCTGAAGTACGAACTCACATAACTCAGAGCTTTGCAGACGTCTTTAATATTGAAATCATAAATATGAGTAAGTAGGTCGGTAAGAAAAACGTAACTGGTAAAGGTCGTCCTTAGTCATTTGTCATTGGTCATTCGTAAGGGTTTTAGATAAATTAACATTTTGTAACATAGTTCTGTTGATTCCCGCCCACTTACTTACTAACCAGTGATAACTGTCAAGTTCGGATTCCCGACTCACTAACTCTTAAGCGACTCAGAAAAGTACGCAAGCGATCGCTTTCAGGATTTGAGAGAATCTTGTTAGCAGCACCTTCTTCCACGACAACACCCTTATCCAGAAACATCACCCGATGTGCCACTTCACGAGCGAATTGCATCTCATGAGTGACTACCACCATCGTCATACCCTCTGTTGCTAGCTGTTGCATGACTTGCAAAACCTCACCCACCAGTTCTGGATCTAGGGCACTCGTTGGCTCATCAAATAGCATAATCTGTGGATTCATGCATAAACTGCGAGCAATGGCTACCCGTTGCTTCTGTCCACCTGAAAGCTGTTCTGGATAAGCAGATGCTTTGTCAAAAAGTCCAACCTTCTCTAGATAAAACCCCGCAAGTTGGGCACTTTCTTTTGCAGATTTACCCAATACCTTACGAGGTGAGAGAGTTAGGTTTTCCAGCACGCTTAAATGTGGAAACAGATTAAACTGCTGAAAAACCATGCCAACTTGTGTCCGTAATTGTCGTAGCTGTTTGTTGTTGAAACTAGGTTGTGATACATCGATACCGTTAACTATTAAACGTCCGCTATCAATGCTTTCCAACTTATTGAAGCACCGTAACAGAGTGCTTTTACCACATCCAGAGGCACCAATAACTGCAACAACTTCTCCTCGATTAACTTCACCCGTGATTCCCTTAAGCACTTTTAGAGAACCATAGCTCTTTTCTATATTTTCAAAAATAATTGCAGGGGTGGGGTTATCCATTTCCCATATATATTACACGATGACTCATTCTAGCTGAACAATCTGTATTTAGAAAAGACAAAAATCAGCCCATTGCGCGGTCATTTTTGTAGTACCTTAAAACATAAGTTTGAAAAAAATTATCTGTGTTTGCAATATAGTGACCTGGAAAAAAACAATGTTCGAGCCAAAACTTACACGCTCGCGTTTTATTAAGCATTTCTTAACTGGTTTTGGAACAGCGTTGATTGTGTCTGCTTGCGGTAATTCCAGCAGCAACACGAGCAGTACAACCTCAGAGAATAGTTCTCAATCTACAGCAAGCCCAGCATCACAAACAGGACAAACAACTACAGCAGGCAAAACCATCAAAGTAGCCACAGAACCCAGCTTTCCTCCCTTTGAATCGAAAGGCGCGGGAGGAAACCTTGTGGGTTTTGACATTGACCTGATGAAAGCAGTAGGACAAGCCGGTGGGTTCAACGTAGAATTTCAAAGTTTACCCTTTGATGGCATCGTTCCAGCACTTCAGGCAAGTACTGTTGATGCTGCTATCAGTGCTATGACCATCACACCAGAACGCTCTCAAGCAGTATCTTTCTCCCGACCTTACTTCAAAGCTGGTTTAGCGATCGCAGTTCGTCAAGATAACACAACAATAACAAACCTTGATAGTCTAAAAAACAAAAAAATTGCCGCCCAAATCGGTACAACCGGAGCAAAACAAGCCAAAAGTATCTCTGGCAGTCAAGTGCGGGAATTTGACTCTGCTCCTTTAGCCTTGCAAGAGCTGGCAAATGGAAATGTCGATGCTGTTGTCAACGATGCTCCTGTTACATTAGAAGCTATAAAGACTGGCAACATCAAAGGTATTAAAGTAGTTGGGCAACTTCTCACTGAAGAATTTTACGGTATTGCCATGCCAAAAAACTCTCCCAATCTTAACGCTATCAACACTGCATTGGCAAAACTCATTGCTGATGGCACCTACGCTCAAATCTACAAAAAATGGTTTGGTGCAGAACCTCCACAACTCCCAGAAACCGCCCCTAATGTTAAGTCATAAGCCACTCCCACGGCTTCAATCCGTGGGTTTCAGGCTCAACCCATAAGGTAAAAATAACCCAAACCCTTACCACTAACAAATAACAAATGACAAATGACCAATGACCAATGACCAATGACAAATGCCATTGCAAACACAATTGGGTCTTTTGCCATTGAACGCACCATTTCTGGTGTCAAAATCCCTGGCGCACTCACACCGATGAAAACATCTGCGCCCTGCAAAGCACCTGCCAAAGTTCCTTGAGCTTTTACAGCAAATTCACGCTTTTCCTCTGTCAGATCCGTGCGATTGCTAGAAAGAATACCTTTTGAGTCGCACATCCAGATTTTTTCTGCTCCTGCTTTGCGGAGTAACCGCGCACAGGCTACTCCGGCGGCTCCCGCACCGTTAATCACGATGTGAACGTCAGCGAGTGACTTATGGACAAGTTTTAAAGCATTAAACAATGCTGCTAAAGTGACGATTGCTGTACCGTGCTGATCGTCATGGAAAACAGGAATATCGAGTTCCTGTCTCAGTTTTGCTTCAATTTCAAAACAACGAGGAGCTGCAATATCCTCTAAGTTGACACCTCCAAACACTGGAGCAATGTTTTTGACAGCTTCAATAATTTTGTCAGTATCTTGAGTCGCAAGGCAGATAGGGAAAGCGTCAATCCCAGCAAATTCCTTAAATAGCATCGCTTTACCTTCCATGACTGGTAAGGCAGCTGCAGGACCTAGGTTTCCCAATCCCAAAACTGCACTGCCATCGGTAACGATAGCTACAGTATTTTTTTTAATCGTTAAGTTGTAAACTTCTTCTGGATTTTGAGCAATAGCAGTACATATACGCCCTACTCCTGGGGTGTAAGCCATTGCCAAGTCCGATACGCTTTTGAGAGGAATTCTACTGGCTATGTGAATTTTTCCACCACGATGCAAATTAAAAGTGCGGTCGTAGACGTTGAGCACTTTGATATCTGGTAAGGCTTTAACCGCTTGCACAATGGTCTCGGCATGGTCGGTGCTGGCGGCATCAACGGTAATATCGCGAATCGAAACAGCTCTTGTTTGCTCGATTAAATCAATTTGACCAAAGTTCCCGCCACTCGTGGCGATCGCCTTGGTTACAGTTGCTAACATTCCGATGCGGTTGGGAATTTCTACACGAATTGTTACACTAAAACTAGAATTGGGGGTCAGTTCTGCCATGCTTTGTTGATTTGGAAGTTTGAATTTCAGATTGAATGGGAGGTGTTAAATTTAGTTAAACCTCAAAATTGAAGATTATCTAGTGCTTTGTCGCATTAATTCTGGTGGGTTGTAGAGATGTTGCATCCAACGTCGCTACAAGGGTTTGATGATACACAACCCTATCAAAATTAATCCGTTCCACCCTAGTATAAAAGTCAAAATTTAGCAACTACTAAGTATACAAGATATTTTTAGTCATATTCATTATTTTTTCGCTTCATCACCATATCTGCCTGCCTTACCGTCACTCTAAATGGTGTATTAAGCGAGATCTAGAGGCATTTTACTCCGTTTTAGAAGCGATCGCCCGACCGTACATCACTCCGCAATCGAGTTTCATTATGATATTTTTGTCTTTTAAAGATGATTTATAGTAGGTTGGGTTTCGTTCCTCAACCCAACAATTCGATTAACGCTTTTGTGACAAATGTTGAACCAATTCTGCGTGTTCTGTAGAATTCAATCCTTCTTGTAAAATAGCTAAAACTTTTGTCATCTTCCCTGAGAGAATTATCTCTGCTTGTAGGTTTTCTTTAGAACTTATACCAGTTTTTTATAAAGTAGCACGCGATTTGTACCCCTCCTAACCTCCCCTTATTAAGGGGAAGTACCACAGGCGGAGGGGTTCTTTCTATGTATCTTCATATAGAAACGGTATTACCTACTGTAGAACCAGGAAATGAAGTGCATTAACTGAACGGTGACTTCAAGGGGTTTGTGTTTCAAAAATTTATTAGGTTCTCACGAATTCCTCACCTTTTATAGATATTCTCAACAATAAAGTTCTCATCGAAACACAATCATGGAAGACCTATCTACTGCTGAAGAATATTATTTGAACATAAAATTTTCAAGTTCTTAGGTAATTAGCGATTGCCTCTTGAAAAGCCGTTTCTTCCCGTCCACATTTGGCGCATATTTATCTCATTTTGTCAATCGAGAATCCCTATTCTTTACAAACATCGTCAATCTCATAAAAAACTCATACATCTATAGCTGTAGTAATAGACAATGTGAAAAAAATTATCTACTTAATTGGGTCAAACAGAGAAAGCGGTATCATGGCTTGTGGTTGCTCTACCATACAGATAGTGGATTTTCTAAAGTTTAGAATTAGGGAGATTCACTGAACTAGGCAGTTTTTGAGAATAATAGGTATTCTTTGACACGTAAAACCAGAGGAACCATAAATTAACTTATAGGAAGGAAAAAAGCCCTTAAGTCTCCATGAGTCTCGATTCTCTACTTCAAATTGTGAATCGCAAGCTGTTGGAAACCGAAAAACGCCCCCTGAACTACACAGAAATTTTAATACTGCGGGGTATTTGGCAGTATCAAACTTACAGCCAAATTGCTCAAGCAGGGGGCTATAGTCCTGGGTACTTAACTAATGTTGTAGCACCGGGATTGTGCCAAAAACTATCTCATATCATTGGCAGACGTGTTACAAAAAAAAATTGTCGGGCACTGCTTGAGTCCTATGCAACTGAACACGTTTTTCCAACAATAACAACAGCACCAAGAAAGATTTCTACAGAGTCTTCTTTTAAGAATAAGCAGGAAATATTCCCTTGTTTTCCTAGTGGCTCAGTTCCCCTAGGTTCCCCGTATTACATTAAAAACTCTGCACTTGAGGAGCAAGTTTTTGCAGAAATCACTAAACCAGGAGCTTTAATTCGCATAAAAGCACCAAGAGAAATGGGTAAAACTTCTCTGCTGCTGAGAATTCTCGAACATGGCAATTATATTGGCTATCGCACGGTTAGCCTTAACTTGGGGGAGCAAGTTGACTGTGCAATTTTAAGCGATTTTAATCGATTTTTACGCTGGCTGTGTGCTAATATCTCCCAACAGCTGCAAATAGAACCAAAACTAGATGATTACTGGGATTGCGACATTGGCAGTAAAATCAGTTGCTCCCTCTACTTGCGAAATCATGTTCTCAAGCAAATCGACTCTCCCATAATTTTAGCTCTAGACGAGGTGAATCAGATTTTTGAGTATTCACAAGTGGCAAAAGAATTTTTGCCACTGTTGCGATCGTGGTTTGAGGAAGCTAAAAGACAGCCTATCTGGCAAAAGCTGCGTCTGATTGTCGTACATTCCACAGAAGTGTATGTTCCCTTACAGCTTTATCAGTCCCCATTCAACGTGGGATTACCCATTCAGTTGAAGAACTTTACTCTCGATCAAGTGCAGCAGTTAGCTCAACATTATGGAATTGATTGGGCGGATGAGTTTGAAGTAAAACTCTTAATAGACATGGTTGGGGGACATCCAGCACTCATCCATTTAGCATTGTATTACCTTAGCCGTGGGGAGATAACTCTAACACGACTACTGAAAGAGGCTCCGATCTCCGGAGGAATTTACTATAACCACTTGCAGCGCCATTGGGCAGCTTTGCAGGTACAACCAGAACTTACATCTGCTTTTCAAAGGGTCATTTATTCCAGCGAACCCGTATTATTAGAACCCGTATTAGCATATAAGCTCAGTAGTATGGGATTGATTAAGTTAGATAACAATCAGGCTATCCCCAGTTGCGAGTTGTATCGGCAGTATTTTCAGCCGAAGTTTCCCTTTCACATAGACCAATATTGATGGAAAACAGGGATAAATAATAGTTGACTTGTTATTGATTCTGAAAAAATTTAGTATAATATAAGGTGCTTCTAGCTTGAGTAAAATCAGTACCAAAAATTCAGAGAATGATAAGACCTCTTTAAATACAGCCTTAGAAGAGATTATATTGCTATTCCAATCTCTTATGTTAAGTAATTAGGAGAAAATGTTAAGAAACTTCGTTATAATATTTGAAAAAGAGTGAAATGGAAAAAGAAGTTTTAGTTTGTATATCATTCCTAAGCTAGAAGCAGCATTTCTTAACAGTTAAGTAGGCGGACAAAATGAAACATAACTATGTTGACCGTCATTAGTCTTTTTCTCTATCAAACGAGAAAGGACAAATGACAAAGCACAGTCCCCATAAGTAAATTTGATTTTTACCGATTCAGTTAAGACATTTGCAAACGGAGAGCCCTTTGTTGCAAATTATTAGGAGATTCCTTGGGTTCACAATTGACCATTACGTTATTAAAGACTTATGAGTAGGTTAGTTGTTTTAAGCTTGGGTCAGGGAAACCTAAATGACGGTTTTGCGGCTGTCACAGCAGAGCTTGGAGAAGCAAACAACTCCTACAGGATGAAAATTACTGCTAGTTTACCAGCTGCACCAAAAATTTTTGAACTCTATCGAAATTGGCAATTACATTATTACGCTTTCTATCAACGTCTGAGCGGGTGGCGTCTCGGTGTTGAAACAGTTGAAACAGACGACAATTTTGAAATTGAAGAGGCGGGGATCACGAATGTTTCTGATGTAGACATCATCAATTTATCCCAGAAATTATCACAAAAAATCAATGCCTGGTTGGATTCAAGCGAGTTTCGCAAAATCGACCGACAACTCCGCACGCAGTTAAAACCGTCTGAGGAAATACGCTTTATTATTGAAACTAATGATAATATACTGCGCCGTCTTCCCTGGCATATGTGGGAATTTTTTGAGGATTACCCCCATGCGGAATTGGCATTAAGTGCAGTAGAGTATAAAAACTCAAACAAGTTACCCGTTAATACCCGAAAATTCCAAATTAAAATTTTGGCAATTTTTGGGAACGGGCAAGGAATTGATATTAGTCAGGATCGGGCATTTTTAGAAAAATTAACCCATCGAGCAGAAATTAAATTTTTACTTGAGCCAAATCTACGGGATTTGAATGACCATCTTTGGCAACAAGGTTGGGACATTCTTTTTTTTGCAGGTCATAGTTCGAGTAAAGAAAAAGGGGTTCTGCAATTAAATCAAACAGATAAGGTTTCTCTTGAACAACTGAAATATGCTCTCAAACAAGCTATCAGTCGTGGGTTGAAGCTAGCAATTTTTAACTCTTGCGATGGTTTGGGGTTGGCGCAGCAGCTGGAAGATTTGAATATCCCGCAAGTGATTGTTATGCGGGAACCTGTGCCGGATGCGATCGCTCAAGAATTTTTAAGATATTTTATAGCGGAGTTTTCCAGTGGCAAATCCCTATACACAGCAGTACGTTCCGCACGAGAAAGATTGCAAGCTTTAGAGAAAGATTTCCCTTGTGCCACTTGGCTACCCGTTATTTGCCAAAATCCAGCCGAACCGTCAATAGTTTGGTTGCAGGAGAGTATCCGTATTGAGTGGGAAGACATGGTAGGTTCTCAAAAAATGCCTCCTAATTCTAACTTTAGAGGGATGCAAGAAGAAATGCGATCGCTATCAGCAAACCATGCTCTCGCCCAATCTATAACTCTTAACCCAGGGATAGCACCTCCATATCCCAGTGGTTCCGTCCCCTTAGACTCTCCTTACTATATTGAAAACCCGGTTGTTGAGGTACAAGCTTGCAGAGAAATCGCTAAACCAGGAGCCTTAATTCGGATTAAAGCTCCTATGGAAATGGGTAAAACCTCTCTGCTCTCAAGGATTTTAGAATACGCCAACTGCATGGACTGCCGTACAGTGAGCCTGAACTTGGAAGAGCAAATTGACTCTGCAATTTTGAGTGATTTGAATCGGTTCTTGCGCTGGCTGTGTGCCAATATTTCTCGTCAACTCCACCTGGAGCCAAGATTAGACGATTATTGGGATGAAGACATTGGCAGTAAAGTGAGTTGTTCGTCTTACTTGCAAAATTATGTGCTCGAACAAATAGATCGTCCCATTGTTTTGGCTTTGGATGAAGTCAACCAAATTTTTGAGCATCCCCAAGTGGCGAAAGAATTTTTACCCCTGTTGCGATCGTGGCACGAAGAAGCTAAAAGACGACCCACTTGGCAAAAGCTGCGTCTGATTGTGGTTCATTCTACTGAAGTGTACGTTCCACTGCAACTTCATCAATCCCCGTTTAATGTTGGACTACCGATTCACTTGAAAAGCTTTAGTTTTGACCAAGTACAGCAGTTAGCGCAGCGCTATGGACTGGGTTGGAGAGATGGAGAGGAAGCAAAACTTTTGATGGACATAGTTGGGGGTCATCCAGCACTTGTACACTTAGCGCTTTATCACCTCAGTCAGCAAAATATAACTTTGACAGAACTGCTACAGAATGCGTCCGCCCCTACTAACATCTATTACCATCACTTGCAGCGTCATTGGTCAACTTTGGAAGTACAACCGGAATTAGCATCCGCTCTTTATACGGTTATAAATGCTACTGAACCCGTACAGTTAGAATCCGTTGTTGCTTATAAGCTCAATAGTATGGGGTTGATTAGGTTGGATAACAATAAAGCAACTCCCAGTTGTCAGTTATATCGTGAGTATTTTCAGTCTAGAGGTAAATAACGCAGTTCTCATTTAAATCAAATACAAATTCCTATGTCCAGACATCAGATGTCGCGTCTGGGTTGGATTGCCAATCTGCTAATCGCTGAATGCTTGCAGCATTTTAATAGTGAGTCAACATATAAATCTTATATATTTTCCTTAGACTTACTATATAAAATCTCATAATGAACGCAAAAAATTTTAGAGCAACTATCTTGAATACTCATAAAAAAACTATATTTAACAAAATATGAAAAAATGTGATTACTTCATGGAATTTATATCTGTAATACAGTAAAAAATGGTATTGTTAATGAGTAGCTTTTCAATTAAATCAATATCCAATTAGACTACTGGGAGATAGTGCGTTCCAGCGCATGGGGTGAGTGTATGAGTAAAAATTATAGATATCCGCTTGTCTAACAGATTCTACGGCTGAATAGCTTTATTAAGGTTTTAATCGTTCGGCAAATTATATGGTTTTCGCCGTTAGTTAATTCATGGCGATCGCCCAAAATTAAAAGAGAGATTTAGATAGGAAAATTGACAAAAACAAATCAATCATTCTTTCGTAGTTTTATTTTCTCTTTTGTGATATGAGATAATTAGCACAGCTTTTTATAGAGTTATCAAAATATGAGTGCAAGAATCTACCAAGATAAGTTCGATGAATTTGTGAATCAAATAACAGAAGAGTTCGGTAACACTCGAGGGGCAGAAAGCATTGACAGACAGGATATCGTCATACTAAATAAAAAGCTCTCCCAATTTATTGCTAAATCATGGCTACCTAACGATCCAGAAGGAGCAGATTTTAGAAGAGTTGTCTTGAGAGGCGACTCTGAGGAAATAAAAAATTGGTTGAAAAACCATGGTGTCGATCTTGAAGGTTTTTTCCGCGTTTCGATACATATTGAAGTCAGTTGGGATACCTTTATTGGGACTTTAAAAGAATCAACAACTCCAGGAGCAATATCTGATAGATCTAACAGGTATATATTCCCTTATCCTCCACGACCTGCTGAAGTGACAGATGAGCAACTAGAAAGGTGGGTAAACGATACAGATCCCAACAAACAATTTCCCGATGACCCCTATATTCCTTTAACTGCATGCTAAAGTCTTTTTAAGATGATTTGCAGGTGATGAATCATTGCCTAATGTTCAGTGAGGCAATGATTTATGCTTCTATGATTGAACTGATGCTGAATCATCTCTCTTATAAAAATTCACTGTTTTATAAAGTGAATCTTTATTTGTAAGTAGGAAAACACAATTTAACTTAGAATATACTCCAAAAACCCGGTTCTTTGAAACCCTGGGTTTCTGGAGTATATTAAATTTATTTGGTTTAACTTACTTAACAAAGGAAATATGTTAAAGAAGTAAATTTTTCTATCGATGTGTGGCATTCCTTAACTTTATTTTTAATTAGATGTACCTGTAGTGAATACATCTATTCTGTGGTGACATTATTATCATAATGCTTATCAGGGTATCAAGTTATGAGCAATGAAATTATTGGTGGATTCAAGAGTCAATCGAAAAAAGTCTCCCAAATTATTGCCAAATCATGGTTGTCAAACGATCCAGAAGGGATGGAAATCAAGAGAGTCATTTTTAGACGTAACTCAGATGAGATAAAAGAGCTTTTGAAAAAGTACGGTATCGATCTTGAAGGATTTTTCGGTCCAACAAAGGTTGTTGTAGACTGGAGTTCCTACAAAGGGATTCTTACAGAAGATGTGGGTGAGGCAGTATATATCTTACCCTATCCTCCACGACCAACTGAAGTTACAGATGAGCAGTTAGAAGAATGGGTTAACAATAATGATCCCGATACCTTGTACCCTACTACCCCTTATATTCCTCTCAGTGTGTGCTGAAATTTTCTCCGTCTTATATTGATTGGCAAAAACATCTACATTGATGTAAAAATTCTCCGCTATAATACTTTATTTAGCGGGGGGTTATAACATAAAAAGCAAATTAATATGCTCAATAAACCGCAGTTGAAGAACAATTTTAAAGTTGAAATTGTTGAACAAGAAACCATATTTCTTATATCAGAGAGAAATTCTTTTTTGCTAAGAGGTCGTCTATATCAATTGTTAATACCTTTGCTAAATGGTCAACACAGTGTTGACGATATTGTGGACAAAATTCTCCCACATTTGCTGCCAGAACAAGCATCTACTCAAGAGATTATCGCTACTAGTGCTAATGTTTATTACGCTCTTATGCAGATGGAACAGCAGGGCTATATAGTTGAAAGCGATAACTCCTTGTCATCTACGTTAGCCGTCTTTTGTGAAACTTTGAACGTTAGTCCAAAAGAGGCTAACCAACGATTACAAACCACCAAAGTTGCAATCAAAACCTTCGGTTCTATTGCTCCCACAGAATTCATTTTTATTCTTGAATCGCTCAATATCCAAGTCTCTGATGAGGGAGACATAGTAGTAGTCTTAACCGATGACTATCTTCAAGATGGTTTGGACACATTTAATAAACAAGCCTTACAGGAACGACGCCCTTGGATGCTAGTCAAACCAGTGGGAACCATAGCTTGGATTGGTCCAATATTTCATCCTGAAAAAACGGGTTGTTGGGAGTGCTTAGCTCAGCGTTTGCGTGCAAATCGACCGGTGGAAGCATTTATTCAAAAACTCAAGGGTATTTCAACGCCTTTAGTACCATCTTCCTGTATCATTTCCTCTGGATTGCAAACGGCACTAGGTATGGCAGCCACTGAAGTTGCAAAATGGATTATTCAAGGACACAACAAACAGCTAGAAGGGGTTTTAGTAACCCACGATATGATATCGCTGCAAACTCAAAATCATCTTATGGTTAAACGACCCCAGTGCCCTTGTTGTGGAGAGCCAGATCTGTATCAAAAGCCTTTACCCATTGTTTTAGGAAACCGAAAGAAAACTTTCATGACAGACGGAGGACATCGTTTTGTTTCTCCTGAAGAGACACTGAACAAATATCAATACCACATTAGCCCGATTACAGGAGTTGTTCGAGATTTACGGCATTTATCTCAAAGCTCAAATAATTTAATCTATACCTATGCTGCTACACATCATTTTGCCACCATGTTTTACTCATTAGACTCTTTACGTCAAAATATTGGGGGCAGAAGTGCGGGTAAAGGAAAGACAGAACAGCAAGCAAGGGCAAGTGCTTTTTGCGAAGCAATTGAGAGATCCTCTGGAGTTTTTCAAGGGAACGAAATTCGTTACAAAGGCAGTTACCAAAAAATGGGAGATGCAGCAATTCATCCTAATGCTTGTATGAATTTCAGCCAAGAGCAGTACAAAAATCGTCAGGAATGGAATGCTCAGTACCCCAGCCTTTTTTTTAGAGTTCCAGAACCTTTTGATGAAGAAAGGGAAATTGAGTGGACGCCTGTTTGGTCTTTGAGCTATCGAGAATTCAAATATTTACCAACAGCTTACTGCTATTACGGTTATCCCCGACCTCCAAAACCTGATTGTTGGGCTGACACTAATGGCTGTGCTGCTGGAAATACATTAGAAGAGGCAATCCTGCAAGGTTTTATGGAGTTGGTGGAGCGCGATTGTGTAGCTTTGTGGTGGTATAACCGTGTTAGGCGACCAAGAGTAGATTTAAATAGTTTTGACGATCCATATATTCAAGCTTTGGAGAATCACTACAAAACTCTCCATCGCGAACTTTGGGTTCTGGATATTACTAGCGATTTAAACATACCAGCTTTTGCCGCCATAAGCAGGCGAATAGATCGAGAGGTAGAAGACATTATCTATGGTTTTGGCTCCCATTTCGATCCAAAAATTGCTATTTCAAGAGCGCTAACAGAGGTAAACCAGTCACTTCTAGCAGTTCTATCAGCAGATATTGATGGTAATACCCAATATCCCTCATCCGCCGATCCAGTAGCTCTTGAATGGTGGACAACTGCTACGCTAACAAATCAACCTTACTTGGTTCCTGATGAAAGCGTTGCACCAAAAACTTATTCCGATTATCCCCAAGTTTGGAGTGATAATCTGTTTGAAGACGTAATGACTTGCCAGCAAATTAGTGAGAAACATGGCATGGAAATGCTGGTTTTAGATCAGACCCGTCCCGATATCGGACTCAAAGTCGTGAAAGTCATTGTTCCAGGAATGCGTCACTTCTGGAAAAGATTAAATTCTGGAAGACTTGATAATGTTCCCGTCAAGTTGGGTTGGTTGCAAGAGCCACTGAAAGAAAATCAATTCAATCCTTTTCCAATGTGGATGTAATTGTAATCAAGTCAGTACAAACAAATGTAACTGAAGGTCGTCCTTAGTCAATGGTTATCTGTCATTAGTTAAGCACAAATAACCAATGACAAATAACAAATGACAAATAACAAATGACAAAAATTATGCTTAAAGGATATCAAATCATTGATGCCGATTCACACGTACTCGAACCTCCTGATATGTGGGAAAAGTACCTTGAACCTGCTTTTAAAAAGTATGCACCCTCAGCAGATTTGAAAGTAGGAGGTGAGGAGATTTTCTATAAGCTATCTGCTGATTACCGCAATAAGATAGCCAAGCACGTTATAAAATCTCATCCTATTTCTGCACTAAGTCGCTTCGACGCGGAGTCCCGAGTAAGAGGGATTCAGGAGATGGGAATTGATATATCGTTTCTCTACCCCGGCACTGGATTGTGGCTTTTTGCTGTAGAGACAATGTCTCCCATACTAGCTGGAGCATTTACCAACGCTTATAACAATTGGTTGCGAGATTATTGTAACTATGCTCCACAAATTTTGAAAGGAGTAGGAGCCATTAATATTCATGCGCCAGAAAAGATGGTATCTGAATTGCACCAGATCGTGGAATTTGGCTGGAAAGCTGTTGTGTTACCACCTAATCCAGTGAAAGGGCGATTGCTAAGTGACCCATCCTACGAATTATTTTGGACTGAGTGCGAGCGTTTAAACGTTGCTGTCAGTATTCATGAAGGGACATATTGCCGCTTACCAACAGCTGGTGCAGATCGGTTCAATACTCATTTTGCCATACATGCCTGTTCTCATCCAATGGAGCAGATGATGGCACTGTTAGCACTTATTGAAGGAGGAGTTTTAGAACGTCATCCCAAGCTAAGAGTTGGTTTCCTTGAGGCTGGTTGTGGCTGGTTACCCTATTGGTTGTGGCGCTTGGATGAAGAGTATCAACAACTAGCGTGGGAAGTTGCAGATAACGTTAAGATGAAGCCTTCGGAGTATTTTCGCCGCCAGTGCTTTGTTGCCATTGAGCCAGAGGAACCTTATTTGGAGAATATTATTCAGTACATCGGTTCGGATAATTTGCTCTTTGGTTCTGACTACCCTCATGTGGATCACGATATGAGTATGAGCGAAAAAGCCGTAGCACTTCAGGATCGACTACCCAGGAAAACCGTACAAAAGCTACTATGGGATAACTCTGCTCGTTTCTACGGGCTGGAGTAAACCGTTCCAATTGTTCGGGCTTGGCTATGGATATCTTAGGCTATCACGCTGAAGAAGTGCTTTATGAAAGCGATAATTCGTTGGTTTACCGTGCCTACCGACAAAGAGATAACCAACGCGTTATTCTTAAAATGTTGAAACAAGCTTACCCTACCCCAAAAAGAATTGCTGAGTTTCGGCGAGAATATGAAATTACAAAAAACCTAGCTTTGACAGGTGTGGTAGATGCCTACAGTTTAGAAACAGACCAGCATCGGTGGGTCATGGTTCTGGAAGATTTTGGCGGTGAATCCGTCCAACGAATAAGGCAAAACAAACAATTGGCTCTCAATGAGTTTTTGTCCCTGGCAATTGAGGTTACTGACATCCTCAGTCAGGTACATGACCTAAATATCATACACAAAGATATTAACCCTTCTAACATCGTTTGGAATCAAACAACGCTTCAAATCAAACTCATTGACTTTGGCATCTCCACAGAACTTTCACGAGAAGCCACAACTTTTCGCAATCCAGATTTGCTGGAGGGAACCTTAGCCTATATATCCCCAGAACAGACCGGACGAATGAACCGGGCTGTTGATTACCGAACCGATTTTTATTCCTTGGGAGTCACCTTCTACGAATTACTGACAAATCAACTGCCCTTTTCTACAAATGATGCATTGGAATTAATACATTGTCATATTGCCCGACAATGCGAACCACCACACGAACACAGAGCAGATATTCCCTCAGTCATTTCAGCGATCGTGCTGAAGCTTATGGCAAAAAACGCTGAAGACCGCTACCAAACAGCTTCTGGTCTGAAGGCGGATTTGGAGAAATGTCTGCGGCAATGGCAGACTCTGGGGCAGATTAATTCCTTCCCCCTTGGTCAACAGGATGTTTCAGGGAAATTTCAAACTCCACAAAAGCTTTATGGGCGGGATAAAGAAATCAACAGGATATTAGCTGCTTTTGAACAAGTCAGTCAGGGCAGCAGCGAGATGGTACTTGTAACGGGATACTCTGGTATTGGTAAATCTGCCTTAGTTAAAGAAGTTTATAAGCCAATTACAGAGAAGCGAGGGTACTTTACCTCCGGTAAATTTGACCAATATCAGAAAAATATTCCCTATGTTGCGCTAGTACAAGCTTTTCGCTCCTTAATTCGGCAATTGTTAACAGAAAGTCAAGCCCAGATAGAGAACTGGCGAGAAAAACTACTAGTTGTTTTAGGTTCCAATGGTCAGGTAATAATTGATGTCATACCTGAAGTAGAATTGATTATCGGCTCCCAACCAATAGTACCGGAATTGGCTCCAACAGAAGCCCAAAATCGCTTCAACCTAATGTTTCAAAACTTCATCCAAGTATTTACCCAACCCTCACACCCCCTAGTCCTCTTTTTGGATGACTTACAGTGGGCAGATACAGCTTCACTCAAATTGATTGAACTGTTAATGACTGCCGTAGATAGCCATAACTTATTGCTAATTGGTGCCTATCGCGATAACGAAGTAAGTGCAACCCATCCCTTATTATTAATGCTAGATGAAATCCGCCAGAGGAAAACAACAATTCATCAAATTGTGCTTGCTCCCTTAACTTTGCCTGATGTAACGCAGTTTACGGCTGATACCCTCAATTGTTCGCTAGAAAAAGCCAGATTGCTGTCAGAATTGCTACTTGTAAAAACTCATGGAAATCCATTCTTTATGAATGAATTTTTGAAGTCACTCTATACTGAAAAACTGTTGAAATTTGACTATCAAAGGAATACTTGGCAATGGAATTTAGCGCAAATTCAGTCACGGAATATTACTGATAATGTAGTCGAACTGATGACCGCCAAGCTGCGAAAATTGGGAGAGGAAACACAACAAGTCTTAAAGCTTGCTGCCTGTATTGGCAACCAATTTGAACTCCAGACTTTGGCAGTCATCTATGAAAAATCACCTCAAGCAACAGCTAGCAATCTGTGGGCGGCGATGGTGGAGGGTCTACTCTTGCCTTTGGGAGATGCTTACAAATTAATAGATCTCAACGTTGAGGGTTTGGCAGATGAAGTCACAGTCGAATACAGATTTGCTCACGATCGCATCCAGCAAGCTGCTTATTCCCTCATTCCTGAAGCGGAAAAGCAAGACGTACACTGGCAAATAGGACAACTGCTGCTACAAAACACACCGTTAGACGAGCGAGAACAGCAAATATTTAACATTGTCAACCAACTAAACCAGGGTCACGATCGCCTCAGACATCAGACGGAGCGAGATGAGCTAGTCCAATTAAACCTTATAGCGGGTCGGAAAGCAAAGGCATCGGCAGCCTATCAACCAGCTTTTCATTATTTGCAAATTGGTATCGAACTGCTTAACTCCCCTCAATCCGTTTTATTGAATAGAGATAGTTGGCAGCAGCAGTATGAGCTAACCCTGACATTGTACTTGGAAGCAGCAGAAGCAGCCAGCCTCAGCAATCACTTTGAAGAGCTAGAGCAATGGACTGAGGTGATACTGCAACAAGCCAAAACCCTGCTGGATACACTAAAAGCCTATGAAATTAAGGTTCAAGCTTATTTTGGGCAGCAGCAATCATCAAAAGCAATGATGATTGGATTGCAAGCACTGCAATTGTGTGGAGTGGAGTTGCCAGAAAAACCAATTCAGGCAGATTTAGTGAGTCGTTTGGAAGAGACAAAAGCTATTTGGGCTGGGCGAAGGATTGAGGATTTGATTAAGCAGCCAAAAATGACGGATGCTACAAAACGAGCAGCTATGCTGCTCTTATTTCTCTTAGCTAGCGTTGCTTCTGTTGGATTCCCTGAACTTTTCCCTTTCCTGATACTGGAATTGGTCGATTTATCGTTAAAGTTTGGCAATACATCTTTCTCGACTTCTGCCTATGCTGCTTATGGAATCCTTCTATGTGGGGTAACAGAAGATATTGATGCAGGCTATCAGTTTTGCCAACTTGCATTGATCCTTTTGGAAAGGTTTGATACCAAACAATTTGAGGCTAAGACGAGCTTTGTCTTCAATACATTCGTTAGACATTGGAAAGAGCATCTCCGAGAATCGTTAAAGTCTTTTCTACAGATACACCAACGCGGGCTGGAAACAGGAGATCTGATTTGGAGTTGTCTAGCTCTATTTAAATACTCTTTACACGCATACTGGCTGGGTCAGGAATTGGGGGTATTGGAGCAAAAAATTATCAAATACAATGAAGTTCTGCATCAATATCAACAGAAAATTCCCCTGCGTTGGATTGAATTGCTTCAACAGGTCGTCTCAAACCTGCTTGGAAAGAACCAAAATCCCTGTCGTTTTGCCGTTAAAAGTAATGATGAAGAAATAATGTTGTCTCTTTACCATAGAGCGAACGATTTAACTTCTGTTTTTTACTTTTATGTACATAAACTTTTGTTCGGCTATCTATTTCAAGACTACCAGCAAGCACTTGAAATGGCTAATAAAATGAGAGAGTATGCGGGTGTAGCACTGGGATTTTATTCTACTGCTATCGGTAACTTTTACGAATCTCTTGCCCAGCTAGCTATATTTCCTGATGCCACAACTTCCGAACAAAAGTGCATTTTAGAAAAAGTAGATATTAACCAGAAAAAAATGGAAAACTGGGCACATCATGCTCCCATGAATTTTCTCCATAAGTTCTATTTAGTCGAAGCCGAACGCACTCGTGTATTAGGTAAAGATAGTGATGCCAGAGAATATTACGATCGCGCCATTACTCTCGCCCAGGAAAACGAATATCTCAACGAGGAAGCCCTCGCCTACGAATTAGCAGGTAGATTTTACCTAGCCAAAGGCCAAAAACACGTTGCTCGACACTATCTACAAGATGCCCATTATGCTTATCAGCGCTGGGGCGCTATCGCTAAGGTAAAAGATTTAGAGGCACGATACCCGCAGTTTTTAGCTAATGCCTCGACAGATAGCCTTTCGACCCGCTTAACTGTCTCAATTACCGAATCAGGTAAAACAACATCAGATGTTTTGGATTTAAACAGTGTATTGCAAGCTTCACAAGCCCTGGCTAGCGAAATTGTGCTAGAAAAGCTACTGCAAAAACTCATGAAAATTTTGATTGAAAATGCAGGTGCTCAAAAGGGTTTTTTAATTTTGCACTCCCAAACAAATCCTATAGAGCGGGAAGAGAGTCAAGAAGGCAGATGGTTTATTGGAGCTTCAGGAAATGTAGATTCTGAGAACGTAATTGTACTGCAATCTCTGCCAATAGAATCAGTAGACCCTAAAAGCCAAATTCCTCTTTTATCGGCTGCCATTATTAACTATGTTGCTCGCACCCAAGAAAATGTGGTTTTAAATGATGCTACTAATGAAGGCTCGTTTACACGCGATCGCTACATTATTGCCACTCAACCCAAATCCATTCTTTGTACTCCCCTACTTTATCAAGGCAAACTCAGTGGTATTTTGTATTTGGAAAATAATCTGACAACAGGAGCTTTTACAAGCGATCGCGTTGAAGTCCTCAAAATCCTTTCTGCCCAAGCCGCCATCTCCATTGAAAATTCTCGTTTATACGAGCAGTTAGAAGATTACAACCGAACGTTGGAACAAAAAGTAGAAGTCAGAACCCAGGAATTACAAGAAAAAAATCAAGAGTTGGCAAGTATTCTTAAGAAACTGAAAGCAACGCAAGCCCAGATTATTGCTCAAGAAAAACTGGCTTCTCTAGGTGCTTTAACTGCCGGAATTGCTCACGAAATCAAAAATCCCTTAAATTTTGTCAATAATTTTGCCGAACTTTCTGTTGAGTTAACCCAAGAACTACTAACAGAAATTGAAAATCACAAAGACCATTTAGATCCAGAAAGCAGAGAATACATTGAAGAGATTTTAAATGATTTGAGCCAAAATGCTCAAAAAATCAATGAGCATGGCAAAAGAGCCGATAATATTGTGCGCGGAATGTTAATGCATTCTCGGGGTCAAACGTGCGATGAGCGACAACTCACCAATATTAATGCGTTAATAGCAGAAGCGGTGAGCTTAGCTTATCACGGAATGCGTGCTAAGGAGACATCTTTTGATATTACGGTAGAAACTGACTACGATGATGATATTTGTCAAATCAATATTGTGCCGCAGAACATGAGCCGTGCTTTGATAAATGTCATTAACAACGCTTGTTACGCAGCACATAAGAAAGCAATGCGGTTTCAGACACAACCAGGCGAAGAGAGAGAAAAATTTTCACCTACCCTTTCTGTCAAGACTAAAAATTTGGGTGAGTGTGTTGAAATCAGCATTAGGGATAACGGCGATGGGATTCCTCCAGAAACGCAAGAGAAGATTTTTCATCCCTTTTTCACGACTAAGCCACCTGGAGAAGGAACGGGGCTGGGTCTTTCTATCACGCACGATATCATTGTCCAGCAGCATCAAGGAGGTATTAGGGTAGACACTCAAGTGGGGAGTTTTACAGAATTTATGATTACTTTACCAAAATCTTTGCAGAAAGAACGAAGATTTAAATGATGGCGAGACTTACGCAATATGGAAGGGGGGACAGGGGGAAAAGAGTGGTCATAAGGCAATACGGTTTTGTGTTGGGTTTCGTTCCTCAACCCAACCTACGGCTTAATTTAACAAATGGGATCATTGTGTTGGGTTTCGTTCCTCAACCCAACCTACGGCTTAATGGTGTTGGTATATAAGGGGCGGTGCCTTAACGGACGCTCAAAAATGCCGATAGCCCAAAATTCTATCCAGCTTGACGAAGCACCGTCTTTGGTCCCAAATCCCCAAACTTTTAGTAAAAAGAGGTTACAACTTACAATTCGTCAGTATAGACAAACTTTTGATTACTAATAAAATAATGTAGAAGAGTTTACTAAATTTAGTTTTTACTCTTTGCATATTTTGTTCATTTAGTCAATGCGTAAGTTTTAAATGAAAATAATGATTGTGGACGACGAACAAGATGTCCAGCTCTTGTTTCAGCAAAAGTTTAGGAGAGAAAGCAGACAAAATCAAATTCAATTGTATTTTGCTTTTTCCGGAGAAGAAGCACTGGAAAACTTACAAAATAGTCTCACTAAATGTCTGTCCTTGATTTTAGCAGATATTAACATGCCTGGAATGAACGGTCTAGAGCTGCTCAAAATTATCAAGGAAAGATTCCCCCATTTAAAAGTCTTTATAATTACTGCTTATGATAATGATAATTATTCTAAAATCGCTAGAAATTTAGGAGCAGATGACTATATTACAAAACCAATTGAGTTTAATCAGCTTAAGGAAAAAATCCTCAATCTATGAAGAATTTCAATAGATAAAAATCATGACAGTTAAAATACTGGTTGTGGACGACGAGCCCGATTTAGAACTGCTACTACGTCAAGTTTTTAGAAAAAAAATTCGGGAAAAGCAATTTAATTTAATTTTTGCTCATAATGGTTTGCAAGCTTTAGAAAAGCTGCGTTCGGAACCAGATGTAGATATCGTCTTAACCGATATTTATATGCCGGAGATGGATGGGCTGGCTTTGCTCAATCACATCAATGAACTGTATCCCATCGTCAAAGCAGTCATCATTTCTGCTTATGGAGATCTGGAAAATATTAGAACGGCAATGAATCGGGGTGCTTTTGACTTCCTGACTAAGCCAATTAATTTTCTGGATTTAGAAATTACAACGAATAAAACTTTGGAACACGTGCAGCGGATGAAAGCGGTTCGAGAACAGGAACGTCTCGCACAGCAAGCTCAAGCAGAATTACTAATTCGCTTGCAGCAAGAGGTGACTGAACGTCAGAAGGCGGAAGTTGCCTTGCGCCAAAGTGAGGCAAGACTGACTCAATTTTTAGAAGCTGTGCCAGTAGGCGTGCTTGTCTTTGATGCCAACAGTCAGCCTTACTATGCCAATCAGGCTGCAAAGCGAATACTTGGTATGGAAACCGCAACCACAGCAAATCACTTAAATGATGTTATTTATTCAGTTTATCAGCAGAGGACTAATCAATCGTATCCCATTGAGCAGTTACCAATTGTCAGAGCATTGAAAGGCGAAAGTGTAACTGTTGATGATATGCTAATTCCCTGTGGAGATAAAATGATTCCTATAGAGGCGGCAGCTACCCCAATTTATAATGACAAGGGTGAAATTGTTTATGCGATCGCTGCCTTTACTGACATTACCCAACGCAGGCAGGCAGAAGCAGAACGAATTCAGTTTACTCAAGAAGTTGCTCGGAAAAACCTAGACTTGCAAAAGGCAAAGGATGAGTTAGCAGAATCCAACCGCACTTTAGAACAAAAAGTCGAGGAACGGACTAAAGAACTCTCGCAAATACTGGAAATTTTGAAAGCAACTCAAGCTGAACTCGAATTTGAAAATGCTCTATTAAGAAGTGCTGAGGACACCTCAACTTTTGATTATCAAGTCGGGGGTAGTTTGCCTATGGATGCTCCCACTTATGTCGTGCGTTCCGCAGACCGACTCCTTTACAAAGCGTTGAAGCATGGAGAGTTCTGTTACATTCTCAATACACGGCAAATGGGTAAGTCAAGCCTCATGGTACGCATGATAGATCGCCTGCAAAAAGAGGGCTTTACTTGTGCGGCAATTGACATTACCCGCCTTGGTGTCGAAGGTGTCACTCCGGTTCAATGGTACAAGGGATTGGCAGTGGAGTTATGGCAAAACTTTGACTTGGTCGGAACGGTAAATTTCAAAGCTTGGTGGAACGAGCAACAAGATTTGTCACCCGTTCAGTGTTTGGGTCGATTTATCGAAGAAGTTATTCTATCTCACGTTCAAAGTGACAATATTTTTATTTTTGTAGACGAAATTGATACAATTTTGGGATTAAATTTCCCTGTCAATGACTTTTTTGCCCTCATCCGCTTTTGCTACAACCAACGCAGTATTAATCCAAAATATCAACGGTTAACTTTTGCTTTATTTGGCGTAGCTACTCCTTCAGATTTGATTACGGATAACCAGAGAACGCCCTTTAATATTGGTCAGGCAATTCAACTCAACGGATTTCAGCTTCATGAAGCCCAACCTTTGTTACAAGGATTAACAGAAAAAGTCAGCAACCCGCAGGTCATATTAAAAGAATTGTTAGCTTGGACTAACGGTCAGCCTTTTCTTACGCAAAAGCTTTGTCATCTTATCCGCAATTCCTCCTCTTGTGTTCCTACTAGCGGGGAAGCTGAATGGATCGAACATTTGGTGCGAACTCAAGTTATTGAGAATTGGGAATCTCAGGATGAACCAGAACATTTAAGAACTATTCGCGATCGCATCCTCAACAGCAAACAGGATACTGTTCGTCTTCTCGAACTCTATCGACAAATTCTAAATTATGGAATGCTTGTCTCAGTTGATAGCCCTGAGGAAAGGGAATTGCTCTTGTCGGGGCTAGTTATCAAGCAACAGGGTTATCTCAAAACCCATAACCGTATTTATGAAATAATATTTAATAGTAATTGGATCGACCTCTACAGTAAAGGATAATATTGCCATATACCGTCTCCTACAAAGTAAACTGGGTGCATCTGTAAAAGTTAGCTTAATAAGCTTGTGTCTACTCAAATTCCCCATTCTCAACAACACCCATCAAAAAGTATTACTGCGCCAAAATTATCTCGACCTCGGTTCGACTGGCTGCAACCGCTGATATTGCTGACCCCATCCGGAATTTGGTTGTTGCTTTTGCTAGTACTGCCAACTCTCATCATTTTCGAGTTAAGTTTGGTACCTAATATTCGACCAGGGGACACAGTCAATCCCAGCAGTTTCTACAACTACATACGGATACTCGATCCCCTATACCTGCAAGTTATGTGGCGATCGCTGTTTTTTGCAGTCAGTTCCACGATAATTTGTTTAATCTTGGGATTCCCTGTTGCTTATTGGATTGCTCAAATTGCACCTCAGCGCTGGCGAAACTTGCTTCTGATTGGTTTTGTCTTACCTTTATGGACTTCTTCCCTACTACGGTCTTATGCTTGGATTACAATTCTCCGTCCTACTGGGTTACTCAATAGCATACTAAGCAGCGTAGGCTTACCTACTGTAGATATACTCAATCGCAGCCCTGCGGTATTAATTGGTATGAGCTACAGCTTACTGCCCTACATGGTTTTAATCCTATATGCAGCACTAGAAAAATTAGATAAACGTTTGCTAGAAGCATCTGCCGATCTAGGTGCAAATCCCTTACAAACTTTTTGGAAAGTCACAGTACCCCAAACTCTCACTGGAATCGCTGCAAGTTCTTTTCTAGTATTTATCACTGCATTTGGAGATTTCATCAATCCAGAATTACTTGGTGGTGCTTCCAGTATGACAGCAGCACGGCTTGTCTATAACCAGTTTCTCGGACCCACCCAAAATTGGGGATTTGGTTCAGCTTTGAGTACAACAATAATTTTGGTTATCAGTATTGCTATTGCTTTTTTAATTAAATTTGGTGATGCTACACCAAGAAGGTAAGTTTTATTGGATAGTGGTTAGTAGTTAATAGAATTGCTAACTACTAACTACTAACTACTAACTACCAACAGTAGAGCGATCGCACCCATCTCGAACTTCACACAATTCTGTCTTAGATATGCCTAAAATTCTAGAAAGCGGTGCTAACAAACTATTATCCACTGCTTCACCAGCATAAATACCATTTAGATCTACAGGTGACAGCTTAAAAGTATCGCAAAACTTTGCAAATTCTTGATTGTTCAAGTCGAGTTCCTGTTGTCTTTCCCGAAGTAAAGTAGCGATCGCTCTTGTGCCATACTTAGGACGTTCGCACATAAAAATGTATTTTTTCATCAAATCTTTGACTTGACTGAGTTCCCCACCCGATTGTTTTATTAAATCAATACAAGCTATTTTAAAAGCTTTTTTAATAACTTCATCTTCGTTTAAGAATTTTAAAACCTCATCAGCAAATTCTTGTTTTAAAAATCCTGCAAGAGAACCTTTGTAGTGAATTGCTTGATAAGTTTCGTTTGGGTTTAACTGCCAATCCGATGGTTCTTTATATAATGACATAGCTGCACCTGAAACAAAAAGTTATACCATCTTGCTAAAACAAAGATGATGAGAAATATAAGCTATTCAGCCGCTAACAATCAAAGATGCTATATTAGCCAACACCTATAGTCATCTTTAAAATCAGGGACAAATAATTTCACTCTGTTTTAACCCAAGTTTTCTGCTTGTGTCATCAACGGTGACAGCAATTTTCAGTCAATCTACTTGCTGTCTGCCTTCCAAGCAGCATATTCAGGAATTTGGCTACTTAGTAACACCTCTGTTGACATCCTTATCTCAAAGAGATGGAAGATGTACTTTGCAACGCATTAAAAAACCGCTGGTGTATTGTAGACGCAACAGCAATACACACAAGCGATCGTTTAGAGCATTCAGATTTGACTGTAGAGCAACAAGAAACGGTGAAGCCTCTTGTCACCTATTCCCAGGTTCTACCTGAAAACAAGAAGTAAAAGGAAGATTGTTAAAATCGTCTTTTAGTTATTGCTAGCGCCAGAAGCGGCGAGTTCCGCCAAACGTTCTTGCTGGTCTTGAGAAATACAAGATTGAATCACGTTCTCAAGGTCGCCTTCAAGAATTGTGTTCAGCGAGTAATTTTCACCTAAACGGTGATCGGTGACACGATTATCCTTATAGTTGTAAGTGCGGATTTTCTCAGAACGAGATCCAGTTCCTACTTGACTTCGCCGCATGGAAGTCACAGCTTCTTGCTGTTCGCGCAACTTCATTTCATACAGCTTAGCTCTCAAGATTTGCATTGCCCGTTCTTTGTTTTGTAACTGGCTGCGTTCTTCCGTACAAAAAATACGGATACCAGTGGGTTTGTGGAATAAGTCAACTGCTGTTTCCACCTTGTTGACGTTCTGTCCACCTGCACCACCAGAACGAGCTGTAGTTAGTTCAATGTCTTTCGGGTCAATATGAATTTCCACATCATCCACCTCTGGCATCACTGCTACAGTGGCAGTAGAAGTATGAACTCGTCCCCCAGCTTCAGTAACTGGTACACGTTGCACGCGATGGACACCAGCTTCAAACTTTAGCTTGCTGTAAACGTTTTCACCCTGAATCTCTAGAATGGCTTCTTTAAAGCCGCCCATTTCAGCTAAAGATTCGCTGACCATTTTTACTCGCCAAGCCTGACTATCGGCATAACGCGAGTACATTCGTACTAAATCGCCAGCCCAAATACTTGCTTCATCACCACCAGTACCTGCACGAATTTCCAACATAATGTTTTTGTCATCATTCGGGTCGCGTGGTAGCAGCAATATCTTCAGCCGATTTTCCAACTCTTCGATTTTTTGCTCAAGTTCCTCAACTTCCAAAGCTGCCATTTCTTGCAACTCTGGATCGCCCTGAGCTTCTTTTAACACCTGACGCGCCCCTGCAAAATCTTCCTGGGCTTTTTTCCAGATGTCATAAGTATTCACTACCTCTTCTAATGAAGAGCGAGCCTTTGCCACCTTTTGATACTCATCGGGATTTTTAGCAGTATCGGGGTCGCCAAGGCGACGAGTCAATTCATGAAAGGTTTGTTCAACAGACTTGAGTTTCTCCAGCAGATATATTTCAGCCATGACGAATGCAGTCACTCCTTAAAGATAGCAAATTGGCTTGAGCGTTAGATACGACAAATCGACCCAGCCTATGCAGGGTCGTCGTTAAAAGCTAAAGCCAGCCCGCTACTTTTTCCTTTTGCCGCCGGTTTGACCTTCCATCATGCCGTACTTCCTCATGAAGCGTTCTACGCGACCTTCGGTGTCAATAATCTTCTGAGTTCCTGTATAGAAAGGGTGGTTTCCAGACCAAACGTCTACATGTAGTTCTGGCTTAGTAGAACCTACAGTCATAACCAGTTGACCGTTACAGTAAACTTTGGCTTCAGGATACCACTGAGGATGAATATCTGGTTTAGCCATTTTCTCTTCCGTGGTTGATCTACATCTATTATAACTTTTTGCTAACTGCTAATTGTGACTTGCTGTTAGCGATTAGCCGTCATTAGCGCTTGGAGTACTGAGGTGCTTTGCGAGCTTTGTGCAAACCGTACTTTTTGCGTTCTTTAGCTCGTGGGTCACGGGTGAGGTAACCTTCGCTTTTGAGAGGTGAGCGGTTTTCTGGATCGAGTTGGCAAAGGGCACGGGCAACTCCCAGGCGAACAGCATCTGATTGTCCGGTTAAGCCACCGCCTTCTGCTTTCACCAAAATGTCGTATTCGTTTTCCAAACCCAGAGTTTCCAAGGGTGCTTTGGCAAGGGCAATGTAGTTAGCGTTGAACTGAAAGTAAAGATCTCCTGGTTTGCCATTGACAATCAATTGTCCGGTACCGGGAACTAGACGAACTCGCGCTATTGCGGATTTGCGGCGACCTGTGCCCCAATACATTGCACGACCGGTGTCGTTATCTGTTGCTTGCATTAATTTTCTCCTGGAATTGTTTGAATCTTTAACTCTTTTGGTTGTTGTGCTGCATGGGGATGAGTGGGTCCGGCATATACCTTGAGCTTAGTAAATAGCTGACGCCCCAAAGTATTCTTCGGTAACATACCCTTAACAGCGTGCTCCACAATTCGTTCTGGTAAACGTTGTTGCAGCTTATCAAAGGTTTCGGTTTTCATCCCACCAGGACGACCGGAATGACGTTGGTATATCTTTTGGGTGCGCTTTTTACCAGTAACAGTCACTTTTTCAGCATTGACAATGATAACAAAGTCACCTGTATCCATGTGAGGGGTATATTGAGGTTTATTTTTCCCTCTAAGAATCATGGCAACTTCGCTAGCTAGACGACCAAGGCGCTGGTTTGTAGCATCTACTACATACCAATTATGCTCAAGAGTCTTTTCAGGTGGAAGGAACGTTTTGTTAGTCATTTTCTATTTGTCCTTTGTCAAAAGTCCTTTGTCATTTGTCACAAGTCTTCTGTCATTTGTCCTTTGTCTGGTACAAATAGCTAATGACTAATGACCAATGACAAATTTTGGTTGAGTATCAAACCAAATCTCAGGAGGAAAGGGAAAATCTGGGTAGCCGACTCGCAACAAACACAAACCTTGGGGAGGCGCAGCGTATTTTACTTCTTCCCGTCGTTCAGATTTCCATAAGTCAGTAAAGTCTTCTGGTGTCCGGTGTCCGGCACCAACTTGCACTAACATCCCGACCAATAGCCGCACCATACCATACACTCTTGCAAAGTGGGTATCTTAAGATATTCAGTGAATTTTTCACCCCTGTCTTTGGCGCTTGTGCCAGGGGAGAGAACTTCGACAATCAGCTTGGGAAATTGAATAAATTTGCGGGCGTTGAGGTCTTGAGGGTCGCAACTGACAACAACATCAGGATAGTAGTACTGGCTTTGGGGGCTGACTTGTACTTTCACGTCTGACACATTCACCCGGCAACCTCTGGAACGCAGATGAGGGTATAAGGCTCTGTAAAAGTTTAGAGCAATATCGTTATGGGGAATTGTACCACCCGTCATCGCAAAAACTTCGCCGTTGATATATTCGTAGCGAACGTCCTGCTGAAGTTCCCATTCGAGATATTCCTCAAAGGTCATTTTTTGGGGTTGTTGGGTGATGGCTACCATAGTCTTTGAACACCTTGAGTTTTTCGGGCTTAGTTTAATTGTAGCTTTCGAGGTGAGGGTGAAAGTTAGTCAAAACTCTGGTTCAGTACTTGCTGAAGAGTGCAAATACAGTGCATTTTCTGCACCAGGACATTATTCCTCCAGAACAAATGCCTACCGAGAAGGAATTAGAAGTAGAACTAGCCCGCGAAAATCGAAAACCAACTACTTTTGGCTATTTTGAGGGAAAACCTGACCGAGAAAGTGACGAGATCTTGAATGTAACAATTGATGTAGTAAGTTGGACTTAAAGAAATTGCGCCAAACTTTAGTTGAGGCTCAGAATATTCTTTGGCGCTACTCTGTCAACTTGAATTATCTTGCGACTCAAAAACGTACAATTGAAATCAATCTGCTTAACTACGAAAGACGATTGGAGAGAATTAAGCAAAAGTTAAATGAATTAAACACAGATAGTGAGTTAAAGTTTCTCCAGAAATTTATTGAAGAAGTCAAACGCAGATATTTACAGCAAGTTCAAAGCGACTGCGAAAGTTTGAACCCTGGGTTGACAATAGTAACAGACTTGATTAACGCAATTCGGGGAATCGCGGAGATTGAACGCTCAGAACGCGATAAGCGAAGCTTAACGGCTGAAGCCGTATCGTGCTTTTCAAAGTACTGTAGCAATTGTTGGTGTTGGGTTAGCTGCTAGTTCGTTTGTTGCTTCTATCGCTGGACAATTTCCTGGTGCAACCAACCCAAAGGAAGCAGCGAAATATCCTGTAGGTTCATTTCTATCACAACATGGAGTTCCAGAACCTTGGCTTTCGCCTGTGGTATCCGCAACGGTGAGTGTAGGAGTTGGGATAGTGGCTGCGTTTGTGACTTGGTTTGCCATACAAGTGTTTGCAGGTCGGAAGTAGTAAGTAGAGTTTGCTCTGGTAGTCTTTATAACGCTTCCTGTGCAATCTTAATTCTATTAATTTCACAGATACAGCGCGTTTGCGGTACGTGAGGTACACCAATTGTAGGGTGGCTTTTTAAAACTTGGAATTTGAATTAGGCACTGTACCTCATAAACATCGAATCTACTGTACTTCATAGTAGTGGGAACTAAATGCGGCGTGGCTAGTCGGAGTATGAGTAATTTTACAGGGAGAGAAGAGAAAAAAGAGTAATTTTGCAATCGCTATGGCAATTAGTTATAATCTCTAAATTAAGCTAAGATATTTATTTTAAATTGCTAAATTATTGATATGAGCAGAGATGCGTTGATAGTAGGTATTAATCAATATCCTAACCTGAAAAACTCGTCAACAGGCAAGCCCCAGCATCTCACCACTCCTGCTTCTGACGCAGAGGCGATCGCTCAACTTCTAGAAACCTACGGGAATTTTAGAGTCAAGCGCTTACCCTCCAGCAATCTAGATGGGAAATTGCAGGTCGATCCCAAAAAGCTTATCAAGGCAGAAGAATTAGAAGAAGCAATCGCCGAATTGTTCCTCCCAGAAAGTAGGAAACCTCCAGAGACGGCGCTGTTATTTTTTGCGGGACACGGACTGCGAAAGCAATTAAGAAAAAGTTTGACACAAGGTTTTTTGGCAACCAGTGATGCTAGTCCAAGTAAAAACTTCTGGGGTTATTCGCTACGAGACTTATGGGATATGTTGGAGCAAAGCCAAGTAAAACAGCAGGTTATTTGGTTAGATTGCTGTTTTGCTGGAGAATTACTCAATTTCAATGATACTGAGCTGGGAAGGCATAACTCAGGTTGCGATCGCGCCTTTATTGCTGCGTCCCGTGATTATGAAGTTGCTTATCAACGGTTAGATGGTGAACATGGGATACTGACAGGGTCTCTTTTGAAGAGACTTGACCCTAACCAAATTGTAGAGTTTGAATGGCTTACTAACCATGCACTAGTAGACTCAGTTTTTCAAGATCTACAAGAGTACTACAGAAAAACGAACATTCCTCAATATCCAGTAGCTTACAATTCTGGGGGTGTAATTCAGCTAATTCAAGGAAGAGCTAAATATGAGTCAAAATCAAAAGTCAAAGACACAGATAATGACGCCAAAGAGCGTAAAAATGAGTTATTAGCCCATCTAGCCGAGCAGTTGCGACCTTGGTTTGATACTTTAAAGTATAGATTTGAGTCCGAATGTTTGAAAGAAAACTATTTTGAGTGGATTATTAATCCTCCTATACGGCGACGTGGATACAATCGAATTTTATTGCATGGTATTGCAGGCGAGGGAGGCGTTAAAGATGTGTCAGCACTACACCAGTCAGTAGATGAGCAAAAAACTGACGAAGGTTGGTTAGTAAGCCTTCGCCGCATCAGTCAGGCAGCCCGTAACGAAGTGAAAAAGACAGAAAAACAGCATCTGTGTTGTTTCACATTGGATGAATTACTAGACCAAAATGCAGATTTCAGCAAATATTTTGATTGGTTAGAAAAGCAGATTAAACGCCAGAAAATTGATACTATGTATGTATCCATGTCCTGCATTAAAGAAGAGTTCGATCACATCTCTAAGCAAAAGATTGGGGTGAGTCGTTACGACGAACATAATGGTTGGATTGATGGTTACATCGACCGTTGGTTGGATGATCCTGCTAAAGAACACCTCTCAATTTTAGGAGAATTTGGCACTGGCAAAACTTGGTTTGCCCTTCACTATGCTTGGATCGCACTGCAAAGGTATCGCATTGCTCAAAATCAAGGAATAAAACGTCCTCGCCTGCCAATAGTCATCCCGCTACGGGATTATGCCAAAGCAGCCACTGTTGAGTCATTATTATCCGAATTTTTCTTTCGCAAGCACGAAACTCTGCTTTCTGGTTATTCAATCTTTGAGCAACTTAACCGTATGGGCAAGTTGTTAATCATTTTTGATGGTTTTGATGAAATGGCAGCTAGAGTGAATCGGCAGGAAATGATTAACAACTTTTGGGAATTGGCTAAGGTAGTCGTACCTGGGGCAAAGGTTATTTTTACTTGTCGTACAGAACATTTCCCAGAAGCAAAAGAAGGTCGTGCCTTACTAAATGCTGAATTACGTGCCTCCACGGCTAATCTAACAGGAGAAACTCCTCAATTTGAGGTTTTAGAACTAGAGAAGTTTAACGACCAGCAAATTCGTCAGGTGCTGTTATCCCGAACTGACAATAATACAAGTACAGTAGAAGCAGTGATGAGGAATCCTCAACTTCTGGATCTAGTTCGTCGTCCGGTTATGACAGAGTTAGTTTTAGATGCACTACCAGATATCCAAGCTGGAAAACCTGTAGATATAGCAAGGGTTTATCTCTATGCTGTACGGAGAAAGATGGAACGAGATATTAGAGAGGAACGTACTTTTACATCTTTAGCAGATAAGCTTTATTTCTTATGCGAATTATCTTGGGAAATGCTATCTACTAATAAATTGAGCCTTAATTATCGACAATTTCCAGAACGCATTCTTAGTTTATTCCCAGTAGTACAGGAGCAAAAAGATTTAGACCATTGGCAATATGACATGATGGGGCAAACTATGCTTATTCGCAATGCAGATGGTGACTATACTCCAGCTCATCGATCTTTTTTAGAGTTTTTCATTGCGTATAAGTTAGCTGCAGAATTAGGTGTCTTGGATTCAGAATTTATTGCTCTCGCTAGATCCTCGCCACCAAATTCACCTAAAGATTTGTTGCCAAAAAACTATACTTGGTCTTCATATTTTAAGCAAGAAGTTAATAACAAGAGTGAAACATTAACTATTTCACCAATCAAGAAATTTTCCCAAGAGCCGCTGGAATACTTGTGTACAACTATTGGACAAACACTGTTAACTAGAGCAATTTTTGATTTATTAGTATTAATGGTTGAACGCGGAGAAAACACTGCTAACCAGCTGCAAAGTATCGTTATTTCGACACGAGGAAAGACTACAGAAGAAGTCAAGTATGTTGGTGGTAATGTCGCAACACTTCTTTTGAGACTAAATAAAGCGGGTCTTCAAGGGTGCAATCTTAGGCGTGCTATCATATTAGGGTGTGATTTTACCAACGCAAACCTTCAAAATGTTGATTTCACCGGAGCTAACCTAGAAAATTCTGTTTTCAACATTGGGCTAGGGAGGATTTTGGCAGTAGCATCTAGTCTAGATGCGAAGCTTGCAGCTACTGGAGATGATAATGGGGATGTTCGGTTATTAAAGTTTACTGATGGAGATCATATTAGCACTTTCAAAGGACATACGAATCCAGTAAGAACAGTTACCTTTAATCCTAGTGGTGATATCTTAGCTAGTGGTAGTGAAGATGCAACAGTACGTTTATGGAATATCACTACCAACAGTTTGCATCATACTCTACAAGGACACACGAGATGGGTATGGTCAGTGGTTTTTAGTCCTAATGGTAAGATTTTGGCAAGTGGCAGTGGTGATTGCACAGTGAGAATATGGGATGTTACGTCTGGTGAAGAACGCGGAGTTTTAAAAAAACATATTGGTCCAGTCAGGTCAATAGTTTTTAGTCCTGATGGTCAAACTCTGGCTAGCGCTAGTGAAGATAAAACAATAGTATTATGGGATATCACAACTCTACAATTCACTAAAATTTTTAAAAATGATACAGATTGGGTTCTATCTGTGGCTTTCAGTCCTAATGGTAAAACTTTGGCTAGTGGCAGTGGTGATAGCACAGTTAAGCTGTGGGATGTTGAAACTGGTGAATGCCGTAAAATTTTGCAAGGACATATCAGTCCAGTAAGGCTAATAGCTTTCAGTCCTGATGGTAGAACTCTGGTTAGCGGTAGTGAAGACCAACAAATTAAATTGTGGAATGCAGAAACGGGTGAGAATGATTATTGGCAAGAAAATGTTGATTGGGTTTGGGTGAAATCAATTATCTTCAGTTCTGATGGCAAAACTTTGATTAGCAGCAGTGAAAATCAGGTACTAAGAACATCATCGAATGTCTTGAAGGATCAATATTCCATTTGGCGAGAATCTGTCAATCAGGTTCAGGCGATCGCCTTTAGTAACAATAACAATATTTTGGCTAGTGCCAGTGAGGACCAAAGAATAAGGCTTTGGAACGTTGAAGATTGTAAATGTCGTAGGGTTCTACAGGGAGATATTGGTCGTGTTCTTACTCTTGCCTTTAGCCCCGATGGTAAAACTTTGGCTAGTGGCAGTAGCGATCGCACTGTAAGGCTGTGGAATTATGAGACTGGTGAGTGCCGCATTTTAGAAGAACATGGTAGTTCAGTAAGGTCAATCGCTTTCAGTCCTGATGGTAAAACTTTGGCTGGCGGCAGCCAGGATCGGGTACTGCTTGTGTGGAATGTTTTTACTGGCAAACTTGTCAGAACTTTAATGGGTCATAAAAAGTGGATATGGTCTGTAGCTTTCAGTCCTGATGGTAAGACTTTGGCTAGTGGCAGTGGTGATTGCACAATTAGGTTGTGGGATGTTCAGACTGGTAAATACTGCCAAAGTTTAGAAAAACATAGTAGTCCAGTAAGGTCAATCGCTTTCAGTCCTGATAGTAGAACTTTAGGGAGCGGTAGTGAAGACCAAACAATACGACTATGGGATATTCAAACAGGAGAATGTATTAAAACTTTGCGCGAACATACTAGCTGGGTGCGAACAATCGCTTTTAGTCCTAATGGTAAGACTCTAGCTAGTGGCAGTGAAGATCGGACGTTACGATTGTGGAATGTGTCAACTGGTCAGTGTGAAACAATCCTGCAAGAACATACTAAAGGTATCCGCTCAGTTACTTTCAGTCCTAACGGTAGAATCTTAGCTAGTGGTAGCGATGATGAAACAATCAAGCTTTTTTGGAATATCGAAATTGGGAAAGCTCTGGATGTAAAAACTCTTAGGATTCCCCGACCCTATGAGGGTATGAACATTACAGACGTAATTGGTTTAACGAAAAGTCAAAGAGCTACTTTGAAAGCCTTAGGGGCTATAGAAATAGAAGACTGAAATTCAGCAATTTAATCTTGATTGGGACGTGTTTACAACAACAAAGTATAATAGGGCACTATCAGGTTTATCATTATCTTGAGGATTGCAAAAAAGTTCACTTATCGCTTCTTCTAATTCTTGATTAACTACTCCTCGTAAAACTTTGTATGAAAGGAATAACTGCTTCGGCATCTAGTGGTTTGGCGAAAAAGTATCCCTGTCCAGATTCACATCCTAAAGCTCGAAGTACAGCCAACTGTTCTGCTGTTTCCACACCCTCTGCAATAACATTCAATCCCAAACTATGAGCTGCAGCCCGATCCAATGTACTTTTAAACCTCTGTTCGCTCCTGATTAAAGCGGACACAGCTTGCTTGCGTTCAGTCACATCAATCGCCGTACTAATCACCAAGCTTCTTCCATCAGGTAGGTTACCTAATGGAGCTGAGTAAAAATCCCAAATGCGAGTTTCGCCCATGCAAGTTTTAATAGTAAACTCACCCTCTGAAACTCGGTGCTTAATCTCGTGTAAACGGTCAATGGTTTCTTGAATAAGTTGTTTTTCACTACCGTAAACTTTCTCAGTCCAATCCTTGATAGTAGGTATTTCTTCGTGGGAGTATCCCGCGATCTCTGTCCAAGCGTGATTGATAAGTAGTATCTCGCCATTTCCTGCATGGAGGATAATGGGTAAAGGAGCTTGTAGAATGGCACGACGAAAACGCTCCTCACTCAGTTGCAGGGCGTGAAAAGACTCCCTTAGCTGGTAAGCCATGTGATTGAAAGAATTTGCCAAATCTCCCAATTCATCAGCACGTTGAACGGCATCGAAAACCCTTACAAATGACCAATGACAAATGACTAAGGACGACCCTTACCAGTGACGTTTTTTCTTACCGACCTACTTAACGTTTTCATTAGACATAGGAGTGGAAATTAATTATGCATTATCTAAAACCATTGTAGAGACGCTTCAAACAGCGCGTCTCTACAATCTTTGTTGGAGATGTCTATTGAGTTGAACTGCAAACTAAAGCTGCTAGTTCCTCATTTGTTGCATCTGGGGCTGCAATAGCTTCTATGTTGAGTTGTTTTATCCCTTCAGTTGAAAGTGATTTGACTACTCGATCTTGGCTGTCATAAACTTTTGCTTGTCGGTATGTAGTATCTTTAGTACTGCAATTAGCAACTCCTTCGGCTAATATCTTTGACCATCCCTGGGCGCTTGGCTGATTGACGCTTATGTATAGCCAGAAGGTTTTAGTATTCCCTTGAGGAGTAATACTATTCACGTCTAAATAAGTAGACCCATTGGTTCTATTACTAATGGGTATCCAAAGCTTATCATCATTAGCTTGGGCAGGAAAAGAATTGTTAAGAATAACAAGAACAGTGCCTGATACAAGAAATTTGTAAAAGGTTTTCATGGTTGCTAGAAAATATTTAAATTTAATTTAATTTACTCTATTTAAATTTAAATATTTCTAATAAAATCAAGAAGTCTTGTTAAAGATAGTGTAGAGACGCTTCAAGCAGTGAAATGGTATGAGGGCGCAATACCTGTGGCTAACAATTATACTACAACTATTAACTATCTTCATCAACCTATAGTTAGATTTACTTAACCTTATCCGCTCGTTTTTACATACTTTTAAAGTTTTCATGAAAAAATATCAGAGCATATTTGTAAAAATATTATAAAGCTGGAATCATTTTTTCTAAAATTGCAGTGATTATTTAAAATAATAAGAAATTGGCGTGAATAAACCAAACGCAAATATACCTAAAACCCTTACTAAGGATAAATAACACTGGATAGATAACAACCTTCACTAGTTAACTTTAGAGACATTCACGCAAAGGTATTCTTCACCGTTAAATTCCATGAAATTGACAGTGACAGCCACCTGAAGAAATTGTCCATCCAAGGTTCGGTTAAGAGATTTAAAAGTTAAACAGCCCTGTTGTTTGTAGTCTTGCCAGTGCGATCGCCAATTAGCTGCTGAAATATTTGGATCTATATCGTAAACAGTCATAGTTAACAATTGTTCGCAAGAGTATCCCAAATCTCGACTAGCGGCTTCATTAGCATAGATAAGCCGAGCATCGGAATCTACAAAATAAATTGCATCTTTGAATTTATCCAGATAAAACTGTGAAAGACGCAACCCTAACTCTGCTTTTTGGCAAGCCCTTCGGTAAGCCTCGCTCACACGAATTTCTTCTTGCAGGCGAGTATTTTGCTCTGTCAATTTTTGTTGCAGCCTGCGGATAGTTAGACTATTTTCCACACGGGCAAAAACTTCTTCTTCACTAAACGGTTTGGTAATGTAATCGACACCACCAACAGCAAAAGCTTTAACTTTGTCGAGAACCTCATCCAGGGCGCTAATAAAAATGACTGGGATATCGCAAGTCAGGGGTGATGCTTTGAGGTGTTGGCAAACCTCATAACCATTCATATCTGGCATCATAATATCAAGCAAAATTAAATCTGGTGGGGCTGCTTGTGCTGTCTTTAAAGCTGTTTGCCCGTTAATCACGCGCCGAACCTCATACCCAAGTTGATTGAGCATAGCGGATAAAAGACGTAAATTATCCGGCGTATCATCAACAACTAAAATATTTGCTTTTGGGAGTTGTGTTCTATTAATCATTCTCAATCCGCTTGACTTAAATCGATGATTTTATCAATACGGAAATTATGAACCAAATCAGCCAAGGCGTTTGCCAAAAATGTGTATTCTTCAGGAATTTGCTCAAGCAAGCTGAAAATTTGTTTCTCGTCGGTGCAAAGCGCTGCTTGGTGGAGTTGTGCTATCCACTCAGAAGACATGACTTGTAAGGATGATGGCTCAAGGATGAAAGATGAAGCCGTTGTTCCATTCAGAGTTTGTACTTCATCCGTTGCTTCATAGACATAACGCACTCCCAAATACTGAGCCAACTTTTCTAAAATCACTTCTTCCCGGAAAGGCTTGCGTACAAAATCGTCACACCCTGCGGATAAAATCACAACTTTTTCTTCATCAAAGGCACTGGCTGTGAGAGCAATGATAGTAGTAGCCTGACCTTTCAAATGAGCTTTGATTCGTTTAGTTGCTTCGTACCCATCCATCAGAGGCATCCGCATATCCATCAAAATTAAGTGGGGTTCCCAACTTTCCCACAAATTGACCCCTTCCAGACCATTTTCTGCTCCACGCACTTCAAAGCCCAAGGATGCTAGCATTTGGAATAAGAGTTGGCGATTTTCCCATTTGTCTTCAACTACCAAAATGCGGTAACTGGGTTGGTTGCTTTCCAAACCAATAACGCGCTGTCGTTTTAGCTGAGTTTGAGTCTCAATCCCTTCTACTTGGAAAATTTGGATATCAAAGGAAAAAATTGTTCCTTCACCTAAAGTACTGCTAACAGCAATCTTTCCTCCCATCAATTCCACAAATTGTTGGCTAATTGTTAAACCCAAACCTGTTCCCTGCTGAGATTTTCTACCAGTTTCTGTCTGAACAAAGGGTTTAAACAATTTCTCAACCTCAGAGGGTGCAATTCCAGGTCCAGTATCTTCTACTTCAAAATGAAGGGTTGATGGTTGAGTGTTGACTTTGGATTTTTGACTCTCAACTCTTAACGGCGACATATCAACAATTCTGACCCGCAGTGCAACACCACCTTCGTGCGTAAACTTAATAGCGTTACCAAGAAGATTAATCAAAACTTGGCGCAGTTTACTTTCATCTGTTTGTACATACTTGGGAATTTCAGGACATCGCTCAAATATGAGCTTTAAACTTTTGGATTCTGCTTTTTGTCGAAACATCTCTTCTAAAGAATCAAGCATACTCCATAGGTCAAAGCTATTTTCATTGAGTGTTGTTCTGCCAGCCTCAATTTTAGACATTGACAACACGTCATTAATTAAAGTCAGTAAATGCTCTCCACTACGACTGATAATTTGGAGTTGTTCTAGTTGTGAAAACTTCACAGATGGATCGCGGGTTAATAATTGGGTAAAGCCGAGGATTGTGTTCAGGGGAGTACGGAGTTCATGGCTCATGTTTGCCAAGAATTCACTTTTAGCTCTGTTAGCTGCCTCTGCTTCGTAAGCTTTTTGTTCTAATTTACGGCTGTAATTTTCTAACTGTTCCCGAGAGATTTTTAGCTGCTTTGTCAGCAAATATACACCTATTAATAGAAATACTACGGAAATTAACCCCACTAAGACAATTGTAGCTGCTAGTTGACGAGCAGGTGCAAACGCTTCTTCCTGTTGCATTTCCACTAGGAGAGCAAGGTCTTGATCGTTCAGCCAGCGATACACCCCAATCACTGGTATGCTGGCATAATTTTTATAGAGAGCCTCGCCACTGATGCCACTCATTGCATCATCTATGCCTTTGCTGCTTACACCATCAGGAAATTTTTGGTGATTCGTATCTTCTTTCGATATAAAAGTGTTTTGCGTAATCAAAGAACCAACCAAGTAAGTTTCACCACTTTTCCCCAAGCCTTTACGTTCCCGAACAATTTGGTCAATTCTTTCCAAGTTTAGATTGGCTAATATCACTCCTTGGCGTGTTCCAGTTGCATCCCGCAGAGGTGCCGCTAGAGTTACTGATGATTTTCCTGTATCGGGGGAAACATAAAAAATCGGGTCGAAAGAGTCTCCAGACTCAACTGTTTCAATATAGGTAATATTGGCTAAAATTTCATACTGATTTTCACGCAGTTTATTTGTGGATAAGATGACTTTATTACTGCGATCGATAATAAAAATTTCCTTAAGATTTGGTTTGAGTTTAACAACACCCCGTAAATATTTAGAAAGAAGGATGTAAGAATTTTTATACTCTGTGTCAGTGATTTGCCGATTTAAGAGTATCTTGACGTTAGCTTGTACATCCGGAAACTGAGTTGTCAGGAGAAAATCTCGTTGTTGATCTTCAAACCAACGAATAATTTCTCTCTCTTTGAGGGAGGCGGTGACACGCAGGCGATTGAAAGCAGCCTCTTTGAGTGCCTCTCTTGCTTTGATGAAGGCAACGCTTCCCACAACTCCAACAGTCACCAAAGACAAGATTAAGAAGGAACTGGCGACTTTAGTGGTTAGGTGCTGTTTCCAAAAATTCATGAGAGTTCAGAGGCTTTCCTTTGCCCAGCTACCCGTGCAAGCAGTTAACGTGTTTTATCAGCAATAATTCTTTCTTATTATATACAGGATTTTTCAGGTAAATGAAGTAGGGGCTCTCGGTCGTTCGCCCTTACAATCTGCTATATGTTATTTTGATTTGACGAATTTGTTTGAAAAATGCTACTTCCATTCGGCAAAAATCTGCTCGATTTGCTGAAAAGCTTCCTTAGCTGCTTGTTCTGGGGAAATATTATTGACTACAACTTTTTGGATAGCTTGACCCCAAATATTTTTCATCAAAACTTTGGTATAAGCAGGATTTTTTGCAGTATAAAATAGACGAGTTTGTTCCAGGAGTAACGGTTTGGCAGCAACCGAAATGTGAGGGTCACTCTTATCCTTCCAGAAAGGGTCTTTCCAAACCTGCTTGTGTACTGGTAAGAAACGCCCTCCAGCAGCCTTAAGATAATACCCTACTATCTCTGGTTGTATGAAATATGCCAAAAACTCCTTAGCTAATTTCTGATTTTTAGAATCAGCTAGGACAATTGCTTGCCGAACTAGGGAAATATAACGCATTGGCTTGCCATTAGGTTTATTGGGATACCCAATTGTGCCAAGTTTGTTACGGTAAATATCAGGATTACGGCGTACAGCAGCAGGTATCGAGAGGGAGTTGTTGGGAGTCATCACCACACGACGGTTAAGTAAGCTGCGATTGTTGTCTGGGTTTAACCAGTTTACTGCCTCTGGTGGCACATAGCCCTGGTAGAAAAACTTGGTGTACCAATCTATACAGTTAATAATTCCTTGGCGGACTTTGGGGTCATTAACGCGCAGTTGACCTTTAGAGTCTAAAATCTCAACATCGTAAGCTTCCAAAATCTGCTCAAAGACTTCATAGGTATCTCCAGCGCCCACTGATAGAGGAAAGCCAATTCCATATATTTTTTGATTCTGTCGAGTTCGCAGATTATCCTGCATTTGTTTCCAAAACTCCCAAAAGGCATCCCAAGAATTGGGAATATCCTTTTCGCTCTTACCCCCTAGCTTTAGTAAATCCCGCCAATAAAAAATATGAGGTATGCTCTGGTGAACGGGAACCGCGTAATAGCTTCGCTGTTTTTTGAGATTATTGTAAAAATAAGCGCTTAACAGTATGGTATCTGAATAAAAAGGTTTGATAGGTTCTATAATATCGGAAACGTCTGCTAGCTTACCCTGCCAGGAAAGACTTGCATTGAGAACGCGATCGGCATTGTCACTCATCAAAACATCAGGTGGGTTGCCAGCCTGAATTGCTCTTTGAGTCTTTTTTGATAGCTCATCATTATTGTAAAAAGAAAGCTTGACTTTGTTACCAGTTTGTTGTTCCCACCGGCTCACAACCTGCTGTAGCGCCTCATCCTCTTCCTGAGTAAAGCCCTTATCCCACCAAATTTTTAGGGCTCGGCTGTCACTGGAGGATGGGGTGAGAGATGATGTGTCGGAATTGGAGTTGTGCGTGCAAGAAAAAATAATAAAACTGAGTATCAATCCCATTAAGATAGGGCGACGGATAATTTGTAATATTGTAGTAGTCACTTGGTTAAGTCTTAGCTGATTCTGAGAGCATTGAAAGCGTTTTCTGAATTTTTTTCTTAATAGCATTTCTCATAGCAAATAAAAAATATTTTGTGATTATGACCTTTTTAGCGAGAAATGAATAGTCAAAATTTATCATTTGTCATTTGTCCTTAGTCCTTTGCCCTTAACAAATGACTTTGTAATGACATACTTAAGTAGGTGAGCGGGAATAAACAAAACTGTGTTAGGAAATTTAAACCTACCCAGAATCCTTACAAATGACCAAGGAAAAAGGACTAAGGACGGTTCTCATGAATGAACTTTATTTGTGTCATCCTATTTATATTACAAAATGTAAATACACCAGAAACCCTTACTAATGACAAATGACAAATAACTAAGGACGATCTTGCCATTTAGCAAAAATGCCCTGTATTTGTGCTGCTGCCTCATCAGTTGCTTGTTCTGGAGAAACACCATCGACAACAATTCGATTGAGAGCTTTTGCCCAAATATTCTCATCCAAAATAACACTATAAGCTGGGTGACGCACGTAATCCAAGGGACGTGTTGAACCTTGGATTAATGTTTTAGCAAGACTTGAAATGTGTGAATCCTTGGGATTTGTCCAATAGGGGTCTTTCCATACAGACTTCAGCACGGGAAAGTTACCGCGTTCACTTGCTTTCAGGTATTGGTTTAATATTTCTGGTTGAATTAAATATGTGAGAAAGTTCTTGGCTATCTCCTGATTCTGAGAATTAGCAAACAATACAACTTGACCAACGGTAACTATATAGCGCATTGGTTGTCCATTAGGTTTGTTAGGAAATTTTAAAGTGCCAAGTTTGTTATTGTAGGTTTCCCTATCTCTGCTTACCGTACTGGGAATTGAGAGGGTCATATTAGGAGTCATCACCACAGCACGGTTGAGCAAACTCCGATTGTTGTCCGGGTTTAACCACCTTAAGCTATCTGATGGTACATAACCTTGCTGATAAAACTTAGCATACCAGTCTAAGACATTAATAATTTTTTGCCTCGTTCGGGGATCGCCAATAAGAAGTTTACCTTGTTCATCAACAATTTTTACATCATAGGCTTCTAAGATATGTTCAAGAAAAATATAGGTATCCGCAGAGTCGATTGAGTAGAGCAAACCCAAGCCATAAAGATTTTGTTTTTGTTTTGTTCGCAGTTCATTATGCACTTGTTTCCAAAACTCCCAAAAACCATTCCAGTCCGTAGGAATGCTAGTTTCGCTCTTACCTATTTGCTTCAGCATATCCCGCCAGTAAAAAAAGTGCATTGTTGTTTGAGTAATAGGAACTGCATAATAGCTGCGCTTTTTCTGAACATTATTATAAAAATGAACAGCTTCCAATACAGACTCGGGAAAAAGATTCTTAACTGGTGCAATGACATCAGAAACATCTGCTAGTTTGCCTTCCCAAGCAAAACGCGGGTTGAGTTCCTTGTCAGCTCTAAAACTTAGCATAATGTCAGGTGGATGACCTGCTTGTAGCGATCTTAAAGCTTTATGCGGTAATTCATTCAAACCATAGAAGGAAAGCTTTGCTTTATAACCGCTCTTCTTCTCCCAATTTCTAACAACTAAGGCGAGTGCTTCATCTTCTTCTAGAGCAAAACCCTTATCCCACCAAATCTTTAAGACTTTATCATTTGTAGGTGATAACCTAACAGAAGGTTGTCTTAATTGTGATTCTAAAGTGGGCGTTCGATCGCAAGCAAAGATTGTCAAACTAATTGCCAATGCTATTAGTATAGAGAATCTAAAGCGATCGCGAGTTTTTCTGCTCATAAACCAAAAAAAGGATAAAGTATGAAGGATAAAGGATAAAAAATAGGTTGATAAATTAATCTAAGCCCCTCAGTTTATTGATTTAGTTTACTTCATATTTCATCCTTCATATTTCATCCTTCATATTTCATCCTTCATACTTTCTCTACTGCCATTTGGCAAAAATTTGATGAATTTGCTCCATTGCCTCATTGGCTGCTTGCTGTGGAGAGATGCCATCGATCGCGATTCGATTGAGAGCTTTCCCCCAGACATTTTGCTGTAAAACCTGGCTGTATGCTGGGTTTTGGACAAAATAAAACGGACGTGTTTGACCTTTGATGAGTGCTTTAGAAGCCGTGGAAAGGTGCATATCTGAAGGATTTGTCCAAAATGGGTCTTGCCATACTGGCACCATGACTGGTAAGTATCGACTTCCAGCAGCTTTGATATATGCTCCTATTGTTTTGGGTTGAACTAAGTATGCCAAAAAATCTTTAGCTTCTTTCTGTTTGGGAGAATTAGCAAACAAAATTGCGGCATTAACCGCAACTAAGTAGCGCATTGGTTCGCCATTGGGTTTGTTAGGAAATTCTAAAGTGCCAAGCTTGTTACGATAGGTGTTAGAATCTTGGCGCACGGCAGCAGGAATGGAAAGTGTTGTGTTTGGAGTCATGACCACAGTACGGTTAAGCAAGTTGCGATTGTTATCAGGATTTAACCATTTGATTGAGTTTGGTGGTACGTAACCTTGCTGGTAAAATTTTGCATACCACTCTAAACTCTTAACAATGCCTTTACGCACATTGGGATCGTTGAAGCGGAGTTGACCTTTAGAATCGACTAGTTGGACATTATATGCCTCTAAAATTTGCTCAAAGGTATAATACGTATCGGCAGAAGCACCGGAAAATGGAAACCCCAATCCGTAAATAAGTTGTTTTCTATCCTGTTGATGCCGAACTTGCAAGTCATCTTGCACTTGTTTCCAAAATTCCCAAAAGCCATCCCAATCTTTGGGAATATCGCTTTCACTACGACCGACTTGCCTGAGCATATCCCGCCAATAATGTACGTGAATAGTTAATTGATTGATGGGCACTGCATAGTAGCTACGCTTTTTCTGAACACGATCGTGAAAATGAACGGCTTCTAGGGCAGCTTCAGAATAGTACTTCTTCACTGGTGCAATGACATCTGAAACATCAGCCAGTTTGCCTTCCCACGCCAGACGTGGAATTAACTCTCTTTCTGCACTGCTACTCATCACTATGTCAGGCACATTGCCAGCCTGAAGTGCCCTTCTGGTTTTCTCAGGAAGCTCATCGTTACTATAAAAAGCAAGTTTCACTTGGTTGCCACTTTTTTTTTCCCAGTCTTTAATTAGCTTAATTAAAGCGTCATCCTCTTCTATGTTGGCACCTTTGTCCCACCAAATCTTTAAAGCTGTACTATCAGTAGAAGATTCCACATTTGGGGATATATTTAATTGAGATGTCTTGCTGCAAGCAACAGTTATCAAGCTGAAGATGAGTATTTTTAGCGCGTAGCGACGGCTGGCAAGGATTGATAATATAGACATTTGTTTAAATAATGTTAATTGTACTTCAGCGCTCGTTAACGTCGCTCGCAAAGATTGCGATCGCTGTCACTTATATCAACGTTTGTTGTCAAATAATCACGCACCCAATCACAGGCGTAAACAAGAAGCTCATCTAAAGCCAAAACACGATTCAAGTTCCACAGAATAACAATTTTGTCATCGCCGACTGAGGCTAAAGCTTGACCGTTGGGGCTAAATGCAACCCCTTTGACCATATCGCTATGCCCGGAAAGAGTCGTCAGCAACTTACCGTCAATCCTCCAAAGTGTAATGGTGTTATCCGAACTTGCCGAAGCAATCATCTCACCATTTGGGCTGATATCAACTGCATTTACCCCTGCACTATGTCCACTCAGGGTAGCTAATGGTATACCGTCAATTGTCCAAAGTTTGATTGTCTTGTCGGCACTAGCTGAAGCAATAATATCGCCATTGGAACTGATAGCAACTGCATTGACTTGATTGTTATGCCCTGAGAGGGCTTTCAGTAAAGCCCCGTCCGATTTCCAAAGTCTAATAGTGTTGTCATCACTAGCCGAAGCTATGATTTTACTGTCAGGGCTAATAGCCACTCCATTCACCCCAGAGGTATGTCCACTCAAGGTGGCGTAGAAGCGGGTTTCAAACTCCCCCGTGCTACTGCGCTTCCAGAGTCTGACTGTTTTATCATCACTCACCGATGCAATCAATTTGCCGTCGGGGCTGATAGTAACCCCTTTAACCACATCAGTATGCCCGACAAGAGTCTTCAGCAATTTACCATCTGCGTTCCAGAGTTTAATGGTTTTATCTGAACTTGCGGAAGCGATGGTGTGACCGTCTGGGCTAATAGCAAGTGCATTGACTCCCGCGTTATGACCCCTGAGATTCATGTGCATTGTCCCATCTGGGTTCCAAAATTTTACCGTATTGTCCCGACTTGCCGAAGCAATCATCTTGCCATCACGAGTAAAAGCAACGCCATTAACGGCATCCCTGTGCTCGGGAAAAGTCATCAATAATACGCTGTTTCGCTTCCAAAATTTAACGGTGTTATCCCAACTCGCCGACGCAATCATCTTGCTGTCAGGGCTGATAGCAATTTCCCTAACTCCGGCGTTGTGCCCCATAAGAGTTGCGACCAAAGTGCCATCCGGTTTCCAAATTTTTATCGTCTTATCTCGACTTGCTGAAGCAATGAAAGTCCCATCAGGGCTAATAGCAACTCCCTCAACTTGATTATTATGTCCCGTTAGGGTTGCGTAGGGACGGGTTTCAAACTTGCCCTTACCGTCAATGTTCCAAAGCTTGACGGTTTTATCTGCACTCACTGAGGCAAGTATCTTCCCATTAGGGCTAAAATAAACTCCTTCAACTTCATCGCTGTGCCCTTTTAGCGTGCGTAGTAACGTACCATCGATTTTCCAGAGTTTGACTGTTTTGTCATCACTTGCTGTAGCAAGCATATTGCCATTGGGGCTGATGGCTACTGCTTCAACTTCATCGCTGTGCCCTTGAATTGTACGTAGTAAAGTTCCATCAGGTTTCCAGAGTTTAACTGTCTTGTCATCACTTGCTGAAGCGATGATTTTGCCATCGGGGCTAATAGCAACTGCCTCCACTGCATCGCTATGTCCTTTCAGGGTTGCGTAGGGGCGGGTCTCAAACTTCCCCCTAGCATCACTATCTATTTTCCAAAGTTTGACTGTCTTGTCTTCACTGCCAGATGCAACGAAGATATTTTTTTCCCCTTCTTTGCCTGTGTTACCAACGGGGCTAATAGCAACTGCGTTTACTCCCGCACTATGCCCTTTTAGGGTCTGGATCGAAGTTCCATTTGGTTTCCAGAGTTTAACTGTCTTGTCCGCACTCCCAGAAGCAAAAATCTGACCATCTGAACTAATGGCAATCGCGTTTACCCCCGCGCTATGCCCTGACAAGCGGTTATACTCTGTCACCTCATAAATCGCCTGTCGCAACACAGATTCAATCTGTGTTTGGGTCTGTGGATCTGCACCTCCGAGGCTTTGCAGTCTTTGCCTTGCCCTAATTGCATCTATCAGTGCATCTAATTTTTTATCTGAAGCAAATAAAGCTTCAGAAGATGTGGCTATTGCTTTGAGTTCGCTTAACAGTGCCTTACGGTACTGGATGAATGTTGCCACTCCCAGACTTAAAGCCATCGCAAATGCCAAACTCACTGCACTGAGAGAGACTCTCTGAAGTTTGGCAACTTTTTGCTCTTGAAACAGTCTTGCTTGGATTTCCTTAGTACACTCTGCCGCTAACTGAGTTTCTACTTCTCGCCTATCGAGTTCTTGGCTAGCTGCTAAAAATTGATAATCTAGTTCGCTCAAACTTTTGCCAACTGCCCAAGCTTGTGCTTCTAGCAGGGCTTGTCCCCGTAGCAACCTTGAAGAATCTTGACGTGATGATGCAATCCAAGCATCTAAAGCTTGTCCGTAAGGTCGCAGTTTGGCTAACTGTTTCTCTACCCATGCTTGATTGAAAATTTTTTGATAAATGCGGTTCTTTACCTTTAATTTTCCCTCCTGCTTGACGACCAAGCCCGACAGTAAGAGCTCTATTTGCTCTGGTGAGTCATCTGTCGGTACCTCAATACCTTGTAAAATTTGCTGATAAAGTGCCAACAGGCTAGCAGTACGTTGTTCGTTACTGAGGAGGCGATCGCGAATTGTTTTCAAATGTTCTGGTTCATCTTGAGCTTCCCAATTGTCAATAATGTGTGTTTGTACGAGCTTGTCAAGAATAATTGAAGGGAACTGGTAATAAATACTGATGAGATGATAATTAACTATAGGTAAGTGATAATCCAACTTGTATCGTTCTTTGGTTTCCAGACCTCCTGCTTCCTCATGTAAATCCGTGCTGCCACTAATTCTTTCATGTTCCACAAGGTGGCATAGCTTTTGAGTCAGAAATGGCTGACCATCAGTCCAAGCTAAAATTTCTTTGAGCACTGCCATAGGATTAGCCACCTTATCCCCCAATCCTGCGGCGAGTGGTTCCACTTCTGACAACTTAAAACCCTGTAAATCAATAGACGTACCAATATTAAATGGGGTACGAGTTCGGTCAGAGATTAAATCCGAAGGAGTTGCCACCCCAAACAATGCCCAAGTCAGACGGTTATATTCTGGATTTTCTGCTCGCTGGTTGTAGCAAGACCGAATCAAAGCAAAAAAATCAGCAACTGGGAAATTGAGGCTAAGAACGCTATCGATCTCATCAATAAAAATAAAGATTTTTTCACTTTTTAATTTTTCTAATAAAATATCTTCAATAAACTGACTTAATCGCTGTAAAGGAGGTAAATCTTCACGCTCATTCCACCAAGTTTTTATATTAACTGTCCCAAAAAGATTAAAACCCCGCAATAAATCAACGACTATTCCTTTATACCATTGAGAAGGGGTAACATTGCCATTCCCAATCCTGGTCATATCAATAGAAGCACAACAATAACCTGTTTCTTGAAGTCGATACCTCATTCGCAAACGCAAGCTTGATTTTCCCATTTGCCGGGAACTAAACACATAACAAAATTCGCCTTTCATCAAGGCATCATAGAGGTCAAAATCAGCTTGCCGTTCGACATAGCTAGGAGCATCCATTTTGAGACTGCCCCCAACTTGATACTCATACTTATTCATAACCACTAGCCCAATTGCTCGCAGAAATAAAGACGATACAACTGACAGCTGGGTAAAGCGTAATTTCCTTCAAGTTTTACCAAACCCATGCTTTCTAATTTATAAGCAGTAATTGCTTCTAATTGCACGCATTCAGTGGCTGTCACAACTCGTTTAAATGCCGTTGCAAGTTCGGGATGTTCTTGTAGATTGGCAAGGTGATGGCGGAGGTAGTTACTGTAAATACCACCAATAGTTGGGGCTTCTTGCAAAAGTTGCTCTAGGGTAATCTTCTGAGTTGCCAAGTGATAGAGGGCAAGACGTACTAGATAAGGATGACCGCCAATCATCTCTATAAGAGAAGCAAGTTTTTGAGATCCTACCGCCTCTTTTGCCCAAACTAAGCCATGACGTAATGCCAAATCCTGCACCTGGGTCAAAGTAAATTCTGGTAACTTAATTGCCAGCCCAACATTGAAAGGAGATTGATTGATATCCAATGGTATATAAGCTTCTGTGGCATGAACCACCACTAACCGAAGTTTTTGCCAGATATCCAGTTCTGCGGCTTCTTCATACCAAGAACGTAGCAGTGGCAAAAAGTCACCAGAGATTTCTGGATACTCAAAAATCCGATTGACTTCATCTAAAGCAAAGACCACTGGAGAACTGATTTTCTGCAACAAGTACTCTTGGAAATACAATGTGCAGCTGACTTTGCTCCCAATGTCCTCATCCCAGTAATCATCTAGCTTTGGTTCTACGTTCAATTGCCGACTGGCGTTAGCACAAAACCAGCGCAGGAATTTGTCCAAATTAGTGAAAACGTGACTATCTGCCAGTTGAAAACTTATTAATACGGTGTGTACCCCCCCTATCTGTCTGGCGTGAGCCAACATTCTCTGCATCAGGGAAGTTTTACCCATCTGCTTGGGTGCTTTAATTCGGATTAGGCTTCCGGGTTTGCTGATTTCACTATAAGTAAGTTCTTCAATAGGAGGACGCTTAATGTAAAAAAAGGAATTCAATGGCACTGAACCGCCAGGAATATCTAAGCTATCGGGAATTGAGACCGAGGCTTTTGTTTGCTCCTTTCCCTTGAACCCTATAACAGGTTCCAATTTCTTGCGATCCCCAGAGAAATCCTCCAAATCTTCTTTATTAATTAATTTTTCGTAATTTAACAGAACTGCTTGCGACTTCTTCTCAAGAGCGTAATTTTCTCCTCGCCGTCTCAGCACTGACCGAAAATTACTTTTTGTCACCTCCTCATCCAGTGCTTGGGACAGTAACTTCCATAGCTTGGAACCAACATCTTTAATATAATTAGCATCATAGCGAGCACTATCCGCTATCTCTTGATAGGTTTGCCCTTCCCAAGATTGGCGGAATACTAGCTCCTGTAAATTGTTTAGTCGATTTTCTAGAAATATATCTAGAACCAGTAATGCCTCATCAACATTCATCTTTGTCTCAATAGTGATAAAGTTGACTTTCTCTATGACTTTATCTGAACTTTTCAGATTTTTTTAATTTTTTCACTTAAATTTAACACGATCGACTAAACACTGATATTTTTTTACACAAACTATTTACTTTTTACGTAATATTTTATCTCTTTATTGACACCCTTCACTTACTCACTCGGTGGTGTACAAGTTGAATTTACCCCCTTATAAAGGTGGGAATATCGCACATCTAGTTCCCGAACCTTCATAAGGAGAGGGTTAGACAGGGGTATTATCAATGTGTTGCATTCTTTTTTCAAATTTGTATAAGCTACTTTTAGCTTTATCGTTTCAATGTATTCGTTCGCCGTTAAGCGTACCGCAAGCTAGACAGCGCGACAACGGACAGTTTATATTTTTTAGGTTGAACTCCTTATCTATAAATATTTAGTAAACAATCTAGTTTCTAATAAGCAATAAAAGAAACACAAAAACTATTCCAATCTTGCGATCGAATTTATAAAAAGACTAAATAATGTTTCTATTTACATTAGAAACATTGCTTTTTAACCATTGCTCGATCAGCCCGTATAAAACAGAACGTATCGTAATTTTTTTCTGAGTACAAAGCAATTTGAACTCAAGCTTTAATGATTTTGGAACATAAGCTTTAACATCTTCAGAATCTTGATTGGATAAATCAACAGAAAATTTAGAAACAGGCGCACCTGCTTGTATCCATTGCCGAATTAAATCCTCTAATACCTGACTCATTTCCAATTCTTTCCGTACACAGAGAACCTTAAACTGAATTTTTAAAGTTTTTGGTATAGCTGCTTTGACAACTACAATTTCTTCACTATCTTTTTTAATCACCATCTCATAATAGTAGTACTACAATCAATGCTCAAAAACTTTGCATCAATATTAGCTTGTTGATTTTTAATGTCAACACTAATACCAAATTTATTCAATAAATTGTTGCCCTTACAGTTCTTACTTCATATTAAGGATTATAAATCCATTGCAAGTATTTTGTTACCGTGCTTTGTTTCCTCCAAAACTTCTGTTTGTTAGGTTATTTGCTTAATTGTAGACATTTTGCAATTTTTGACAATTAAAGAAAGATAAGTTAAGCAAAATTTTATGAAAAATTAAACTAATTTTATAAATTTTGATGAAAATTATAAAATGCTCTTATGTAATGTCAAACGTGGTGAATCGGTATTGTTAACATATAAAATAGCCCTCATGTTTATTAAGAGGGCTGGTAAATAATGGGTGAGAAAATTTAATTGAACTGTTGCCGACAGTAACGCTTATGTCTTAATCAATGGGGGCATTGGGGATTTGGGTACTTACTTCTGCTTGAGACAGATTGGGAATAGTCCAGTTTGGCTCACCAGGAGCGATCGCGCCTGCAATAGGAGCATTCAATTCGAGTTCGCCAGTGACAGGATTGGTTCTAGCCACCAGCTTTGTTCCATCAATAATCTTGAGAACAAAAGGCTGTTGTCCGGTCGTTTCAGGTGCAGGGGTTGGAAGAGTAACACCAGCTACTTTTGCGTCATTGGGCAAGTATATGCCATCACAGTCCCACTCATCGTCCGTCTTGCGACCATTTCCTAAATAGAACAAGGTATTGGTAGGAGTACCGTATTTGCTTGGTCTATGAGCGTAGACACCTATTGTCCTTCCTGTTTCATTTCGGCAAACACCCCAGTCTTCTGTGCTCTCCATGATATATTTCTGAAATTGCAAATCAGCAATTCTTTTCTGCAAATCTTCCGAAGTATAACCACCTTGTGATGGATCGTTTCTAATTTGCAAGAGTTGATCGAGCTGTTGAGATATCCCGATGTACTCAGGGCTCTTTTCCGCGATCGGGTCTGCAAAAGCAGGTTGAGCAATCATCAAGGTAACCCACATTAACAGAAACACCAACAAGGCTTTAAAACTTTTCACAATTCTGCTCCTCTTCATTATGACAACAACTAGCTTTCTTTACTCACTATTTTTGTTATTTGGTTGGAAAAATGCCTGTATCTTTCTTGGAACTATAATTTACTATATCTAATCACTTTTCACATCACAAAACATCATTTTTTCCTAAAAATAGAAGAATTTTATGAAAAACCGGTGAGTTCTGCTTTTTCGATTATAAATCTTTATAGGAACCTATTAATGTGGGGATTGGCTCACCTTTGCTATGCAGAAGTCACCCCCTGACGTAATATACTAAAACTTATCCAACCAATAAACAGGACGGTAACTGATAACAGAGCCAGCAAAAAGCTGTCTAATGAAATATATACACCCAATCCAATCAACAGAAATGGTACAAGGGAGTTGCCGTAGCGCATGAGTATCTTGGCGATCGCTTTTTGATGAGTTAATCGATGGGCTATATAACACCAGAGCCCAACGAGAATAAAGAATACGCTGATGATAACGAGTAGATTTATCGGGTTACTGCTGGCAAACAATGGCATATAAATTCCAATATTGTCACCACCATTAGCAAAGGTAATGGCTGCAACACCATAGATTTGAGGAGACAGCAAACTCTGAATGGGTGAGGAGTTAGGAGGCAGTATTGTGAGTTCATCATCCAGATTATCCTCTTCAAATTTGACCAAGCGATTTAGACCTACCGCAATTGGGATAAAGCCAGAAACATCCATCCAGACACTTGGCAAAACAAAACTCCCAAAAAAACCTAACAGACTAATAGCAACCAACACCGTGAACCCTAAATACTGCCCTGCTATAATATGACGATACCGAAATGATGAATTGACCTGTGCGAAAAGTACTGTCAGGATGACAATGTCATCAAGGTTAGTTGCGCTAAAGGCGGCAATACTGGATGGTATAGCAGTAAACAATGCACTCATGTTTGTTTATCCTTGAATGTTTATCCAAAAAACAGATAGATAGCCGAGAGGTGGTATGAAGTTTGCAGATACTCCAACTTCACTCCTTGTATATTGCTGTAGAAGGTAAATCTTTTTGAAGCGCTGACTGAATGCGAATCACTTTCACTGCGACATTACCATTGTCTGTAACGGATTTGAGATAAACGAGATCGGCAAGACGCTGCCCCAACGTCAATTCAGAAGTTTTTTGTTGCTTTTGTAATTCAGTTGATGTATAATTTTTAGCCTGGGGCAGTTCTACAACAGTTTTGACAGTCTTGTTGGTGTCAGCTTTCATCGTGCATCTCCTGTTAAGTCTTACCTAATTTGATACCCTGCCAACTTCAGTTCTTGAGTTGCTAACTTGTTGTCGTGTTGTTGAAATCGTTCACCTATGTCTTAACATCCACTTTAGGTAACTCTTTAGGACTAAGCAAATGTTCTTATTTGTCAAAACAATAAATAAAAGTGATTGATACTTGACTATTGTAATTACGCGCCGGATCGCCGCGATAAAATCGGTCAAAAAGGCGTTCTCTGCTAACAACAAAGTCTGGGCTTGTGCGATGGGTAACTCTGACCTACTTTGTTAATCAATCGTGCGTATTGATGAATTTGCCGTCAAAAAAATAGTTGAAATCAGCATGGTGCCACCTGCAATACTGAAAAGAATTGTCAGATTTAAATCAGCTAAGATCCCAGCTAAAGCATAGGAAAAAACCCATATTACTGGGCAGGCGAATTTTATTGTTACGGGCTACTTGCAAAAGTTCATAGATGATTTGACTAAAACTCAGTTGAGACAAGCTTAAGTTATAATACTTTCGTAGCATCCGGTCATAATCACTTTCAAGGCGTCTCAAAATAACTGGTTCAGCAGAATCTGCTAGTTGTAAAGTTAATTGAGCGCACCTTTGAGCATCCAGATCCACAATTGCCAACAACATTTCTGTCAATATTTGTTGGGTACGGGGATCGAGCCGTCCCACCATGCCGCAGTCTAAAAGGGCAACGCGACCATCTCTGAGGTAAAATATGTTGCCGGGATGGGGATCGGCGTGGAAAAAGCCATCTATATAAAGTTGTTGAAAGAAGGCACGGAATAGGAGGCTGGTAATTGCTTGTCGCTTAGCTGCAGGATCGGAGCCATTGGTGTCATTGCTCAAATCTGCCGACAGCAAAGGTACTCCATCGAGCCACTCCATGACCATTAACTTTGGTGTGGTCAAATCCCAGTAAATTTCAGCTACAACTAATTGGGTGGGATCGTACCACCGACTGTTCGATAGATTGCGCCGCAACTGGTCAGTAAAACCCGCCTCTCGTGTAAAATCTAACTCAGCTTCCAGTGCTTTGGTAAATTCTTCAGCTATAGATTTAATTTCATAAGTTTGCCCAAATTCTGTACGGGCAACCAAATCGGCAATACCTTGAATTAAAGCAATATCCTGGGCAACAGTAATATCAATTCCCGGACGTTGCACCTTAAGAGCAACTTCCCGACCATCTACAAGTGTGGCTCGGTGTGTCTGGGCAATAGAACCAGCTGCGACTGGGATAGCATTGATTGTACTAAAAGTTTCTTCTAAAGGTTTTTTCAGTTGTTTGCGAATCAGGACTTCTACATCTGCCCAAGAAACTGGCGGAACTTCATCTTGTAGAGTGGACAATTCTTCTATGTAGGGTTCACTTAATAAGTCGGGGCGGGTGGACATCAGCTGACCCAACTTGACGTAGACTGGTCCTAAATCTACCAAGATGTTTTTTAATACAGCAGGTGTTGGTAGCTGGGGTTCGTCGGCTTTACCAACTGTGATCAGTCGCCGCATATAGTCCCAGCCATTGCGAAGCAGAACTTCAATAATTTCTCTTTGACGGGGAACGGTTTGAGTTAGGAACATCTTGATTGGGGATGAGGGATTAAGGGTTGGGGAGTGGGGTTTGGGGAGACAAGGAAGAGGGGGTAGACAAGGAGAAAAATTCTACAGTTCCCTTGTTTTCTTTGTCCCCTTGTCCCCTTATCCTCTCCTTCTGGTGATATACAAGATATACTCAAGGATGCACTCCTGTAACTTCTGGCTCAGGGTCTAGATTTTACAGTAGATTGGTGAATCGGGGATCGCTTTGCAGTGTTTTGAGAACTTGCTTGATTTCCTGGGTACGGTCTTTTTGTACAATGAGAGTGACATTGCGATCGCGTACAATCACAACATCCTCTAAACCGACGGTAACAATAACATCCTCTGGATTTGAAGAATAGACTATTGCCCCCTGTGTATCTAGCCCAACGTGAGTAGCAAGTTCAACATTGGGAGACCCTTCTTTTTTCAGTAAGCGTTCGATGGCATTCCAATCCCCCAGATCGTCCCAACCAAAATCTGCTGGAATAACATACGCTAGACCTGTCTTTTCCATTAATGCATAGTCTATACTCTTCTTAGGTAGCTGGGGGTAGATGTCAGGACCGTGTTTTTCTAACGGTTCGATGATTTCCGGCGCGTGGGTATGCAGTTCCTCAAGAACGACACCCGCCCGAAAAACAAACATGCCGCTATTCCAGCTAAAGCGTCCCGTAGAAAGAAAATTTTCTGCCGTTTGACGGTCGGGCTTTTCAGTAAAGCGGTTGACGTGATAAGCTGGCAAGTCATTAAAGCTATCAATTATTTCACCTTGTTCTATGTAGCCGTAACCAGTTGATGGGAAGGTTGGCTTGATCCCCATAGTAACAATTGCTGAATAGCTTGCCGCAAGCTGCGAAGCAGCATCTATTGTGCTTGCAAATGCTTTTTGGTCGGCGATCCAGTGGTCAGCGGGAAAAAAGCCAATAATGGCATCTTCACCATAACGGTTTTTAACTTCCAAACTTGTCCAGGCAACCGCAGCGGCAGTGTCCCTTCCCTGTGACTCGATTAGTAAATTGTCAGATGGCAGTTCGGGTAATTGCTCTCGAACACCTTGAGCTATCTGACTAGAAGTGATTACCCACAAGTTCTCCCAACCGCCTGCTAGTGATAGCAGTCGGTCAGCAGTTGCTTGCAGGAGGCTTCTATTGCTGCCATCGAGATTTAAAAATTGCTTGGGGCGATTTTGGCGACTCAAAGGCCAAAAACGTTCACCTTTACCACCGGCAAGAATAACAGGGAATAAGGGTTTACTCATCGTTTCATAGAAACTTATTGAAGAACATTACAAGTGTACTGTCTCCAAAAGAAGAATGAAGAAGTATAAAGTTGTTCAAGTGAAATAAGAGGGAATCCTAAGAAAGGGTCAAGGATAAAGGGTCAAGGATAAAAACGGCTGACTTCATCCTTCATCCTTTATACGTTCATACTTTTTGCAGGTGATTTGGTTCACTTGCAAGCTTTATAGCTTGAATTAACATTACGTTTAGGGAGTGGTTGAGTGGGGAGAGATTTGTGGTCAAACAAGTAGCAAAAACAAATCAAAGCACATCTCAGGCGGAGCAACAATCACCAAATGAGGTGAGAGTCAAACACCAAGAACAAGATTCCCATACCTACGTGGAATCTACAGGGTCAATTCCCAGCCAACTTTATTACAGGCTGGGGTTGGCAATGCCTCGGTGGTTATTTTGGATACTAACAATAGTGGTCGGGATCACTCTATCAGGTTTGCTGGTATCAACTTTGGCGCTTTGGACTCCTTTATGGAGTGACATGGATCGAACAGACGAAGAGTTCAGTAGTACTGGTCAAGATACTCACAAAGGCCCGTTACCAGGGGAATTGTGGAGTAATATCTCCCAATACCAACTCACACGACCAATGAATATTTTGATAATGGGTATTGAGCCCGTTCCTGGTAGTGTGGATGGTTCTCCAGAAAGTTTTTCTGGCAAAAGCGATACAGTGTTGTTAGTACGGTTAAATCCACAAAACAAAACAATTCGAGTGCTATCGATCCCCAAAGACACCATGATAGCAATACCAGAAAAGGGATTGCATAAAGTGTCTGATGCCAATGCCCAAGGTGGTCATGTTATGGCAGCGCGGGTAGTCAGCCGTACTTTGAGTAATGCCCCTATCGATCGCTATATCCGTATTTCCTCTGGGGGTTTGCGACAGCTCGTAGATCAGTTTGGTGGGGTTGAAGTATTTGTACCTAAACCAATGGTGCAACAAGGCTCTACTGGGGGACCATCAATTAATTTAGTCAGTGGCTGGCAAACTCTCAATGGCGAACAAGCAGAACAGTTTGTGCGGTTCCGCGAAGAAGGGTTGGGGGATTTGGAAAGAGTTCAGCGACAGCAAGCATTTATCTTGGGCTTGAGAGAACGTCTTTACAGCCCTACTGTTAAGCCTAAGTTGCCGCAACTCGTTCGCCTTATGCGAAGGTACTTTGATACGAATCTCAAGTTGGAAGAAATGATGGCGTTGGTCAACTTTAGCCTGAATATAGAGCGGGATAAGTTCCAAATGACCATATTGCCCGGTATCTTCAGCCGTATGAGTCAAGATCCAAACAGCTACTGGCTGGATTTGACTGGACGAGTTGACTTGCTTGACGAGTATGCGGGCGTGACAATATCTGGAATGTCACCAACCCTGCGCCCTGTATCACAACTTAAAATTGCTATTCAAAATGCTTCCCAAAAGCCCCAATTAGCTGAAAAAGTCATCAATTATCTTAAAGAAAAAGGTTTTGCTAAGGTTTACGCAGTGCCAGATTGGTCTGATACTAGAAGTGAATCTAAGATTATTGTTCAGAAGGGTAGCCGACAAGCAGGAGAACAAATACACGAGCTATTTGGCAAGGGTCAGGTTGAGGTATCGGGAACTGGTGAGTTGGAATCTGATATCACTATCCGTATTGGGAAAGATTGGGAATAGTTAGTGGTTGGTGGTTGATTGTTGCTGCTTAGTCGTTTTCTACGAACCACTAACTACTAACTACTAACTACTAACTAAATAACCATTGACAAAGTCATGAAAAAAATTCTACTTCGCCTACTCGGTATCACGGTCATTCTGTCTCTCGCCTGGTTATGGGTATTGCTCAATTCCAGTCCAGCGTTTGCTGGTAAAGTGTAGTTGGATGGTGGGCAGTGCCCACCCTACCAATAACAACTAACTACTAACTACTAACTACTAACTAATAACCATTAACTACTATCAACGACGATTTTGTCGAAATTACCCTGACAAACGAGTAAACTTTGGTTAAATGTTTTCAGGTACTCGCTCTTCTATAGTTGTCAGGTATTATTTGTGACACAAGACAAAAAGGTTTCTCGTTCAATAGCGGGAATCGCCGGCATTGTTGCCGCAGGTACTTTAATTAGCAAAGTTGTGGGTTTAGTCCGGCAGCAAGCAATTGCTGCTGCTTTTGGTCTGGGAGTCGTGGCTGATGCTTATCAATTTGCTTATGTTATCCCTGGTTTTTTGCTAATATTACTGGGTGGGATCAATGGTCCATTCCATAGTGCTATTGTGAGCGTTTTAGCTAAGCGCAAGCAAGAAGAAGCAGCTCCGTTGGTGGAGACAATTACAACCCTTGTGGGTTGTGTACTCCTCGTTCTTACAATTCTTTTGGTTCTTTTTTCAGGAAACTTAATCGATGTGGTAGCACCTGGTTTAAGTAAACTACCACAAGGTGCAGCAGTCAAAGCGATCGCAGTTCAACAACTTCAAATTATGGCACCAATGGCAATCCTCGCTGGGTTGATTGGCATTGGTTTTGGAACCCTCAATGCTGCCAATTTATTTTGGCTGCCTTCCATCAGCCCTTTGTTTTCCAGCATCACCGTTATTATCGGTTTGGGTATTTTGTGGCTGCAATTGGGTAACAAAATTACCACGGCTGAATACGCAGCGCTTGGCGGAATGGTATTAGCTGTAGGAACCTTAGCCGGAGCGATATTGCAATGGGTTGTGCAGCTTGTGGCGCAAGCACAGGCTGGAATGGGTGGTTTTCGCTTGCGATTTAATATCAATCAGCCTGGGGTGGGGGAGGTCATGAAAATCATGGGACCAGCCACTATTTCCTCTGGAATGCTGCAAATCAACCTCTGGGTTATTTTGTTTTTTGCTTCCGGTATTCCATCGGCTGCAGCAGCACTGGCGAATGCCAATCTTCTGGTACAAACACCACTGGGAATTATTTCTAGTATGATTTTGGTTCCTCTATTACCAGTGTTCTCCCGATTGGCAGACCCCAAAGATTGGGACGACCTAAAATTACGCATTCGCCAAGGGTTGATCCTCTCCGCTTTTACCATGCTGCCTCTCGGTGCTTTGATGATCGCTTTGGCTGTACCAATTGTGCGCGTGATTTACGAACGTGGAGCTTTCCAACGAGCAGAATCTCAACTGGTATCTTCTTTGCTGGTGGCTTATGGCGCTGGAATGTTTGTTTATTTGGCGCGTGATGTTTTGGTTCGAGTCTTTTATGCTTTGGGTGATGGAGATACACCGTTTCGGGTTAGCAGTTTTAACATATTCCTCAACGTTGTCTTAGCTTACTTTTTTATTAATGTTTTAAAATTAGGTGCTCCTGGTTTAGTGTTAACCACTGTGGGAGTAAATTTTAGCTCTACATTAATGTTGCTATGGTTGCTGCATCGTAAAATTCATGGATTACCTTTGCTAAAGTGGAGTTTGCCCATTCTGGGTATGACCGTTGGTAGTGTGGTGGCTGGCTTAGCAAGCTATGGGACTCTTGAGTTTTCTCAAAGGCTTCTAGGTAAAGATGGTTTGCCGATACAATTATTGCAATTAGCTATTGCTGGTTTAGTTGGCATTGGAATTTTTGCTGCGATCGCCGCGAGTCTAAAAATGCCAGAGGTGAATGTATTTGTCTCTCGTTTGCGACAACGTTTTTTGAAGCGAAGCCCGTAACCTTACATCTATAACTACTATTATATCTCAAAAAACAGACCTTATGTTCACCAAACAGGGTGGAAAAAACTTCATCCGTTTGGGTAACCTAAGTGTGCGAGGTTATCTTTTGTGAAAAAAGGGACTCTAGTAATAGAAAGCATTGATTCGACTTAACTCGTTAGAAAGAGAACCCTATGAAACTCACAAAATTAGCAACCTCTGCACTTGTTTTTGCTTCTGTTGTTCTTTCCGCAGGAATTGCCTCTGCTCAACCAGCTCCAACACGGGGTACAACCGCTAACTACTTGGGTGCTGGTGTTGCTGCTGGTGTGACAAACGGCGGACAAGACAACGATGCAGCAACATTAGGTGGCAATATTCAAGGACGATTTGCCGTTCCCAATGCCCCTGTTTCAGTTCGCGGCGCTGTTTTGTTCGGTGGTGATGCAACCGCAGCTATGCCAATGGTAACTTACGATGTACCCGTTGCTAAAAATACGAACGTTTATGTTGGTGGCGGTTACTCCTTTGTAACTGAAGAAGGTCAAAGCACACAATTGGGAAATCAAAATTCACCTGTCGTAACGATTGGTGCTGAGAGAGAAGTGGCAAAAAACTTCGTTTTATATGGTGATGCTAAGTGGGGCATTGATGCTTATGAAAATAGTTCTGCAGATGCCCTCAGCATTCAAACAGGAGTTGGCTTGCGCTTCTAATCTTTCCAAGCACCATTGGGTAAAGAAGGATTTTGATGCGGAAGTATAAGCAACATTACCAAGGGCAGCGGAGGTAAAATCTACGCCCTTCGCTGCCTTTTAATTGCTGCATCAAGATATATTAACAAGTACAAAAAATATTGATTTAAGACCTGATTTGTGGACCGCACACCGGGCATTGCGGAAGCTTATCTAGAACTTGGTATTGCATAGATAGTGATGTCAAATCTATTGCAATCAGCCTGCCTTTTAAGTGTTGATGCTCCCCCCACACAATCCATTTTGCTGTTTCCATCGCTATCAAATTTAACCCTAGCTGAAAGCTGGTGGGAAGAACTGCCCGAGAAGAGAGCAAGGATGGTATTACGCCTTTTTCTACTGTAGTTTCAGCTTCACGCTTGCTTCGCAGATGTTTGGCAAGGCACTCCCAACAGCCAGTTTGACCGGGAACAAACAGCGGTCCCAAACAAATCACTGTACCGACAGGTTTGGCAAGCAGCCAAGGTTTTCGGGTTTGTTCTGCTTCCCTATTCAACCCATCCAAACCAAGTTGCAGGTAGTCATCAGTTAATACAACCGTAAAGTCTCCCCCCTCACCAACTTGAAGGTCGAGTGATTTCAAGACGGGGATAAATGCCTCAACTCCCACTTCCCCAAAGGCAGTTATGGAAACCCTGCTCTCTTGCAGTTTGCGAATGGCATTTCCAGGTTCTACTCCCAAGGCATTCCAGAATGCTGCTACCTTTTGTGGCACGATATCCGGAGCTTCCGCAAGATATCCTTCGCTCTCCAAACGGGTCAACACATTGTGAATCTCAAAGAGGGTTGCTTCGTCTCGTAACTGGTGAGCTATTTCATTAACAGTATGGCGACCATTTAAAAAGGGGGCTAAAAGAACGTATAGGCGACCGCCAAGGGTGCATTGCCCTTGCTCGCTAAGTAGGTAAACGGTATCGGGTTCCACTACTCTAACGTGGTAATGGGGGTTAAACATTGGTTTGTAAAACATATTTATCTAAATTTATGCTCTGGACATATAACATAAATTACTGTATATGTTTATGGCAAAAATAAATAGGTTAACACAAATAAAGTTAACTAATGAAGGTCGTCACTAGTCCTTTGTCATTTGTCATTGGTAAGAATTTCAGCAAGTTCTGGTTGTTAAAAGGTTGAGAAACAGTCAGCCAAAGGAATGGTAAACCAAAACGTTGCTCCTGCACCTGGTTGAGTGTCAACCGTTATGTGCCCCTTGTGAGCAGTGATAATTTGGCGACATAGGTACAACCCTAAGCCGATACCTGTGGCTTTTGCCCGACTCCCTATAAATATAAGGGTCAAATAATTGATTGCAGATATCCCGAACTATTCCCATACCATCATCTTGAATGGTGCAGTGCATCATATCATGTCCGCATAAAGACTTAATCATTAAGGCAAATGAGGAGATGGGGGGCGGGTTTTCCAGTTTTTGCACAGGATGACAAAATTGTAGGTTGGGTTTCACGCAGTGAAACCCAACAATTCGATTACAGTAGTTACAACAAGGGTGCTGTACGGATTGTTTTTAGGGCGGGTTGAGAGCCTCCGTTCACCGCCAACGCCCCTGCCGATGTATTTCATTTACCTGAAATGTGCTGTATGTTTGAAATTGGTGTCATCTCTGGGAAAAAATAATTCGCGGATGATACAAAATAAGTAATAGCATAATAGCTGAACGTTACCACAAATGTACTTATTGATGTGAACAAGGGGCAGTATGTCTCAAGCATTATTCAAGCCAATAACAGTTAAAGAATTTTTGGAGTGGATTCCAGAAAATTCAGGAAAGCGTTACGAGCTACATAATGGAGCAATAGTAGAGATGTCACAGCCATTAGGGGAACATGAAGAAGTTACGGGATTTTTAAATACCCAGTTAGTTGTAGAATTTACACGACTAAAACTTCCTTACTTTATTCCCAAAACCGCACTCATACAATCTGCAACTAGCAATTCTACTTATTCACCAGACATATTAATTCTCAATAAACCTGCTCTACAATCAGAGGAGTTTTGGGCAAAGTACTCTACTGTTCAGCGAGGAATTTCTATCCCTTTAGTGGTGGAAATAGTCAGCACAAATTGGCGTGATGACTACTATAAAAAACTGGGTGAATATGAAGAGATAAAAATATCAGAGTATTGGATTGTAGATTATTTGGGATTGGGTGGCATCAAATATATAGGCGACCCAAAACAACCTACTTTGTCAATTTACAAACTAGTTAATGATGAATATCAAGTTAATCAGTTTAGGGGCGAAGAGCGCATTATTTCTCCTACATTCCCAGAACTAAACCTGACCGCACAACAAATTTTTAATGCTACTTTATAATTGAAACAGCTTTTTTAAATTTTTATTATCAGAGATTTTTGCATTGACTGCAAAAAATTTTTATCTAGTGAGTGGTTAGTAGTTATCTCGTCAGTTAGTTGAAACAAATGCTACGACCAATGGTACGGAGTGGACACAGCCCAATCAAGAGTTATTCCTCCCAACCACTAACGTAATTCGTCATTGAAAGTCCAACTACGAATTACGAATTATTTTGATTCCTCGGTTCCCCTTGATTACCGGCATTTAGGGACTGTGTATTTATCTAAGTAATAATGACGAGAGTCGTGTACTTTTGTAAAGAATTACAACTTAGTAAAAAGACCAATCCAGAGATCGGGGGAATAAGTGAGGCACTTAACCCCTAACCTCTAACCTCTAACCCCTGACTCTTAAGTAAATAAAGAATTTATATGATAGAAGTGTAAAAAGTTGTGAACTCTAAGGCTGTTTTATGCCATCTCCATTTCCGGGAATGAACCCTTATCTTGAAAATCCCGAATTATGGCCAGAAGTACATCATCGATTGATTAGTGCGATCGCCAATGCAATTGAGTCAAACCTGAGCCAAGACTACCGGGTGGCAATTGAGAAACGGGTTTATACCACTGTGCCAGAGGATGCGGTATTAATTGGAATTCCAAATGCGTCAGTGGTATCTCAGTCGGGTAGTCGTCAATCTCCTACCACCTTGACAACCCCAGCATCTGATTCATCTATTACTGTGATGCTACCGATTCCACAGGAAATTCGAGAAGGTTGTCTAGAAATTCGGGATATTGCAACAGGAACAGTGATTGCGGCGATTGAGATTTTATCCCCAACAAACAAGCGCCCCGGTAAAGGACGAGATACTTATGAAAAAAAGCGCAATGCCGTTTTAGAAAGCGCAACCCATTTGGTGGAAATAGATTTGTTGCGGGAAGGAACGCCAATGGTGATGGTAGGTAACGTTCCTCACTCACACTACCGCATTTTAGTCAGCCGTGCCCAACAACGTCCAAGGGCACAACTTTATGCATTTAATCTTCAGCAAGCCATTCCTACATTCCCACTTCCATTGAAGCCAAACGATGCAGAACTGTCAGTGGATTTGCAAAGCCTGGTGTTGCAAATTTACAACCAGGCGAGGTACGATTTGGCGATCGATTATCACCAAGACCCCATTCCACTTTTACACGAAGCAGATCGGACTTGGGTAGATGTGCTTTTGCAAGCAAAGGGATTGCGGTAGTTTGAACATCAAGACAAAAAAAGGCTCTCAGTATAAAGGCATTTGGATGAAATTAACAGGCTGATACTGCAAGCTTTACAAAGAGCGTGCATCTGTGAGCCTTATTTTCGCCAAGGTCTACTAGTATATTTTCGGCAAAGTTTTACAATAGACAATGTATGGATTCCTCTGCGGAAGACTTGAGTAAATTCCTAAACCAATAAAGGTTGATGCTATTGGTAATAGTTTATCAGCAATAATTATGTCAGCAAGAGGAGATTCTTATGTATGATTTGATTGTGGGTTCGTGGTTTTAGGCATTCATCGGGAAAATCAGCTGGGGAGGGTGTAGGAATCACAAGTAAACTTGGTGCATGAAGAGATATGAACAAAATTAAGCTAACTTTATTGGCTTTTTCAACGCTCAGTTTATTCACAATTGGGCTAACCCAACTCAAGCTTCCCCAAGAACACCTTAACGTTGTTTCTCGACCATCCAAATCGAATACGCTTCCCTTGTCGCGTCTTCAACCGGAAGTTATCAAAAAGTTACTCGACAGTAAAGATATTAACTCTGCAATTATACACATCGAGCGGGGATGGAAGCAGCAGTATGACGAATATACCCAGGGAAAACTGCCTTCCAATCAGGTTCTCGAAGTTCAACAAATGAAGCAGATTCTAAGTGATATAGGTCAGAATGTTGGTAAAAAAAGTGCTTTGATATATGCAGTGCCTACGCCCAATCACCTCGAATTAATATTGGTATTGCCGGATAAATCACCAATTCACAAGCGTATTCCAGCAGCAAAAAGAGAGGTTCTGATTAGCTTGGTCAGTCAATTCCGCACTGATATTGTTAATCCGAATTCTCAGCGCAGTGAGTATCTGAATTCGGGTAAAAAAGTATATGACTTTCTAATTGCTCCTTTGGAATCTGAACTACAAGCACAAGGTATTAATAATCTTATATTTTGTTTGGGAGGTGGTTTACGAACTGTTCCTTTAGCGGCGATTCATGATGGGGAGAAGTTTTTAGTTGAGAAATATAGTTTGGGCATTATTCCAGCTTTCAATCTACTAGATTTTCAAAATAACAAGATTAGCCAAGCCCGAGTTTTAGCAATGGGAGCTTCGCAATTTCAAAACAAGGAACCCTTACCTGCAGTTCCCCTAGAGTTGTCAAATATTATAAGTAATAAATGGGCGGGAAAGTCTTTATTAAACAAAGAATTTACCCTAAAAAACTTGAAGAAAGAACGCTCTATTTATCCTTTCGGGATAGTACATTTAGCTACCCACGCTGAATTTTCCCCCGGTTCTGTTGAGCAATCTTACATTCAGTTTTGGGATAGCGAAGTTCGCTTGGATGAACTCAAAACTCTGGAATTAGATAGTCCTCCTGTGGAGTTATTGGTATTGAGTGCTTGTCGTACTGCATTGGGCGATCCTCAAGCTGAGTTGGGGTTTGCTGGGTTGGCTGTACAGTCGGGAGCAAAAGCTGCTGTGGCAAGTCTTTGGTCGGTTGATGACGGGGGAACTTTGGCTTTAATGATTCAATTTTACGAACAACTTAAAGCTAATCCAATTAAGTCAGAAGCACTACGACAAGCTCAAATTGCCATGCTCACACAGCAGGTAAGTTTAAAAAAGAATTCGGGAATTCGTGGGAGTGGTTCTTTACCTGCACAAGTTGCTGCACTTGATAGTCAGGAGTTATCCCATCCTTATTATTGGGCTGGCTTTACATTGATTGGAAATCCCTGGTAATGTGAGTTGTGGGTTTAATTTTTTATTTTGAACTTTTAATTTTTAAGTGCTTATGCGTCCACGTCAAAATATCATAGAACTTTTTTCTACTTTTTTAAAATTTGATGCCGATAAATTTAGTAGTTGGATAACTGATGCTAAACTACATCGGAGTATGAGAGCTTGTTTCAAGCAGGTTCCCGAAGCTCAAACATCTGAGGAGTTTTGGGCTGTTTATTGGCACAAACAAGTGCAAAAATCGGAAAAAGCGGAATTGGCTTTAGGACATATGTTTGCTTATCTGCAAGAACCTTGTTACTGGAGCCTACAAAAGATGATGCGACGGTTGCAAGAGTCTAACGGTAAAATGCCAGACTTTTTTCAAGTTGCGATCGCATCTGTTCCCAAAATTCTCAAATCTTGCAATCCCGATGTCAGCGGTAGCGTTAAGGGTTATGCGACCATCGCTTTTGGTAATATTATTCGAGATTATCTACGGCGAAATCGGGAAACTGATTTGTGCAATAATTGGGCTTTATTACTCAAAGTCAGTCGCAAACTCCTGACGGAATCCCTGCAAAATGCTGGACTCGATGCTACAACTATTGAAAGTTATTTGCTGGCTTGGACTTGTTTTGAAAGTATTTATCTACCGCGAAAGTCCCCTCAGTTGAGACAAATCGCACCACCAGAACCGAAAATCTGGGAAGAAATAGCAACCGCTTATAACCAAAGGCGTCACCAGCTTTCTTTCGCCGGTCGGGAATGTACTCAGGAAAGTATAGAACGTTGGCTAACAGAATGTGGAAATCAAGTTCGTAAATATTTGTATCCCTCTGTCAAGTCCCTCAACGCTCCCAAACCAGGGTACGAGGAGGGGGAATTGCAGGATGAATTAGTCGATTCATTTCGGGAACCCATGCTCGCGGAATTGATTCAACACGAAGAGCAAGCTACACGTCTCGAACAAAAAAATCAAATTAACGATGTTTTAGAAGGTGCGATCGCAAAGCTAGATTCTACGGCTCAACAACTGCTAAAACTCTATTACCAACAGGGTTTAACCCAACAGCAAATCGCTAAAGAGTTAGCAGTCCAACAATACACCGTATCCCGCAAGTTATCTAAAATACGAGAATCATTATTATTAACCCTAACCCGTTGGAGTCAGGAAACCCTGCATAATTCCGTAACCTCTGACGTGGTTAAGTATATCAGCACAATCTTGGAGGAATGGTTGCAAGCACATTATCACGGCGGCTGATTAATGGGTGCTTTGCGTGCGTGCTACCGATTGGGTTTTGATAAAAATCTAAAACTCATAACTTCCAAAATTCAAAACCCAAAATTCTGTAAAGACGCGATACCCTAGCATCTCTACAAATCCACAACTCAAAATTCAAAATTCAAAATCCAATGACTTCCCTAGCCGACAATCTTACCCAACTACAATTCCAAATATCTTCCGATTTGGCACAGGAATCTTGGCTAAAAAGCCAATCACAACCAACTGCTAAAGGACAGTGGAATCAATATTTAAACCAGATTTGCCTGCAAACTTTTCTCCCTTGGCTGCAAGCAGAATATCAACCACAGGCAAGTCTTTTGTTAGATGAAATATTACTCCCGAGTTTTTGGTCGGTTGTTAATGGTACGGCTTTAAGCTGGGGAAATAAACGTTTGATTTTGATACCAGAAAAATCTTTGGATAATAGTGAATATCAAATTCCTCAAGAATGGGTGGATATTCCAAAATTGGCGGGAGATTATTATTTAGCAGTTCAAATCAACCCTGATGAGCTATCAATGCGAGTGTGGGGATATACGACGCACAAACAAATTAAAAATTCAGCTACTTATAACTCTAGTGACAGAACATATAGCCTTGATGCCTTGGAAATCATTCAAGATTTAAATGTTTTGTGGGTGGTAAATCAACTCAATCCCAACGAGGAAACCCAAGTTTCTCTTACTAGCCTACCTCCTGTACCCACAACTCAAGCAGATAATGTATTATCTAGATTAGCGAATCCAAATATTATTCAACCCAGATTAGAATTACCCTTTTCCTTATGGGGAGAATTGATAAGTAATGATGTTTGGCGACAAAGACTACATCAATTACGTCAAGGACAATTACAAGGTTATCTTGCACCCAGTCAGGTAGCGGTAAATCTCAGCCGATGGTTGCAAAATACCTTTGAAGATAGCTGGCAATCTTTAGAAAATTTCTTTGGTAATAGTGCTTTCAGCTTTAGTTTTAGGAGAACAACAGAGGAAAATGATGCAACTATCAAAAGGGGAAAATCCTTAAATTTACCCAATTGTGAAGCATTATTATTAATGGGATTGGATGCAGAAACAGACGGTAGAATTAGTATTCGGATTCAATTACGCAGTCGCAGCCAAGAAGAAGCTTTACCACCAGCAACTCATCTCAAATTACTATCTGCGTCGGGACAAGTTATTCAGTCAAGTCAATCGCGTATGCAGGATAATATTATGCAATTAAAACGGTTTAAAATTTCTCCTGGAACTCAATTTAAGATTCAAATTGAAATAGATAATTTTGTTGTCACAGAAGATTTTTTGATTTAATTGACGAGGAGTTTGAAGGGAAATCTAAAATGCACAGGCTTATCGTTTTAAATTTAGGACAAGGAGATTTGCAGCAAGGTTTCCCTACTGTGACGGCGCAATTTTGGGAATCTCAAGAACTCACTCCAATGCAATTTGCGGGAAGTTTACCTGCAGTTCCCAGTCTAGATGAGATTTATCAACGTTGGCAGTTATTATATGAATCTTTGTATAATAATTTGGCTTGGCGAAGAAGTACAGTACATCCAGAATTTGAAATTGATGAGGAAGACGGGGAACCTCTGAATATTTCCTATGCCGAATTTCAACAAGTGTCACAAAATTTTCAAGCCCAACTCAATCGCTGGTTAAGTTCAGGCTCTTTTTTCTCTATTGAACGTAAACTGCGAACTTATCTCACGCCAAATGATGAAATTCGTTTGATAATTGTGACGCCAAATCGTAAGGTTCTAAAATTACCTTGGTGTTTGTGGGATTTTTTATCTGATTATCCCCAAGCAGAAATTTCCTTGAGTCCTCCGGAATATGCACGTTCTTTAAAAGAAAATACAAATCGAGTTAGAAAGAAATTTAAAATATTAAGTATTTTAGGCAATAGTAGTGGGATTGATATTAATCAAGACCAACAAATATTAAAACAGCTTCCCGATTCGGAGATTACATTTCTTATCGAACCCAGATCGCAACAGCTAACGGAGGAACTTTGGAAGTCCGAATGGGATATTTTATTTTTTGCAGGGCATAGTTCGAGTCTCGGAAAGGGATGTATTCAGATAAATTCCGAGGAAACCCTTACAATTGACCAATTAAGATATGGGTTGAAAAAAGCCATATCCAATGGTCTAAGATTGGCAATTTTTAATTCTTGCGATGGTTTAGGACTGGCACGGGATTTAGCAGATTTACATTTACCCCAAGTTATTGTGATGCGGGAACCGATTCCCGATAAAGTCGCACAGGAATTTCTCAAACATTTTCTTACTACCTTTGCTAAGGGAAAATCTCTTTATCTTTCGGTACGGGAAGCACGGGAAAAATTACAAGGGTTAGAAGCGGAATTTCCCTGCGCGACTTGGCTACCTGTCATTTGTCAAAATCCTGCCGAAAACCCCCTGACTTGGCAGGAATTGCACGGAAAGAAAAATCCGATTCAATTCTTACCAAATCGTCAACAATTGCGATTAATTCTTTTCTATAGCTTGGTAAATACCCTGTTAGTAGCAGGAATTAGATTTTTAGGGTTGCTATCTCCCATCGAATTATCGGCGTTTGATATGTTAATGCGATCGCGAATCCCCGAAAAACCGGACGATCGTCTTTTGATAGTCACTATAACCTCCGAAGATATTCAATCCCAGGATTTAGAACCACGCTTTGGTTCCTTATCCGATACCAGTCTCAGCAAATTATTGGAAAAATTAGAAAAATATCAAGCGACAGCCATTGGTTTAGATATCTACCGCGATTACCCTAGTCAGAAACCCGAATTAACAAAGCAATTACGGCAAAGTCAGCGTTTAATTGGTATCTGCAAGCGTCCTGACATCAAAGATGACCCTACAGGTACTTTACCATCACCGGAAATCCCCGAGTCCCAGTTGGGATTTAGCGATTTTGTCCAAGATTACGATGGTATTGTCCGTCGCCACTTGTTATTTATAACACCAAGTACCACATCTCGCTGTACGGCAGCTTACGCATTGAGTACCCAGCTTGCATTTCGATATCTCCAGACCAAGAATATCTTGCCAGAATTCACACAAGACGACAATTTAAAACTGGGTAAAAAAATATTTCCATCTATAGGTTATCGCACGGGTGGATATCAAAGCGTAGATGCGGCAGGCTCTCAGGTATTATTAAATTATCGAGCACTGCCCAACCCGCAGATGGTAGCCCAAAGGGTGACGCTACGGGATCTACTTGGGGACAAAGTTAATCCCAAAGCTATCCAAAACCGAATTGTATTGATAGGTATAGTAGACAAGAGCGCTGGGGATTATTGGTCAACACCCTATGGTGCGGGTTCCTCCAACAAAATTCCTGGGGTGGTGGTTCACGCTCATATGGTCAGTCAAATTCTTAGCTACGTTTTAGATGGAAGACCTTTGTTATGGGTTTGGTCTGGTGGGGGAGAATTTGCTTGGATTACTTGCTGGGCAATGATTGGGGGATTGATTGCATGGCGATTTTCCAGCTTAAAAATTATGGGTACAGTGGTATTGATATCAGTAGCAACCCTTTATGGTGTGTGTTTTATGTTACTTAATTATGGCGGTTGGATACCTTTAGCTTCCCCTGCGATCGCTTTATTGTTGACTAATGGTACGGTTGTCATTTCACTGTTAAAAAATCAAAATGACTTGGAGCGTAGAAAATCATGAAGCACACAGGACTAAGAAGCAAAATTTTTAAGAAAATATTTCATACTACGGTAATCCTGGGACTCTGCATGGGTTGTGCGAGCACTTATGGAAAACAGATAACCGCTGAAAACCCAAATTCAACCCCAGTAGCAATCAAATTTCAGTCACCACCACCCCCACCAGACCGTGGGGAACCGACAGGAAGAGCACAAGGAGGAGCAGGAAGAGGCTGCGTACCAACAGCACTTGTCCCCTTAACTAAATCAAATAATGGTGATTCTCTGTGGGGTTTAACAGTAGCCGAAAGACCGCAATTTTGGTTCAGTGTACCCAGGAATTTGACACCAAAAGATGCTGTTGAATTTGTGTTAGAAGATGACCAAGGGAAAGAAGTTTATAAAACTAGATTAAAGAATACTAATATCCCGCAAGGTATAGTGAGTTTTACCATACCTCAACAAACACCACCTTTACAAATAGGCAAAATCTACAATTGGTCTTTTTCTATTTACTGTGATTATAAAACAGTAGAAGACAGACCGGGAACTGTCAGAGGTCGTATCCAAAGAAACCCTATATCTACTACTTTGAAAAATCAATTGGCAGATGCCAAAACTCCCATTGCACAAGCAACTGCCTACGCCCAAAATAGTATTTGGTTCGATGCTTTAACTGTTTTGGCTGTCAATATGCGTGACAAGAAGGAAAAAGATATCTCCTCAGCTTGGACTCAGTTGTTAGAACAAGCTAATTTACAACAAGTTGTCTCTTTTCCTGTGACTAATTGTTGTACGCCAGTACAAAAATCAAGTTAATATTATCGGTTATTAGGTATAGACGTAGAAATGAATTACGCATTACCCGAACGTAGGGGCGAACGGTTGTTCGCCCTTCGTAAAATTTCTAATGTTCGTTAATTACAGTACAAACCTCGTTCTTCTGATTGACATTATGGTTCTGAGTACCGCTAAACCCCATACCACCAGCAAAGGCGACAATAACACTTAAAGCTGTGGCAATGGTGCGACCTGGAAGACGCAAATTGACAGACACCCCAGAATTTTCTTGCTCAGAATGATTTTTTTGCTGGGAGTTGCGATTATATTTGGAGTTTGACATACTAAAAAGGTGTGCAGTCCTTGGACTGCGCGAAAAGTTGTGAATCCCTGGTTTCCGTCGCCAAACAGTAACAGGGAGTAAGCATACAGGAAGACCCCTAAGGTGACCTAAATTCACAAATAGGGGGTCTTTCGCTATATATGTTATACGTTAGGATAACGATTTAAATATTAACTTGTCAATGAAATTGATACTATTTTTAGTTATGTTATCTTAACCACTTTTATTTAGTATTTTAAAATACAAAAAACACAATATAAGGCAATAACGTGTAAATTTAATTGACACTACAATTCCAAATTCCGTATTTTCAAATCCTAACAGGGGTAAAATTAGCTACAACGCATTTTACAGCCATGCGTTGCCTGAAAATATGACTTAGACTATGACCCGTGAAGATCCTGTTACCTCAGATGTGAATCGATTGGCGTTATCTGAAGAAGCCTTTTTTTTGAGAAATCCCTAGATTTGCTATTTAATTCATAATGTTTTTCACGATTCACTCACTGGTCTGCCCAACCGTGCCTTATTTGTCGAAAGGTTAGAGCGATCGCTAGAGCTAACAAAGCTTCATCCAGACTACAAATTCGCCGTGCTGTTCTTAGATGTGGATCGCTTTAAAGTAATCAACGATAGTCTTGGCCACATGATAGGGGATCAATTACTCATGGCACTAGCACATAGGTTAGAAAGGTGTTTGCGTGCCGGAGATACAGTAGCCCGCTTAGGCGGAGATGAGTTTACCATCCTACTTGATAATATCCAAGATTTAAATGATGTCATAAATATAGCTAACAGAATAAATGCAGCTTTGACAGGAGCTTTCAATCTTGCAGGAAACGAAGTAATTACTACTGTCAGTATTGGTATCGCTTTAGGCTCAAGCACTTATAAGGAGCCAGAAGAACTCATCCGTGACGCTGACATTGCAATGTACCGTGCTAAAAAATTAGGAAAAGCACGCTATGAGATAATAACTTTTGACGACTTCTTCACGCAGCCACTTCTCCATAGCGGCATCACGGGCATGAGGAGGGTACGCAAAGACCATCCCTTGCCGTGGCACCAGTACGAGATATCGGAAAAGCTTACGATATAAGAAGTTGCGAATGAGTTTGTCTGTGCGAATGGGTTTCGCTCTTCGTCTGCGTAAATAACATTTTGTTTGCTATCATACGATTGGGACTTTCAGGGATTAGATTGACACGAGTAGTTAAGAGTCAAGTCCAAACAGACCCGTCAACAAAATAGGGCTGCCACCGATTAAAACAATCCCCCTGGAGACACCCCTCAGCCCACCAACATGCCTTACGCATCCCGATTAAAGGCAGCCCGATTAAAAGTTTAGGGAGCGTTAGCGTGTTCGGCATCATAGGAGGCGTCCTTAGTAACGCGAAGGCAACTCGTATTAATGAGTGTGCCTTATACTATCTCGGATTGCAACTATTGTTGTTATGCCGTGATAGTATTTTTGAGATGCTCGAACACGTTAACAGCTCAACAGTAATATAGCTGTACGGTTCATGCATCTGCGTCACTGAGAGATAGCAATAGGTGTTATGCCGCAAGTGCTGAGTGTACGAAATGAATTTGCCCCAAGTCGCAACTGTCAAAGGCTGTTGCGTTTTGGGGCTTTTAGTTGCTTTTCAACTGAATTCAACTTCAAAGAAAAGACCTGGTGGATTTCTTCTTGGATGTCCTCCAGGCGCTTTTTAGTTTACAAGTATATTTCCATCTTAAATCCGATGACTAACAACAAACCGAATCCTGCAAATCCTTCCATTCGCCTGCTTGCCCTAGTCTTTACAATCGGCACAGTGTTTGGTTCCGGTTTAGCTCACGGCTACTATAAAACTACAAGCGGTCTGAACCAGAGAACATTACCTGACCAAACTGAAATTCAACAGTTCAGTCACGTCAGCCGTGCAGATTACGAGCGGTTAAAACTGGGGATGTCTTTGGCAGCAGTGGAGGCGATTTTAAATCGCGGCACTGAAATCAAGCGTTCTGCAACAACAGCAACGTTTGTTTGGGAGAATGCAGATGGTTCTCGGATTGTTGCCAATTTCCAAGATGACAAACTCGTCAGTAAGGAGCAATCCACGCTGAAGTAGAGTACTGGGTGGTTAATTTAAGTATCTTCTATGGATGCTTGGGTTAACCATCTGTTGAATGGACGGAGGGCTCATCTTTTGTAACTTAAGATCTTATCTTTTCAGACTTTTTCAGACCGACGCATTAAGAGTAATTTCTTATTGTAAATATGTGAGTGACAACTTTAATTGCCAGTTAAAATTATAATTTGATTTTTCTATGAATTCAAGGAGAGAAGAAACAATGACTTCGATCGCAGGTAGTCCTGTCAGAGGTAACTATACCCTTCTAGCGCATAACCTTGAAATCTTTGTCGTTATAGGTAATGGTGGGCAGTGCCTACGTCGTTATAGTCGGTGGGCAGTGCCCACCCTACGTCTACTTTTGGTGAGCGGTGCCCACCCTACGTTTTCGTTGTTATAGGCTACGTTTTGAGGTAATCGAATGGCACTCCCAGGGACTAATGCATAACTTCTAAAACTTCGTCGCTATAAAAACTTAGAAGACAAAAGCCAAGTAAAAATGACTTGCCTTGAGAAACTGCAATACAAACCAAAGCTAAAACAGGTAGATCCCAATGATAATTGTCATCAAACCCCAAACCCCCCCACTGGAAGTCGATCGCATCATCAATGAACTCAGCCGCTATCCTGTCAATATTGAAAAATTACAGGGAAAATACAAGGTTGTTATCGGCTTGGTGGGAGAAACTAATTCAATTCATCTTGAAACTATCCAACAAATCAGCCCCTGCATCGAACAGGTGATTCGAGTCAAACAGCCTTTCAAACGGGCTTCTCTAGAATATCGTCACGGAGAACCTTCGTCCGTTGCTGTTCCGACTCCTAACGGGATTGTGACTTTTGGACAAAACCATCCCCTTGTTGTGGTTGCAGGTCCGTGTTCGGTGGAAAACGAAGAAATGATTGTTGAGACTGCCCAGGTTGTAAAAGCTACTGGTGCCCAGTTTCTCCGAGGAGGAGCCTACAAACCCCGTACCTCGCCTTATGCTTTCCAAGGACATGGAGAAAGCGCCCTATCCCTGCTAGCAAAAGCTCGCGAAGCTACAGGTTTAGGGATTATTACCGAGGTTATGGATACGAGCGATCTAGAAGTCGTTGCCGAATTTGCGGATGTGCTGCAAATTGGTGCTCGCAATATGCAGAATTTCTCATTGTTAAAGAAAGCTGGTGCTACAGGTATGCCCATTCTGCTGAAGCGGGGGATGTCTGCAACGATTGAGGAATGGTTGATGGCTGCTGAATATATTCTTGCGGCTGGTAATCCTAATGTGATTTTGTGCGAACGGGGTATTCGCAATTTCGATCGCCAATATACGAGAAATACTCTCGATTTATCTGTGGTGCCAGTTTTAAGAACCCTGACACATTTGCCAATTATGATTGACCCCAGTCATGGAACTGGTTACTCCCAATATGTATCGGCAATGGCGAAAGCATCGGTAGCAGTTGGTGCTGATTCTTTGATGATAGAAGTTCACCCCAATCCAAAAGCAGCTTTGTCTGATGGTCCCCAGTCTCTCACTCCCGCAGATTTTGTGGAATTGATGCAGGAAATTGATTCTCTGGCTCAATACTTTGGTCGCGGTAAAGCAGGAGCAAATGGTCGTTCGTCCTTACTCTCAACTGCTACAAACGGACGGGGAAATGCTCAAATGGCTACTGCGAGTTTGTAGATGGTTAATTCGTTTTGATGGAAAGTTTTTATACCAAAACATTTGTCCCTTGCTTTGTTGAAATTGATATAACTTTCCATCAGTTTTCCACAGTATTGCTAATTCTCTACTCATCGGATTTTAGAGGTAAGAAAAATGAGTTTTGATACACGTAACTACACTACTAAAGGTGGAATATTCATATCGCGATCGCAGTTTCCTATGAATATTGATACGGCGACAGAAGAGGTTTTAGTTCGTTTAGATTCCCAACGTGGGGCTTTACTGGCAAGTAGCTATGAATACCCAGGACGTTATAAAAGATGGGCAATCGGTTTTGTGAATCCACCATTAGAGATAGCTACCCGCGATAACTCTTTTACTATTACAGCGCACAACGACCGAGGAAAGGTATTACTCAATTATGTGGCAGAAATTTTGGTTAATGACTCAACTATCCACTCAAATTTTATAGATGTAAGTCAAGTAGATAATTGCATAACTGGTTTGATTAAGCCGAGCAAAAAATTATTTTCCGAAGAAGAACGCAGCAGACAACCATCAGTATTTAGTGTAATTCGCAAAATACTTTCGATTTTTGAGAGCCCAGAGGACGAACATTTAGGGCTATATGGAGCATTGGGTTACGATTTGGTGTTTCAGTTCGAGCAAATGCCAAAGTTTTTGGAACGGGCATCAGACCAAAGGGATTTGGTATTATATTTACCCGATGAATTAATCATTGTGGATTACCATTTGCAAAGAGCATTTCGCTTGCAGTATGATTTCATCACTAACAATGGTAGTACCAGAGATTTACCACGCACTGGTGAAATTATTAACTATAGAGGTAAGCGTTTAACAGCAACTCAATTCTCCGACCATGCGCCAGGAGAATACGAACAACAGGTAAATACTGCCCTCGACTACTTCCGTCGTGGGGATTTATTTGAAGTTGTTCCCAGTCAAAGCTTTTTCCAAACCTGCGAAACTTCACCAATCCAACTCTTCCGCACTCTCCGAGAAATTAATCCCAGTCCCTATGGATTCATTTTTAATTTAGGTGGAGAATATTTGATTGGAGCATCTCCAGAAATGTTTGTGCGAGTTGATGGTAGACGTGTAGAAACTTGCCCAATTAGCGGTACTATTACTCGCGGACAAACGGCGATCGATGACGCAGCGCAAATTCAGAAATTGTTGAACTCGCGCAAAGATGAATCGGAACTAACCATGTGTACCGATGTCGATCGCAATGACAAATCCCGTATCTGCGAACCAGGAACAGTGAGAGTGATTGGTCGCCGTCAAATCGAACTATACAGCCATCTCATCCATACAGTGGATCATGTAGAAGGATTGATGCGCCCGGAATTCGATGCTATAGATGCTTTTCTTACCCATCTTTGGGCAGTGACGGTGACGGGGGCACCCAAGAAGTCGGCAATGCAGTTTCTCGAACAACACGAACGCAGTCCCAGACGTTGGTATGGTGGTGCAATTGGGTGCATAAATTTTAACGGTAACTTGAATACCGGTTTAATTCTCCGCACAATTCAGCTAAAAGACTCAATTGCCACAGTGCGAGTCGGTGCAACGGTGCTTTATGATTCCATACCCGAAGCAGAAGCCCAAGAAACCATTACTAAAGCTGCTGCACTTTTCCAAACACTCCACCAGACAAATAAAAAAAGTAAAGAGGTGGCAAAAATATCGGCGCTCGATAAACAAGAAGCCAATCCAGCATCAGGTAAGCGAGTTTTATTAATTGACTACGAAGACTCCTTTGTTCACACTTTGGCAAACTATATTCGTCAAACAGGTGCAACCGTTACAACCCTGAGACATGGTTTTTCTGAGAAATTATTTGATACAGAACAACCCGACTTGGTTATCTTGTCTCCTGGTCCCGGAAGCCCCAGCGAATTTAAAATTACCGAGACAATTCAAGCTTGTAAAAAACGGCAAATACCCATCTTTGGTGTGTGTTTGGGAATGCAGGCAATTGTGGAGGCACATGGTGGAAAATTAGGGGTTCTTGATTATCCCCAACATGGTAAAGTATCGCTGATTTCGGTAATTGATAAAAACTCTGTAGCGTTTAGAGATTTACCAGAATCATTTGAAGTGGGTCGATACCACTCTTTGCATGCATTAATTGAGAGTTTACCTCCAGAACTAGAAATTACAGCCATGTCAGAAGATGGCATCATTATGGGTATCGAGCATAAAACACTAGCGATATCAGGTGTGCAATTCCATCCAGAATCGATTATGACTTTGAGCGAGGAAGTTGGATTGAAAATTATCAAAAATGTAGTTAGTGCTTTGACCGCAAAAAAACCTGCTTCTATTTTGGTGTAAAGCCAAGGATGAAATATGAAGGATGAAGTATGAAGGATGAAGGATGAAGGATGAAGGATGAAGTTTAATGAGATTGGGTATGGGGTAGATGTTAGAGAATCTATGCCCTATGCCAGACTCTCAAGAGTAAATGTGCAATTTGTATGTAGAACAATTTAGTTAGTTTGACTTTAGAGAGGAATTAAGATGTTGAATTACCGACAAGAGACTAAAATAACCTCACAACCTGTAAAACCACTTCATATTCTCGAAGAGATTGTTTTACACAAACAGCAAGAAGTTGCTTTAATGTACGAGCAATTGTCTTTCAAAAATTTAATAAGACAAGCAAGTTTTGCTCCCGATGTGCGAGATTTTTTAGCAGCCATACGTCAGAATCAGAAGAAACCTAGTATTATTGCAGAAGTCAAAAAAGCCTCTCCTAGTAAAGGAATCATTCGCGAAAATTTTGACCCGTTAGACATTGCTTTAGCCTACGAAAGAGGAGGTGCTAGTTGTATTTCTGTTTTAACGGATGCAAAATTTTTTCAAGGGAGTTTTGAAAATTTACAAATCCTTAGAAATAAAGTGAACATACCTTTACTTTGTAAAGAGTTTATTATTGACCCTTACCAAATTTATTTAGCACGAGTTAAAGGTGCGGATGCAATTCTTCTCATTGCGGCAATTTTGAATGATGAAGCTATCAAAGATTTTCTCCACATTGCTCAAAACCTGGGAATGACTGTTTTAGTTGAAGTGCATACTTTAAGGGAAATGGATAGAGTATTGGGGATTCCAGATGTAGAGACGCGCCATGGCGCGTCTCTACATATGTGCTTTTTTTACATTTAATTAACTGAACCGTATTACCTTTCACCCTGCAAGACATTGAGTAAAAGGTTCTCGAATAAAGTAGAGTGCATCGCGCCTGTTAACTACAACAATAAAGAGAAATTTCAGGAAATGCCTAGCTATAGCGGTTCTCATTTGAACTGTTTTAACTAACATCCAGCATCTCCAACAACAGGAAGTTTCACCTCTTGACCGTTTTGTTTAACAACGAGCGTGCCTTGTTTAATAGCAACAGTTTCAATTTCACCTTTAGCACCGAGTTTGACTGCCACATCAACTATAATTTTGCCATTTCGCTCGCGAAAGGATTGGAATGTTTGTTGACCGTAGAATTTCTGACCGCTTGCTTTTACACGATTAAATTTAGTAATTTTTCCGTTAATCTTCATCTCCATAGAGGTGTTATTAAGACCGTTAAAGAACAAAAATTGATTTTTGTTTGACCTACTTGGGTTCCATAAAGTCATTCCACAACCACTTCCACTAATTTCGTTAAACTTAAATTCTCCTACTAATGGTGGTTTTGCAATTAAGAGGTTATTGTATCCAATAACCATAGCCATAGCTAAAAATAAAACCGCAATTTTCTGCATTTTTACTCCTAAGGAAAAAAGCTCCCTATTGAATTATTTACATGCGATCGCCTAGAGGATCGGTACAGCGATCGCGATTCCGGGTTAGGATGACCAAAGGGGCAGACAATAGCGTTCTCGTCTTGTTATGAGCGCTCGGACTCTCAATGTGTAACACAGCCAACGAACGGCGTGGTCTGGTTCTGACCTAAAAGTTAACTGTATTTTTGCCTTGATAATGAGCAAACGCATCGTTTTAGCAACATTTGGGTCGCTGGGTGATATTCATCCCTTGATGGCACTAGCATTGGAACTGAAAAAACGCGGGCATCAAGTAATTTTCGCTACGGGTATATACCACCGTACCTTAGTTGAATCTGAAGGTCTGTGTTTTCATCCTATTCCTCCACATCTCGATCCAAATTCCGAATTGGCAAAACGTGCGATGGACGTGCATAACGGAACTGAGGTGCTATTTCGAGAAGTCATCATGCCTCAGGTACGCGATACCTATAACGAACTCAAAGCAGTGGTGCCAACAGCCGATTTGTTAGTAACAAGCGAGTTAATTTATACTGCTCCTATTCTTGCTCAAAAGACTGGAGTTCCTTGGGTTTCCTATGTCCTCTCGCCCATGTCCTTTTTCTCTGCCTATGACCCACCCGTCTTTGCACCATTTCCCTTTTTAGCAGAATTACGTCCCCTCGGTCCATTTGTCAATGGTTTTGTCATAGAAGCGGCTAAATTTGTGACTCGCGATTGGGCAGAACCTTTACAAGAATTGCGTGCAGAATTGGGCTTACCAAGAGTCAATAATCCTATATTTGAAGGAAAATACTCTCAAAAATTAACTCTGGCTCTATTTTCTAGCGCATTTGCACAAGCTCAACCGGATTGGGCTGGCAATACACTCATCACTGGCTTTGCTTTTTACGATCGCTCTCCAAATGTTGTCAATTTGCACGAACTAGAGCAGTTTTTAGAATCGGGAACGCCACCCATTGTATTTACCTTGGGTTCTTCTGCGGTTCTCAATCCTGGCAATTTTTATGCTGAAAGCATAGTAGCAGCTCAATCTCTGGGATATCGAGCAGTTCTGCTTATTGGGAAAAATCCCCTACCATCTTCACTACCAAAGGGAATAGTGGCTTTTGATTACCTACCTTACTCGCGAATCTTCCCCCACGCGGCTGCAATAGTCCATCAAGGAGGAATCGGTACCACAGGACAGGCACTACACGCCGGTCGCCCCATGCTTGTCGTTCCTTGGAACCACGATCAACCAGACAATGCTGCCCGTCTGGTTCGTTTGGGAGTCGCTCGTATGATTTCCAGAAACGAATATACATCTACACGGGCTATTACAGAGTTAAACAAGTTACTAAATGAGCCGAATTACACGGTAAAAGCTTCTGAAATAGGCAGGCAAGTTCGGTTGGAAAATGGCACGCATATTGCCTGTAATGCCATTGAAAAATTCTTGAGGAATTAGTAGAGAAAGGCTGTTCGCGTAGCGTCTCCTCTGGAGAAGTATGAAGGATAAAGGATGAAATTAAAAGGCTTACACTGTCAGCTTTGGAGCGATTTACAATGGTTGCCTTATTTACGCCCACTTGTACTAGTCACCTGACAATTAAAATTTCTTTAGAAAATAACTTGAATTTCATCAAGTTGATTGATAACCACATCAGCACCCTTAACATTTTCTGTCTTTCCTATCCAAGTGATACCGATGCAACCTGCTGCATTGGCATTTCTTGCCATTTGCATATCACCTACAGAATCTCCTACCATGAGTGTAGCGCTAGGTTCTACGCCCAAAGCTTGGCATGCTTGTAAAAACAAAACTGGATCTGGCTTGCTCGGACCTTCATCAACTCCCATTTCTAGTTGAATGTAATCACTTAATTGGTGGTGTTTGACAAAAGCACGTACTTCTTGGGTGGTTGCGGCTGAAAGAATACCAAGTTTCAGCCCTGCTTCGGATAAAGACTTGAGCACTTCCAAGCTACCCACGAACAGAGGTGAAGGAGTTTTGCTAACATATTTTTCTGCTTCATCCAACGCTTGGCGGGCGATAACCAAAGAGTCAAACCACCCCCTCCCGGTTTCTGCAATGTAAGCAGCAGCAGCAATTTCTGTTTCGCGACGACTCGCCACTGCTATTAAACCCGCAGGATCTAAGCGATCGCCATTCACGCCAAATGCCATTAACAATGGTTCCCCAATACCGGGAACTTGTGCATCTATCATTCTTGCTCCCTTCTGTGCAAGGGCGCGTAAATAATCATCTGAATCTTCCAGTGTCCCGTTTTTGTCAAACAGAATTGCCTGGATATTGGAAAACGTGACATTTTTGCACTGAATCGTTGCCAAAATTGACCCCCGTCGCTCTCATAACCTAAGTAATCTTAAGATGTGTAATCAAAAAGCGTAGTCAACCAGAGCCAACCATAACTTTTTGTTTCCCCTCTCCTCTGTGAACGCTTTACCTAGAATCAATGCTCGTAGAGCAAACCGGGTAGGCGTAGGATGGTAGGAGAGACTTTGAGGCAACTACACATTGCCCGCAACCGGATTGGAGTACAGTTAGCCATTGACTTTGCTTGCAATCCGAGCGCACCCAACTTTTACAAGTTTGGCTTTTGCGACATTGAACCCCTTACCCTCTACTTTCAATTCAAGTCTAGGCAGTTCAAACTTACGGGCTAAGAACTTTAGCCCAATATTACGTGCGGCGTTTAATCCCGAACTTCCACGTTGACCTGTAACTGTAGCAAAGCATTTGCCACCATATTGGTAAGGTTGACAAAACTCTAACAGAGTGGGTAAGTAATGATTGCCTCTCCAGACTTCTACTCCATTGACAGCGCACAACCGAGAAGTATCTTTAGGATTGACTCTTGCTGTAAGAATAGCGTACTTTTGGTAAGCAATTCGACGCACATTCTCAAAAATCTTTCCTTTGAGCCAGTAAGCACGTTTTTGGTTGGAACGGCGTGAGTACCGACCTCGTTGAGGCTTGAGGCTGGCTAAGTGTTCAAACACAATGACTTTGCATCCATGACGGTTGGCAAAGGAAATGATTTCGTTTGAGACTCGCAGTCCCTCATGACGTTCTCGTCTGGATATCTTAGAGAATCTGTGACAAGCAAAACCTTTGTCAACGCGGACAGTCTTTTTCATCGCACGGGCAACTTTCCCTAAATCGCACTTCCTACGACTGACGTGAGCGGTATGACCTGGAACTGTCATGCGGCTAATTTCTTTCACCACTCCGTTATCGTCGGATTCAAGTATGCTGCAAGTTGCGATACTGCCATCTAAATCTAAATCTACAGAGCAAATGCGTAGGTTTGGACTAGTGATGAGAGTTTTCAAACCTCCTGTTGCTGGTACGTATTTCTCGACAGTGAAGTCGAGGTAAGCTCTTCCACCTTTAAGCGTCACCGTTGGCGATGCCTTTACCCAATCACCACCAAAATCGTAACCAAGGTACTGGAATTTCACCCAAACCCAAGCGTTATTTCTACGGATCTTGAGCACGATGGAACTGCCCGTGTCATCCTTCCACATTCCGGCATAAAACACTGGATTGAAGTTGAACGAACGTGGTTGCACTGGTGGTTTGTGTTTTTTAGATCGTGCTGGTCTAGAAGACCATTTTTCATATTGAGTCCGCCATCCTTTGTAAGCACCAATGGCTTTCTTGATAGCAGCGCGGCGAAATACGCACGGAGCGTCTATTGGTAAAGGATACTGGGCATTTTCTCCTACCGTCAAACCTTCGTATACCCTGTAATGGTCGTTAGAAGAGGTTGTTCCTTCTGGGTGTGTGGCAACAACAGCAAAGTAAAAAGTTACTAAATCGTTGAAAGCTGTTTTGGTTTCATCTAGGGACAAACCATCTCTTAACAAGGTAAATCTTGCTGTTTTCGATTCGATGGAATAACCTTTCTTGCGTTGTAATGCCATGACTTGAGTTGGCTATTTCTCCGACCACAATTGCTTATTATTCTAGCAGCAATTAGTCCGCATCTCAAGCCTTAAAGATAAATATTTGTGTGAAATTAATCATTTAATTAGAGTAAAAATTCAGTTAAGATTGCACCGAATACATCCCGATTTCAATCGCTTACAAAAAACGGTAAATCTTTATGCATGAACACTTAAAAAAAGAGCTATAACTTGACCAGTATTAAATTCTCAACTCAAATAGAAACATTTTTCGTCTCTTTAACTGCAACAGTATGGAACAAGGTCACTGCAGGCTTCTCTTGATGCCGCTCTCAGCACAAGTGAATATTTGTCAAAAATAATCCGAGCGTTCTTACTCCAATTGATTCAAGTTTACTCCATTTTTTCGCCATCTAGTAATACGTCGGCTATTGATGGTAAGCCCAAATGTAAAGAAAATTTAACAGGGTTGGTTTGCTTTCGTCTCCTCCCATGATTGGGGGGGAGAGGGTAGAAACAAACCAAAATCCCCCACACCTCACAGCATAGGGGAACCAGGGGCTATTTGCAGTTACTGGGAAGGGGTGTAGCAAGCTCTTGTACGGAGATGGTAACCGCCAAATCCACGCCGCACCACCAGAACCTGACTATTCACGAGATGAGAAAAGTCATATTATTTAGAAGTTCCTAAGCTGTCATAGCTACTGGAAATAAATCAGTTTGCGTACCTAAACTCTCTTCTAAAAAATCACGCATACTTGTTTCCAAGCGCTGGGCAACTAAGCAGTCACGCAATGCTAAAAGGAAACCTTTGATAGAGTCTGGTCCTTCTGAAAAACTAGTAGCTTTTTGTTTAAACTGCTGCCAAAGTTGCTCATTCTGTCTAAAACGCTCCATCACGTGCAATGCAGCCAAATATTCCGCTAAGGGGTCAAGAGCAAAACGTATTTGGTCTTGGGCTGCGCCAATCGTTTGAATGAGGTGCAAGCGTTCTTCTAAATACTTAAGACGATTTTCAGCATCATCGCCACCAATGGCGGCTAGGGCTACCTCACGCTTGATAGATCCCGGTCGAAAAGTTTTCTGAAGACATACCCAAGCAAGGATTTTGGTATCTTGCTGAACGGTACGATCGCCTAACTTATCATCTCCAGTGACGCTACGGTTAAGTTCGTTGAGATACCAGAGCATTAAATCGGGAATGTTACTGGGTGTCTGTAGCGGTGACTCTTTGACTTCCTCTACCCTGGTAGCAACTAGCTGATCTGCATAAAGTTTTGCCAGTAACGCAGTGATATTACGATTACCTACCATTTGCGAGAGACGTCGGCAAGCATCAAAAAATTCTGCATCGGTAAATAGGTCGCGCTTACCTTGCTGAGTTAGATAGGCTTCCATAAACGACGATAAACGATTGCCTTCTATACGTAGAGGCTTGATAGTGGTTTTGGTTACATGACCTAAAGTTTCATTAAAGCGTGAGGTAATAATTAATGCATTTACGGGAAAATCTGGAGACTCAGGGCGAATTGCCTTACGAGTAGCTTCACTCATTTCTGAGAAGTGGTCTACAATCACCAAGAGCCGTCGTTGTCTGAGGAGGCGTTCTAGTAATTCTTCAGAAATCGGTTCTTGCTCGTTGGTCAAGTCCTGCAATTGTCCTCGGATAGCATTTAACAAAGCTTGTTTGCCTATCTTTTGCATAGCTTGTATATCCGATACTTGTACATTGACTGCTTGTATACCCTGCATAATTTGCAAGTCCAAATCTTCTTCAATCAGCACTGGTATCATAGGGTGTTTGCACAAGCGTTCTTCTTCCGAGTTTGACATTGCCCAACTAGCAATTTGACAAGCAAGACTTGTCTTACCAACTCCGCCTTCGCCCTGAATAAGTACACAATCTCGCTGCTTTCTAAAAACAGAGTATAAATCTTTGCCACTCATTTGGGCTATTGTTTTATCGTTGATTTTTACAGGAACGGGGATATAGACATTTCTATTACTAACTGTATCCTTTTTCTGGAACTCCTCTCGAACAGATTTGATATACTCCTCTACCCAAGCATCCAGTACTCTAGGCTGTTTTACCAGCATTAAAAGCAACGCAGCCAGAGATACTTCCTTATCTAAATAAGGGATTTTGAAAGACAGGGTTTTTAAGGTGTTTTCCAATTTCAGTAGCCATAATGGACGTAGCCAAAACATCCCAAAAAGGGAAACTAAATAAACTAAAATTATCCAAATTGAAGGATTTTTGATAATTCCATTAATAAACTGGCGTTCTGTTTTTTTGCCTTTGAGGAAATCAATCTGTTGCTTAATACTATCTCTAGCAGATTTAAGCTCCCGATCTTGGATATTTTCTGTGATTTTTAAAACCTTTTCAAATTTTGAAATGACTTTTTCCAAATCCTTTAGGTTGACTTCATCTGCTTGAGAGCCAATGCTTGTACCAAGTCTCACCATGTGCTGGATTGCTTCTTCAGGAAACCATGATACTTTTCCTTGCTTCACGGTATTTTCAATAGCCTTTACCAAGGCATGCAAAGTTTTTTCTGTTTCTGGGTCAATCTTCTTTTCACCCTTTTCTTTCGCATTTTCCTGCTCGACTTCTTCAGATATATTGACAAGAGATCTTGCAGCAACTACTTTGATTTCTAAATTCTCATCCTCTAAAGACTTAATCAAGTCAGACACTGTTTCTTTTGCTTGAGATCTAATACTTCCTAAAGTGCTAATAGCGTTCAGACGTAAGGTATAATTCTTGTCTTCAAGCTCTTTTTGGAGTTTGGGTACAGCAGATGAGATATCCGCATTCGCCCTTTCCTTAAGTTCTTTTAGCGCCACAGTGGCACTGTTACGTACTAACCAAGCTGGATCGTCAAGTGCTTGTATAAGGACAGAGATAACCTTTGGTTCTTTCCGCGCAATTGGTCCTGCAATGACTCCCAAAGCTTGAGCAGCGCTAACACGTTGACTTAAATCTTGGAGATTTCTATCTTGCAGTATTGCAATTAACTTAGGAACCGCATCTCTAGCATCTTTGTTTACAGATCCCAGTGCTTCGATCGCAGCGGAACTAACCTTAGAATCAGGGTCATCAATTACACTGATAAGTTCTTGAATTGCGCTCTTGGCATTGATGCTTCTAATTGTCGCAATTGATATGAGCCGTACTTCCCTATCTGCATTTCGTTCTTGAAGTATGGCTTTGAGAGTCGGTAACGCAGCCTCAGCGCCTGTACCAACACCCCTCAGTCCATTCATAGCGTGGATACGTACTTCTTTGTTCTTTTGCGGTGTCAGATACTTGGTAAGTTCTTCAACATTGTCGAGCGCACCACGTTTTATCAACTCATCAATAGAGCTTAAATCCTTTTGAATATCCTCTTGCTTTCGCTGGGCAATGTTAACGTTAACTGTATTAGTTTGTGCCCAACCGGCATTGCTAATAAGCAAGGGTGATGAAAGGCTCAGTAATGCTACTGCAATTCCAGGGGCTAGTGTTTCCAAACAAAGATTATTTAAAAAGAAACGTTTAAACATAAGTGTGTTCCGATGCAACCTCTAGTTTTGTATACAAATACGACTTGGTACTTTCCGCAAAGTATCTATAGTAGTTGTCAATTGCTGAATCCTGCTTTGATGTCTTATCGACAAAGTCTTTAAGAGGATGTTTTAAATCTTCGTTAGGTTTTAGTTTTGGAGGAAATAATTTCATTTAGGCGTGAGGAGCAAAGCGTTGCGCTGAAAAATATTACACTAGACTCGTCCAAAATATAATTTAGACACAAAAAATGGTAGAAAGTAAAATTAGCAGTCTACCATTGTGAGAAAAAAATGTGTTTTTTCTGCTCTAAACTATCAGCAACTGTATTAAGCCCTCATTCTTACGTTTCCAGAAAATCTGCAAGAGTTGGTTTCAAAGCCTTGCTCAGACTGACTTGCGAATTTTAGGACGGGTCTACTTGGAAATTATTCTCTATATTTTATGTTTAAAAGAAATTAACATTCAGGATTAGCAGGAAAGCGGACAGACTTGAGAATCTACCGCATACAGCTAAATGAAACCTTTAACCCCTGCTAAGGGGTTTTTTAGTGCTCGCTCGCTTCTGGTGAAACTCAATGACTTGAGCCACACCCCCAACTAGAAGTTGGGGGATTCTGGCTAGGAATTAGAAGTATAAGTTGTGTTCCAAAGATTGTTTGCCGTTCAAGAATCTGCTATATCTATAGCTTCGACAACAGGAAAAATACTCGGATGATATATGTAAGTTGGCAAGAGAAAACAAAAAAATGTAACGATATGTAAATTTTTATATCCGTTAGTAACGCTAAAGCGCTAAAGCGCAACTACGAACTAGTCACAATTATTTAAGCCGACTCGCTTAACTTCCAACTTCCTGAGGTCACGATGCCATCATTTCAAGCTGAACCTGAAAACTTTTTTGAATTACTACAAATTGTCCGTGATGGTGCGGAAATCAGCTTGAGGGCTGGGGAATACAAAGGACCATTTACCATTGAGCGGTCAATTACCATTCGCGGTATGGGTCCGCAGACAATCATTTTTGCAGTGGATGAGCCAGCATTGGTTGTCACAGTTCCTGGGGTGCGACTGGTAAATTTGGCTCTCGCTCGAACTGTTGGCGGTGACAGGGGAGAAATAGTTCTTTCTGCCTCAAAAGAAAATGCCCCAATTTGTCAGTATGTGAAGTTAACGGGAATTGCACCAAATGTAACATGGGAAAGTGCGACTTGGGATATTCCCGCCGTTTTGGATTTTGGAGAGATAGAAAGCGATCGCCAGGTAGAACGTTTTTGGAGAGTAGAAATAGGTGCATTTTGTCAAGTTGTATCTGATGTTAGCTGGCTGCAAGTGCAAGATTTTCACCTCTGTCCTGGAGTACAAAACTTACGCCTAAGACTCAACGCACAAGATATTCCTGCGGGGACAATTTTATCAGCTTCCCTGTCCTTTGAAGCAGAAGAGGGCAAACGGGTTGTGCAGATTTCCGCTGTTATTAAAGCAAATCAGCCAACAAATTTAGACACTATTTATGTAAGAAAAGGTGACAACTCAAATGGCTTTGTTGGGGAAAGGGTAATACCGACACAACAACAGCTACAAGTTTGGAACACATATTTAGATATAGAAGAAAGGATAGCAAAATTACGGCAATTTTGCGTATCTTTTAACAGCCATAACTATGGAGCAGATACCAGACGAGTTAGCTTTGAAATTGATGCAAATTCAGCAACCCTTGATGGTGTGTCTATCAATAAGCTGAACGAAGATGACTTTTGGCAGCGTGCAAGAAAAGCACGAAATGAAGATGTTATGTTGTTTGAGTCTTCTCCCCAATATAGCAGTAAAAGAGACGGGGAAAAATTGGGCACTATTACAGAAATCAACCCTGAAGACAATAAAATTCGTATAAGATTGGATTCTGACATCTTCGAGCGAATGGCGCGGGGAGGCTACAAACTCCCTCCTAAAGGATTTTTGTATTTTGAAGCTGCTGGTGATATTCACCAAATCAATCAAAAGAAAAAAGCATTAGAAAACTTGCGACAAGGGCGATCGTACAATCCCTCTTTAAGCCGATTCTTATTTGATGCTTCCCGTGCCAAACTCCCATCAAAATATGTTCAACTACAACCCCAAGACTTATTAAAACGGGATGCCAATCCCGATCAGATAGCTGCTGTCGAAGCCGTACTTTCTTCCCCCGATATGGTTTTGATTCAAGGACCCCCCGGTACTGGTAAAACAACAGTCATTGCCGAAATTTGCTATCAAGTAGCCTTGCGGGGTGGAAAAACCCTCATCACCTCGCAAGCCAATTTAGCTGTAGATAATGCTTTGAGTCGATTAGTTCACAGCCCCGTGATTCGTGCTTTGCGGAAGGGAAAAGCCGAAAAAGTGCAGGAAGAAGGACAGCCATTTTTGGAAGATAACGTGATTGGAACTTGGCTGCAAAATACGGCGGACGACTGTGAGAAAAATCTCTCAAAACGGCAAGAAAATGTAAAACTTTTTCAAAAACTTTTAAACCCATCTCAGACATTTGCGACATACCTGCAAGCAGAGAAAGAATTTCAGGAGACACAAAAGGAATTACAAGCAGAAAAAGGAGCTTTAGAGGAAAACTGTAAAAACTACGAAATAATTTATCGGCAAACTTTAACTACCAAAAGTGAAGTTCAACCTCTAAAAGTCGGTTTGGAAAATTTGCTTAAAAATGCACCAGATATAAATTGGGATAGCCCAGAAGTCATAAATTTTCTGCCACTTCTGAAGCCCTACACCAGTGGAAATCAAAACGTAGAAAACTTTATTGCCAATGTACGTACAGCCCTTACCAAAGCTGCTGAACTGGGTTTTGTTCGTCCAAATCGCGGTGCTTTTGGATTAGCAGTTTGGTTGCAAGAAACTGTGGGAAAAGTCGTCTATGAGTTTAGAAAAATTTCTAGTGATGCTCGGGATGCAGCACAAGTCATGTCGGAATTGGGTGAGTTCGTACAGCTTTTTCAGCAACATTCCAATTCTCTCGATCGGTTACAAAAAGACTATCAGCAAAGCTTGACAAACCAACGAACAATAGAGACAAGAATTAAGAGTTTGGAAAGTCGCAAAAGCGAGCTTGAGTTTGTTATTAATGCAGTTAAAGAATGGAAATCCACTGCCCATGCCCGGTTGTATCGACTGGTGGATAATTGTCGGCGGACAGGTACGCTCTTGACTGATGAGATGTTTCAATTACCAGCAGGATTGTGGATCATTGCTCGAACTTTAAGCTTACCACTTGTTCCCGTACATTACAAAATTAACAAAATAGACCATCTCCCAAATTGGGTGCAATTGAAAAATGCATTGTCTTATGAGATAGAAGGTGGTTTTACCGATCGCCGTGGCAAACAGTACCGATTTAGTGAATTTTTGTTCCAAAGCCTCAATCAAACTCCAATGGTTTTGTCAACAAATTATCACCAACAGTGGCAGGAATTTGTACAAAAATATAGAAACTACAGCCAACTTTCTCCAAACCAACGGGGTGTTTTAATTGACCATACACAGCCGTTTATTACTCAAATGGAACAGATTTATGGGGCATCATGGGAACCGAAGAATATCGAATCTACACTTAACTCTATTGCAAGAGAACTTCTGGAAAATATCTTGGCAAATGCTCGTAGATGTGTTTTATCAGTCAAGCCAGAAACAGAGCAACAGCTTTTATATTGGCAACAACAGTTAAAAGAAAGTCAGACAGCGATCGCAGCCCAACAACAGCAAATATCCGCCACACAACATCAGCTAGAAATCACTCAACAAGAGTGTCATTTAAAACTCAACCAAGCGATCGAGCTTTTGCAAAAACTAAACCAACAGCAAAATATACCTGAAGAACTACAAACGCTCACCCAACATTATCTTGCCAACCAATCATCTATTTGGCAAAGTTCAAAACAATTTTTAACACACGTAGAAATTTGGGAGGCTTCTACCAAAGAACTCGAAACTCTGATTTCTTCCTTAGATCCTTTTGCTATCCTAAGGCTTATCAAAACCTCTTTGGATGAGCAAGTTGCTAAGTTAGAAGCAGACAATGAAGAAGCAAGACTCCAGCTAGAGCAATCTCAAATAAAACTTAGTGAACTAGAGAGACAAGCCCAACTGCAAATACCAGAAGATTTAATAAACCAACGTAAGTGGTGGGAGCAAGTATGGCAAACCTTACCCAAAAAATTTAAACCTGAGATTCCAGCAACAGGTTTGTTTACCTTAAAATTCTTACAGCAATTGAAAGCACAATTCGACTCATGGCAAAGAGAGTTGGAACAAGAAAAAACTTACCTCAATCGCTATCAAAATTATGTGCAAGATTGGATTGGCAAACTTCGCAATCCTTCCCCACAAGACCGAAACGAATTGAAGCAGATTTATATAGATAACGCTAATGTTATTGGTATCACTTGCGTACAAGCAGCCAGAGGAGATTTTTCTAAAGAATTTCCCAGCTTCGATGTTGTGATTGTTGATGAAGTGAGTAAATGCACTCCCCCAGAATTGTTAATTCCTGCTTTAAAAGGGAAAAAAATAGTCTTGGTAGGTGACCACCGCCAGCTACCGCCTTTGCTACAGGAAGAGACAATAGAAGATATTGCTGAGGAACTGAACATGACTAAGGATGAACTCAGCTTTATTAAAGAATCTCTGTTCAAAACTCAATTTGAATCTGCCCATCCAACCATCAAGAGAATGCTCGCGATTCAGTATCGCATGCATCCGCAAATTATGGGAGCCATCAATCAGTTTTATCAGCATCGATTAACTTGCGGTATTTTAGAACCTGATATAAAACGCGCCCATCATCTAGCAGGTCGGGTGATTCAAGATAACCACCATATTGTGTGGATAAAAACACCCGTTGAACAGGGTTTTGCAGAACAAAGAGAGGGAACTTCTCGGGTTAACCCAAAAGAAGTTGATATTATTGAAAAGCTTTGCGAACAAATGGAAAACGCATGGTCTTCCAAGGTCGCTGCTGGTCAGCCTCCAAAAGAAGTGGGAATTATTACTTTCTATGGCGCTCAATTCAGATTGCTCAAAGATAGAATTGAAACAGGTAAATTTCCATCTTTAAATATTCGTACTGGCACTGTAGATATCTTCCAAGGAATGGAGCGACCTGTCATAATTGTAAGCACTGTCTGTAACAATAGCAGAAAAGATATTGGATTTGCTAAGGAACCAGAAAGAGTTAATGTTGCATTTTCCCGCGCCCAAGAATTGCTTGTTATTGTTGGGTGTCATGATTTATTCACTCAGAAAGTTGGTCAGGTCGGAAATATGTATCAGGAAGTTTCTAAAGTAGTGCGCCGTTATGGAGGATTTGTTGACGTTTCAGATATTCTATCTTTAAGTAAATGAGCGCATATCTTGGCAGCTTTGGTACTGGTGGTATTAAGTACACCATCTTTGTCGTGCTGAAGGGCGATCGCTAAGGTAAGTTAAGATGAATTGTAGGTTGGGTTGAGCGGCAGCGAAACCCAACACAATCGGTCATTTGTTCTTACGTTTAACGCGATCTGGAAAACCTCTCTCTAAATCTCTCTCCTATAAGGAGAGAGACTTTGAATTTTGGGTTTGAAATTTAGATTTTTTGTGGACTAGTGGTCTATCGCAAAAGTTTTGATAGGTAAAACAACATTCAAACTCATCTTTTTTTCCTCTTCCTTCGTGCTCTTTGCGTCTATGCGCTAGCGCGCACGCTTCGCTATCGCGGTTTTTTAATCACCCATCAAAATTAATGCGATAAACCACTAGTGGTTTATCGCATTAATTTTGCGGGGTTGGTCTGAGTCGTATTTGTTTTTTATGGCGAAGACAGCGCAACTACGAACCTATCAAAACTTTTGCGACAGACTACTAGTCCACATGAAGTGAAAAGTCAGATCGTTTGTTGGGTTTCGTTCTATACAATACATTTGGTGATTTAAGATTTACTTTATAAATGATCTCTAGGTTTCCTCAAACGCTTAGCCTAGGGAAAATTGTTCTAACTAAACACAACTTTTCTTAAAATAAAGTAATAAAGCAAAAATCAGCCAGGATAAAAAATGCTGACAGAGTATATTGAAGCAGCCTTGAAGCGTGCTAATTATGAAATGTTAGACTATGGCACTTGTTATGGAGAAGTGCCTAAACTGCAAGGATTATACGCCAATGCTCCCACACTTGACGCCTGCCTTTGAAGAATTGAAAGATTCTTTGGAAGAGTGGATTGTATTGGGATTGCAGTTAGGACATACAATGCCAGTGCTATACGGAATTTCTCTTGCTTTTAATGAGGATGTGTTGAGGCAGAAAACTACCTAATGCTTGACTGCTTCTTTTATCCTTCTTGTTGGTTTTAAGGCAATACGGTTCAGATAACACCAAAATCCCTGTCGGTAACACAACGTAGAGACTAAGTATGGCTAGAGCATCGGTACAGAAATCATAAACAGCCTAATTTTTTGTAGAGACGCGCCACGGCTCGTCTCTACATTCACGACATATCAAAGGTTACCGCAGAGAAAAAATGTATCTTGTGCTCCCCTGCTTGACTACTGTATCGGCGCTCTAGTCTCTAAAAACGTAACTTTTTACACATTAACCTTAACTGAACCGTATTGGGTTTTAAGGTGCGCTCGCGATCGCTTAAAGGCTGTGTAATCACAAGTGTAGTCCGTTACAAAGATTCCAGTTGAAGAAACCAAGAGCAACAATTTTGTCAAAGGTTTGAACAGTTATTTATTGGCATGAGGTCATGGCGCTCACGTTAAGTGTGAGATGGAATAGTACGATGCCAAGGTTATACCGTTTTTAAATTATTACAGCATAACTATTTACCAACCGTTGCTATGGGGAGCGTCACAAAAGTCAAGTCAAAATTCAGGCAAAATTATGAAATAATGTTAAGAGCAAAGGTTTTTTTGTTAAAGGATGAGTAATAATTTTAAGACTATATTTACACCAGTTCAAATTCTACTAAAAACTTTATGCAAACAAACCAAGAAAGCCTTCCAATCGCTCTTTGGATTGCGGAAGGACAAGACAAAGGAGCCACTGACTTATTAATAGTTTACAATGCACAAACTTGGAATTACGAAGCAGTTTATGTTATGCCAAGTGAGAATTTTGAGCACAAAGAAAGAGAATATAGTACAGGATGGTACTCAATTCTAACAAACTACAAAATCTATTGAATTTGGGCATCGTGGCATCTGCATCAGTAATGGAGTAAATTCTTCTGCTGGTAAAGCTAACAATGGTTCAAGAATTGCTTGAAGCTCATTATCTAATGAACCAAAACGAACTCTTAGTAAGTTTTCCACAACTTGCCTTCTTCCTTGCAGGATAGCTAGTTACCTATCCTGCTGATACAGTAGTGCTAATCTCATAACCAATTCTCTATCCTCTTCTTCTGGATTTTGAGCGATTAATAAGTTTTTCTGCAAGGTGTACAACAATTTTACGCACCTAAAACCGAGTTAAGGGTATAGTTTCTGTGATAAAAATTCTTATTACACATTTGGAAGGATGAACTACACTCGGTGCATATTAACGATTAGACTATCCTGGTATATGTAATATCTCATGAGGAATATGGTGTTTATGCAAGAGACCTTCATTGACCTGGATGAATTGATGGTTCGGTGTCGGGATAAGCGGGCAAAACAATTGATTCAAGAAGCCGTTGCCTGTTATCGAGCAGGTGCCTTTCGTTCTTGTATAGTAGCAACTTGGAATGCAGTGGTCTTTGATTTCCTCCATAAATTGAGAGAACTCGATATTCTTGGGAATGGAGAAGCAGCCAATCTTCTAAAGAACTTTGAAAAGATTAGTTCAGAAGCAAAAGTTAAGGAATTATGGCAATTCGAGTCTAGTATTCCCGATTGGGCACTCACTAAATTTGAACTCATTTCTCCGATTGAGAAGTCGGATATTCAACGGTTATTTGAGGATCGAAGTCGATGTGCTCACCCGTCGATGACTTCATTAGAAGAACCTTTTGAAGCAACCGCAGAACTTGCCCGTTATCACCTGAGAAGTGCTGTGATGCACTTGTTACAGCGTCCCCCAGTTCAAGGGCGAGCGGCGGCGAAACGTATTTTCCAGGATATCGAATCCGAGTACTTTCCTGTTGATGTAGAACTTGCAGTTCAATACTTCCAAAAAAGTCTGTTAGCTCGTGCGCGGTTTATCTTAATCAAAGATATTATCCTTGGCTTAACGATTAGTCTATTAACTGATAAACGTCTAAACGATGAACGAGCGCGTCAATTTTCTGCACTTAATGCGATAGTAAGACTGTATCCTCAACAAACTGGAAAAATTTTGAATGATGGACTTTCTGACATCATTCTTAATAAAGTAACGGATGCAAATTGGGATAAAGTCATTGCTTATTTAAGCAGCGTTAGCGCTTGGGAGTATCTTAGTGAACCGTGCCAATTGAAGGCGAAGGCATTTATTGAAAAGCTTGATATTTTTGATGGAAGCTCAAAATCGGCTCCACATCTTTCAGCGCAGAATATCGATATTTTAATTAAATCTTCACATATAAGTTTTTTGAAAGAAATTGTTATTAATAAGTTGAACATTCCTCTCAAGCATCTTTTATCAGCTAAAGCACTTTGTAAAGATCAAAAATTTATTGATAATATTCTTACACCGCTACTTCAGGATGCGTTACCTCAAGCTGATTTAAATGATTTAATTGACATGAGAAAAGGCGCAAATGAGTTGTTCAGTACTGCTATTCAACCTCATCTCCAAGAAGCTATTCAAACTGCTAGTATCGAAACCTTAATTGATAAAATTTCAAAATATTTAGATTCTTCAATTCTTGACCTCATTGAACTTTGCTTAAGGGAAAAAATTTCCACTGCTTCTTTAGGAGAATTGCTTAAAATCAATGCACAAGACAAATTAATGGAAAAATTAAATCCCGATCTCCTTGAATTGTTTGACCATACAGTAAAAGAATTGGTCAATCAAGCTACTTTCTATGAATTATTTGAGGAATTCAATTATTGGAATAAAATTCCAGATAAGCTTTTGGAGCCAATTCTGAAAGAAAATGTTGACATCATTGTCAATCAATTTATTCAATCTAGCTCTTTTAATGATGCTAGTCATAATGCGCGGTTACTTGTCAAGGTGGTAGAATTCCTTAATCCGGCTCAATGGCAATATATTTTAGACGCATTTTGTAGCAACGATCAGATATACCGTTCCAATTCCTGCCCTGGGATTTTTTGTAAGCTTTTTGAAAAATCGATGGAGTTTAATGGATCGGTGGCACCCTACTGGTTATCATTTCGCCAAAAGCTGGATCAACTTAATGTTGTCAATACCACTAGACTTAAACATTTAATTGACTCTTATCGAACCGTAGATTTCTAAGAGGGCAAAACCTGAACTAGTATCTTCACTTGTTGGTTTTTTGCTCGCAGCTGTTGGTGTCGTTTGCATAGCGGGTAATAAGGTCATCCGGGACATTTTTTCAAAGTTCGTTTCACTTGCCATCAAACCAAACCCCCTAAGAGTTGATTGTCGAATAATCAGCTTTCCCGATCGTCTAACACCCACTCAAACCGTTGTTTCAAATCATTGCAATGACTGGGCGGTAAAACTCCATCGTGTTGAAGTCTCCCAACTACAATTCCTGGTGCAATGCTGATTTCAGCAGCAAACTGCTCAATACCTGCTTTACTGTGTTGTTGACCTGATGCTAAGAATTGCTTCAACTCACTAGGGGGGATGAGTATGTCCTCAGCAAATTTGTTTGCTTCTTGTTCCTTGTGTGCTTCCTCGACAGATTCAACGTCTTTCCCCTCAAGGAAGAAATCGCGCTTACCGTGGAGCAAAATATGACCTGCTTCGTGGAAGAAGGCAAACCACAAATAGTCATTAGTTTTGTAACGCAGGCTGAGTTGGATCAGCGCCTTGTTAGGATTCAACCAATGAGTGGCTCCACTAGTTCGTGTCTTGGGAAGTTGCGGCACAAAAACGACAGCTACACCAGCTTCAGCACACAACTTCACCATTTTCAGTTGGAAAATCTCTGGTGGTTCCACAGTCAGAGCACGGATTTGTTGCAATGCCTCCCTAAACTTGTTGCTATCGTAGATAGCACAAGGAATCTTAGCTGCTTCAATTTCTCCCTGGCGCAACCAAGCGGTGACATTACCAAAGTCACTTTGGAATGCTTGAGATTTACAAAAGTATATATGAGTGTTGCACCAGATTCCCTGCCATTGTTCAGGGGAGGCGACGGCAAAAAAATTCAGTACCTCCCGCAGTTGCTCAACTTTGTCTTGATAGTACTGAATCCACCCAAACTTAATCATGGCTTTAACGGGGATCTGGTCAAGCCACGCTAGTTGCTTTTCTAAGCGCTCTTGTTCTTCTGCTCGAGCTTGTGCTTCTCGATATCGTCGTTCGCGGTTGTTCCAGAAGCTGGCTGGAATTCCTAAAACCCGCTCAAATTGCAATGCTGTTTCCGGGGTAATTGCTGCTTTCCCATTAATGATTTCGTTAATCGTTTTTTTAGGTCTACCTGTGCGTTCCGCCAGTTCTGCTTGGGACATACCACGTTCTTCAAGGACTTCTTGAAGAGTCTCCCCTGGAGCAGAAACATAGTTTGGCGTGTACTGATTTTGAATTTTTTTACTCATGTGTATCCTCCACGCCGAGTATTCTTACGGCAGTCACTTCAGTCCAGTCGATACCACCATCTGGTTTAGTAGGAATCGGTTCATTTGCAGGCTCGAATATAAGCCGATAGGGATGATCTAAATCCAATGAGAACTGACCTGCGCGGTCATAAAGCAATTCGTGACAACGTCCTGGAAGATTTCTCATGTCCTCAAGTACATTGGCATCATATAAATCATCAAGTCGTCGCCGAATGCGTTTTGCTCTATCTGTACCGTACTTTTTCTCAAGAAGCCTTTGGTCATTACAATCTTTTTCGAGTTTCTTGTTTTTAAACACTATGTCCATAATACCATAGCTTCTAAAAATATGTTAACCCTAAAGGTTAACATATTATCAGAGCAACAAAATAATATAAAATTGGAAACATCAGAAACATTATTGAAACATTGCAATATATTCTTGCGCCATAAGTAAGGGGGTGCCAAAATTGGTCAAACAAGCGCGAGTAGGAAGGCGACCGATGAAAGTCACCAGACATCGAGACAAAATCTTAGAGGCGCTGCGAGAATGGTTTCGCATCCACAAACAGGCACCTACCCTAGAAGAGCTGTGTGCTGAACTAGGTATGCAACCTCGTCAAAGAGCAACGCTTCAACGCTGGTTGCAGACGATGCGAGGTATCGATGTGGAATGGGAGGATAATGCAGCCCGCAGTCTTCGCTTGCTCACCCCTGAACCGGAAGTTGAACCCGAACCGCAAATACCCGTAACGGAAACATTGCGGTATCTGGCGACTGGCTTGGCAGAGTGGGAAAAACGAGAACCACAAAAGCAATTGCATATCCCAAAAGCCCTCCGCGTCGGGATGTCCAGAATGTACTTAACGTCTTTGCTTTCTGGAGATGAACTTGCTCCCTCGAATCTTCCAGAATTTTTTAACTGGGCAAAAAAACCAGTCGTTGAGTGGAAACCCGCAGCAGAGATTAAAAACCTTTCGTCAGAAGTCACCCTTATAGAAGATGGATTAGTTTCCGACTTTGCCCTCCAGTGGCAGGTTACGGGTTCTGATGTAGAAATGCAGGTTCAAGAGAAAGTTTTGCACGATGTGCTGCAATACTGTCGGGCAAACCAGCTAGAAGAACAATATCGCGCCTTGCGGAAGCTGATTATCGAACGTCCCGTCCTCCCCTACTCCGAATATCGTCGCCTACTGTCGTCAACCCAACTTAGACCTCTGCGCGATTTTTTGCTGCAAATCTACGTAGATTTAATCGATTTGGCAGGTGACAGTGCTTATCAGTTCTGCCCGCGCTGCAAATATGTAATGCGCTCCCGTCCAGGTAGGACTTATACTTGCCGAAACATGACTTGCGAACAACTCAGCGCCAAACACCATCTTCCAGCATTACCGTCAGTTTCCAAACAGGAAGCAGAAACGTGGAAAGCCGTTACCCCAGGCGTGCATCGGTACGGGACACTACCGGGACTTTGGGAAATTCATCTTGCAGAAGCCCTCACAAAACTAGGGGTGCGCGTTACTCTTTGGCCGGAGATTGATGAATTTGACTTACTCGTGGAATTTAGCAAGAAAGCCCGGTGGGCGATTGATGTTAAGGATTGGTCGTATCTGGATGAAGAGCGGTTGCGAAAGGTAGAGTACCGCTTCGATACAACTGAAACCTTTGTGGCCTTTCCCAATGAGCGAGCAGAAGCATTGCGTATCGGAGTGCAGCGCCAACATCTCGAATCTGAATTAGGTGGTGTGCGATTAAGGAGCTTTGACGAAATTATGTCCCAGGCTAAAAAAATTCTGGAGAAGAAAAACCATGCGTAACATTTCTCAATGGGGCAAGCCATTGCGTGAAGCCCTTGGCAAATCACAGGACTTAAAAGCTTATGTAGAAGAGAGTTTGCCTGATGCGATCGCTAGTATACAGCAGAGAGAAATAGCGCGTCTTGCCCAACTGATTGCTGAGGTGGAATTGGGTTTGACTTTACTGATGGAGGTAGCCCCAGAAGAAAGAGCAACTTCCGTATCAGCATTGCTTTTGGGATATCGCTTTCCAGTTAAAGCATTTAAATGTGAGGAAAATTGGCTACTTGCACAAAAAGCCCGTTTCTACCTGGTGCGTCGCAAAGGTAGGCAATGGGAGCGTTCTTTGAGTGAATACATTAAGTTACCTAACACCATTAAAATATTTAGACTAGCAGACACAAACGATGTCCCACAATTGATTCCATCTAGCACTTACCCCCATCGCTTAGAGCTATATCGTCAAACGCTTTCAAAAACTCCATCACATAAAAAACGAAAAGTCAAACTAGCGACTTCCGGGTATTGGTACGCCAAAATTGCCCATCAAGCTTATACCCCAGTAGAGGTTCCCATTAACATTCCGGAAGCTGTTGCGAATCTTGCTCCCGCGCCGCAGATATCCTTTCACCGCACGCGCAAGGCTATTAACCCTAGCTGTACTGTTACTCTAGAAAAGTTGTGGGAAGATGCCTCGGAAATGGATGGCAAACTGGCTAAAGCTGGGTACGAACCAGAAAATTATCATAGCCGCCTTAAAGGAATTACCATTTGGTTATACGACTCATCAACAAATGATTTCCATCCTTCCCAACCAGATACTGAATTAGAACTAGAGAAACTTGTCCACATTGTCGGTTTATTGAACGTGGGCAAATCTACATTGCTTGATATCCTCATTTACCACTTCGCCAAACAGGGATATCGCTGTGCATTGCTTGTCAATGATGTTGTCGCCGCAGTGCGCCTCGCCTCCCTATTTCGAGATGGATTAGGAATTCCTGCGGCTCCCGTACTCGGAAGCAGCAACCGCTTCCAACATCTAGAAAAAGTTTACGAACCAATTTTGGCTACCAAGGGTGAGGAAATAGAAAAAGGAGCAACACATCCAGCTTGGCGTTGGTTTAGTCCCGTCTGTCCCTTGTTAGCTCTTGTGCAATCAGAGGATAAGTGGGAGTTTGGCGACGAACCCTGTCACAACCTTTATCAAAAGCAAACTACTACTGACAATCGCAACTCTAATGTAGAAGACGATGAGGAGTTGGAAGATTTGGAGGAGGGTGAATCTGAAGATAAATACACCTGTCCCTTATATTATAAGTGTCCGCGTCATCAACTAGAACGAGACATTGCTCAAGCTTTGGTGTGGGTGTTAACCCCAGCCAGTTTCATTCATACTCGCGTTCCTTCTCAAGTTTTTGCAGAAAAACTGACTTTCGCTGAAGCCGTTTACCGCGAATGTGACTTTCTTTTTGTTGATGAAGCTGACAGGGTACAGGTGCAGTTTGACGAAGCTTGTGCTCCAGATGAAGTTTTAGTCGATGCTTCTGGAAACTCTTTATTAAATAAGTTAGGACTCAAATTCGCTACCGCTATTTACAATTCTGACCGCCGCAACATGGCAGCTGAACTCGTTGCAGTGGCAAAGAGAGCCAATGACTACGCTCAAATTGCTACTGACCTAATTCTCCCTCGGCTCCACAATCAGCCAAAACTTGTGGAATGGTTGGGACAAAACCCCTTTACGGGTCGTTCGTTGTTTGCCCATGTTATCCGTGACATCCTGGAAACACCGGAAACAGAAGACAACGAACTGTCGCCCAAGCTAACACGTGGGGAACGCAGTAAGGAAAGGCATAAGCGGATTGAGGCTGGTTTACCTCCGGAAGAAGAGCGTCAGCGCCGCAAAAAAATCATGCAAACACTGGAGGGATTTTTGCAAGCTCCCCTGAATCGCCGCAAAGGAGGAGAACTTTCCGACCTTGCCTTTACCCTACTGAGTTCCGAAAGTGACTTTAGAGCATTGGCTGAGGTTGCTGATTGGTTAAGTAGATGGCTCGAATCAATGGAAATTTCTCTCACAGATAAAACTAAGTTTGAGGAAGCCACGCACCACCTGCATTTAGCGATTCTCGTGACGGTACTCAACGACAGGCTAGGTTTCTTAGTTGATAACCTGAACGCACTCACTCGCTCGCGTGTTCTTGACCTGCACGACACCAGCCTTGCCCTTGTGTACCGCCCACCCCGCGACTACCTCCCGGTTGTACCATCTTCGCCAGTGGGGAACATTCTGGGCTTTAGATATACACGCGATCGCAGTAACAAATCTGGTGGCAAGTTAGAGTATTTCCGCTATGTAGGAGTAGGTCGCTATTTACTCCTGAATTTCCCCAATCTCTTTGCTGTTGACGGTTGGGATGGTCCTCATACAGTACTAATTTCAGGAACTAGCTACGCTCCTGGCACTCCGGCTTATCATATCCGGGAAAACCCTACTATTTTGCTAGAGCCCGCTAACAATAATAACACGGCAGGCAATGCAGGGATTGGTGAAAGTGACTTTTTCTTCAGCCCGCAGCGCAACGCAGTTGGAAAGTATATCGCCTTATCAGGACTGCCACCAGCTAACAGAAGAAAAGCTGCAGACGATATGGTGAAGGCAATCTGCGATCGTGCTTCACAAGCCAAAAGCTTTCTCACTCAGTTATTTGAGACGTTAAAAAACCTGGAACAGAAGGATTCAGAACGGTGGCGCGATCGCCAACGCTTGCTATTGATTGTTAACAGCTATGACGAAGCGGAGTGGGTTGAGTCGATTTTAAAACCCCTCTACCGCGTTGAACATCTTGAAGACATTGCCACCCTGCGCCGAGATAATGCTCCGGCTCACTTAAGCGGTATTCGTCGGGGAAAAATTCGGGATGTCGGAAAAATCCCCACTCTAATTGTCATCGCTCCTTTGATGGCACTAGAGCGGGGTCATAACATCCTTAACGAGCACCAGATAGCAGCATTTGGAGCAGCCGTGTTCTTGAGCCGACCGATGCCAGTGCCCGATGATTGGCAAACGACTGTCCAACAACTTAACAATTGGGCGCTGGAGAAATCTTCAGAATCCAGCCTCTACAAGCCACTGCAAAAACGAAGCAATGTTCTCTCGCTGGCAAATGTAGAAAATGAATTTTACCAGTATGCGGTAGCGAAAATGCTCGACTTGAACTGTCGGGCAATGTCCTTCAAGCAATTGACTAACGATGAACGTTCTGTACTTTGCTGGACTCAGTTGGTAAGTATTTGGCAAATCATCGGGCGTTTGGTACGGGGTGGTGTACCCTGCATTGTTCATTTTCTAGATGCCAAGTTTGCTCCTCTATCAGTTGAAAGCAAACTCGACAGTGAAGCTACCTCACTTTTAGTGGGCATTATTAAAGAACTTCAACTTGCTATCGAGGCTGAAGGAAAACAACCCTGGGAAAAAACTTTAGCGCGATCGCTCTACGGCGCTTTCTTCAAAGCACTCAAAAAAACAAAGGAATTACGCTATGACCTTTAAATATATTCTCCCTGGAGCTTGGGAACTCACTGAGGATATGCAATACAAGCTTTTTTCTCTCCTGGTTCCTACTGCATGGCAGCAAGTTGCTAAATCTCTCGCTCAAAAACGTGTCAAACTTCTGGGTCGAGGTTATCCCTCTGTTCCCGTCTACTCCCTCGACCGTATCATAACTGCCAGCTTTCCAAACATTATTAAAACAGAACGTAATGGCTGGCAACGCCCTAGTGTACCTTGGCTGTTAGCGACAGAACGCGCCGACCTTTTTGACTTGCCTGGGTTGATCAAAGATTGGCTGCGCGAGGAATTTAGCAATTACTTGGGTGATGATGAGGTAGAGCCCATTCTCGACAAACTTGATGATGATGCTTGGGAGTGGGAGGAGGAGCCAACAATTTATCCCTTGCGATCTCAAGTAAAAAATCAATACGGCATTGATATTCGCTTTCAAGCGATACCAGATTTCCTGGCTGTTGAATTTCTGAAAAACCCAGAAGTCACTTTTGGCGTAAACAGTCAGTACCAACTGACATTTTATCGAGTTGTCAGCCTCAATCCAGGAGCGGAACTTATGTCATGGCCTCCCAATCAGGTTCCACTTATCAAAAATAACAAACAACTAGGCACAGCAGACATCTCGTTTGTCATCCGTTTCAAGTTGCAAACAGTCCCTTGGCGCAATGAGCCGATGATTTACCATCAACTTTCAATTCGACGATGGGTCACCGAGTCTCTAGAGAGCTTACCGTACCGAGGTGCTACTGCTTATATTGGGGATAATCGTCGGTGGTTAGATGGCAAAAGGCAACCATTCTGCTTCATACCTCTGTTGATAAAGCAAATGATGACGCAATTCGGTAGGGAACCGAGATGGTCTAGGGCTATTAGCTAGGGGTCTAGCTTGAGAATTGACACAGAGTAATCCCGTGACTTGAGCAACCGCCCCAAACTTGCTGCTACAATTCCTTTACCAATACTGGAAACTACACCACCAGTCACAAATACAAATTTAGTCATATTAATTTTAATGTCTTGCAACTCCCAAAAATACATCCCGCCATTGTGCCACAGTAATTAGAGAGTGGGGAGTAGGGAGTCGTAAGTAAGAATTATTACTAACACTCACCACTCACCACTATTTTTTGTAAATTATTATTCTATTTTGACGTGAAATCAGTACTAGGATTAGTAATATTAACTTCCATAGTTATCTCTACATCTGTAGCTTTGGCTCAAGAGCAATCCCTGAAGATTGTTTATCCGCGAGCAAACTACCAGACAAGCGCTCGCAAAGTCTTCTTCATTGGCACCGCGCCATCGAAGGGACAAGTTTTAATCAATGGTAAGCCAATAAACCGTAGTAAGTCCGGTCATTTTGCCCCAAGCTTGCCTTTGCAGTTGGGAGAAAATGTCTTTACCATCCGCTATCAGCAAGAGGAAGTCCAGATTAAGGTAACAAGGGTTTCGACCCAACCAGAAATACCACAGGGATTAGCTTTTGCTAAAAATTCTCTTACCCCAGCAGTCAATATTGCTAAACTTCCAGGGGAACCGATCTGTTTTAGCGCCATAGCCCCTCCTGGTGCAAATGTTTCTGTAAAGCTGGGAAATCAAACTGTTTCCCTTTTACCCCAGCCGCAAGTGGCACAACTTCCAGCAAATTCTGCAGCCTTAACAGGACAAAATCAAGCTTCTATGCAATCAGGAATAAGCAAGTATGCTGGTTGCACAACAGTAGCAATACCTGCTGATATGGGACAACCTCAGTTTCAACTGACTTTAGATGGCAAAACCATGACTCAATCGAGTCCTGGAAAAATTGCCATCCTCTCACCTGCACAGTTAGAAGTTATTGAGGTGACGGCAGATTCAGGAGTAGCACGCACTGGACCCAGTACAGATTATTCCAGACTTACGCCTCTACCAAAGGGTACTCAAGCAACCGTTACGGGACGCGAAGGGGAGTGGCTGCGATTAAACTATGGTGCTTGGATTAATAGCAAGGAAACTCGTGTTCTTACAGGGGCTATTCCTCCACGCTCAATGATTCGGAGTGTTGGATATCGCAAACTGCCCGGTGTAACTGAAATGGTTTTCCCTTTGCAAGTTCCCGTTCCCGTGAACGTAGAGCAGGGCGATCGCATTTTGACTCTTACTCTTCATAATACAACTGCCCAAACTGATATTATCCGTTTGGATGACGATCCCTTAATTTCTCGATTAGATTGGAAACAATTACTTACCTTTTCAGAGAGTGGACAAGAGGCAGTACAGTATACGTTTAATCTTAAAAATGCTCAACAGTGGGGATACAAGTTGAGATACGAAGGTACAAGTCTCATTTTAGCTTTACGCCATCCTCCCAGTACAGAGGTAAAAAAACGAAATCCGTTATCTGGTATTAAAATCTTACTAGACCCAGGACATGGAGGTAAAGAATCTGGTGCCGCAGGACCAACTGGTTATTTAGAAAAAGATGTTAACCTCAGTGTCTCTAGATTGCTCCGCGACGAATTGGTAAAGCGAGGGGCGACAGTTGTGATGACACGGGAGGACGATCGCGAAGTATCATTAGTTGACCGTGTCACAGCGATCGATAAAGAAGAACCAGCTATTGCCCTGTCAGTACATTACAATTCCTTGCCTGATGAAGGCGATGCCGAAAAAACTCAAGGAGTCGGAACTTTTTGGTACCATCCTCAAGCTCATAACCTAGCAGTTTTCATGCACAACTATATAGTAAGAAAATTAGGACGACCTTCCTACGGTGTGTTTTGGGATAATTTAGCACTGACACGTCCAGCCAGCGCACCCTCGGTGTTATTAGAGTTAGGTTTTATGAGCAACCCTTATGAATTTGAGTGGGTTACGGATTTGCAAGAACAAAAGAAGTTAGCAAAAGTAGTAGCTGATGGAATTGTTGAATGGTTTGCAAGTGTCCGTTGAACTCGTGTTCTGGGACGTCGAGTCATTTGTGACGCATTGGGAATAAAAAGCCGATCTTTATAGCTGAAAAGATCGATTTCCCGTTGACATAATTTAAAAGAACCGGATTGTTGCAATCACCGGACTAATGGTGTGGGACTTTTTTCCGGTCATTGAAATGATTCCTCACTTTGTACTTCATTTACCTGAAAAATGCTGTAAACTTGTTCGTTTCATCCTTTAGCCTTCATACAGAGAGCCTTTTTGTACTAAATGGGTTGATTCGTCAGGTTTTATAAGCCATTAACTAATTATGCTATAAGTTAGAAAATAGGAAAAATTGTATTTTTTTGGTCTTAAAATTCATTCTTTACACACTTTTCCCACTTTTGCTACATATTGAGAATTATCAAATCTTTATATATTTTTGAAAGTAAAAACTCTGTTATCTAGAAATTAATTATACAAGGAGAAATATTTGTATTTACAACGGTTTCAGGTCATGTAGCCGTTTATGTATTGCATAAGAAACACACTTTTATCACTTTTATTACTTTAATGTTAAATCAATAAAATTTACAGTTTCTTTAAAAAGATTCCATATTTCTACTTGAAATTGCAAAAGATAAAAGATATATTTAGTTTCGACAATATGTAACAGTAACAAGTCAGTATGCTTAGAGCTTAAAGTTACAAATAACTGAAAGTGCAACTAAATTGAAAGTGTGTTTGAAGACATCAATTGGTTTGCAACCGTTACCGTTTGTACTTGTAGTTCTGGACGTCATACTGAGAAACGGGTTCGTTGAAGTATAGAAAGGTTTGAAAAATTATGCAACCTCTCTGTGCATTTACCAACATTGGTGAAAGTCGTAGATGTTATGGCAGGCAAAATTGCATTCGCTGCCCTTGCAAGTGCAACCCAAGGCAGTTTGGAGATCGCAGCGATATTAAACAGTGCCATATTGGTACAATAGTATACAAAGAGTAAGCTGAAGGATTTTTCTTGCACCCTTAGCAAGGCAATACACGCAGCTGTTGCTCAAAAGATATTGCTAAAGAGGGAAGCGAATGAAATACAGTTTAATCGAGTGTAAAGACTGACAATTTGGTACTTAAACCCGTTCAATTGAAGTTGAACAGCGATCGCAAGCGGTAAACATTCAAAATGAAGTTAAAATCACATCTTTCTATAGAGGTATTACTGGAGTATTATTTTCAAGTTGCTGAAAGATAGCCTATGCTATGAGACCGAAGTATCAGCATTACTATTTCAATGTCGGCTGCAATTTCGCATTGAACTATAGTTAGGAAATTAGTTTAGTATGGAAACAAAAGGCTATCAAGAAGAAATAGATATTCAAAAATACTTGCTAGTTTTGAAGCGACGCTGGCAAACCATAGTCGCAGTTCTTGTTGCTTCCCTGGGATTATCAGCAGTGGGAATTTCTCTACAAAAGCCGAAGTATCAAGCGACTGGGATACTTCTATTCCAATCAGACAGAACTTCATCGCTGACAAAAGCAGGAGAGAAGATCGGACATCTTGAATCCTTAATGCGTGAGGGAAACCCATTAGATACCCAAGCTGTAGTTGTGGGTGCTCAACCTATTTTGAAACAAGTTATTAATACCTTAGAGTTGAAAGGAGATGATGGGAAACCTCTCGAGCCAGAATTACTTGAAATCAAAGTAGAACCAGTTGTAGGCACGGATGTTTTAAAAGTTTATTATACATCGGAGAAGGCAGAACTTGCAGCAGAAGTTGTCAACCAGGTAATGAAAACCTACGTTGATAATAACATTCAAACAAACCAATCTCAAGTTCTTGCTGCCGGAGAATTTATTAAGAAACAACTGCCCTATGCTCGGGCAGAATTGGATAGAGCATCAGAAGCACTGCGCCAGTTTAAAGCTCGCAATAAGATTGTCCAGTTGCCAGAAGAGGCAAGCGCTGCTATTAGTAATGTTGCCCAGCTAGAGGAAGAAATAAATCAAGCTCAGGCGACCCTAGCGGAGGTGACTGCTCAACAAGCACAAGTCAGTAAAGAACTCAAATTGGCTGGGGCAAATGCCGTAGATATTACATCCTTAAATCAAACGGCTGGCGTACAGGATGTCTTGGGAGAATTACAAAAGGTACAAACAAAGCTAGCAACGGAAAGAGCACGCTACACGGAAGAGCATCCATTTATTACTAACTTAAAGAATCAGGAAGCAACTCTCAATTCTTTACTTCAAGCGCGGATAGGTCAGGTTTCTGGTTCTCAGCAGAAGGTCGCCACTGGAAAGTTGCAGATGGGGAAAATCAAACAAGATTTGGCGACTGAATATGCTCGGTTAGAAACACAACGCCAGGGTTTGGAAAAGAAAACACAAGCGTTGTCTCGTATCCGAGAGACATACAAACAGAGGCTGACAGCCCTACCAAATTTGGAGAAAACACAAGGAGATTTGGAGCGTCGTCTAAACCTCGCACAAAAAAACTACGAAAATCTGACATCAAGACTCCAAGAAATCCAAGTAGCTGAAAAGCAAACCGTTGGCAATGCTAGAATCGTACAACCTGCCGAGGTTCCCAAAAGACCAACTCTTTCTAAGTTAACCTTGCTATTGGGAGGGGGTGGTGTATTTGGTGGTTTGTTGCTTGGTATAGCTGCAGCATTTTTTGTGGATTTGGTAGACAGGTCGCTAAAAACAGTTCAGGAAACCGAAGCATTTTTTGGCTACACCCTAATGGGGTTAATTCCACATTTTGAATCAAATACCACATCGACTTCCATGACTTTGATGCGTGAAGGAATCTCTCCTCGCATTGTTGTGGCTACCTATCCTCGTACAGTGATTCATGAAGCGTACCAAATGCTTCAGGCAAACTTAAAGTTCATCAGTCACAGAAAGGTTCGCACCATTGTCGTGACCAGTTCTGTTCCTGGTGAGGGAAAATCAGAAGTGTCTGCCAATTTAGCGGCGGTACTAGCTCAAGCAGAGCGAAGAGTTTTGCTGATTGATGCAGATATGCGCCACCCAACGCAACATCATCTGTGGGGTCTTATCAACTCAGTGGGTTTAAGTAACGTTATTGTCGGTCACGATGAATTTTTACAAGCTGTACAGGAGGTGACAAAACAATTATCCGTCCTGACTGCAGGAGTTCAACCTCCTAATCCCCTTGCTTTGATTGATTCAGAACGTATGACTGCTCTCATTCAGATGTTTTCTGAAAATTACGATTACATCGTGATTGACACTCCTCCCCTAGCTGGGACAGCTGATGCAGCAATTTTAGGAAAAATGACGGACGGAGTTTTGTTGGTAACCAGACCCGGTGTTGTTGATTTAGAGAGTGCTACAGCTGCTAAGTCCCTTCTGGAACGTTCTGAAGCTAACGTTCTAGGTATCGTTGCTAACGCTGTGAAAGTGAAGCATGAACCTAGCAGTTACTTCTACTATTCCGACCCTCGAACGGAACAAAGTTTTGCAGAAACTGAAAAGGGGACTGAACGATGGGTACACAAATAAACGTGATGCCAAGTATTGACAGAGGGGAAACTTCTACTCTAAGTCTTTGGCAACTTCTTAAAGAAGACTGGATTGCCCACGGAAGAGATTGGACCAAGCCGGGATTCCGAGCCGTCGCAGTTCACCGTTTTGGTGTTTGGAGGATGAAGATTAAACCAAAGCTTTTGCGAGCACCTTTTAGCATTCTATATAAAATGCTCTATAGAAAGGTTCGCAATGGCTACGGGATTGAACTTCCATACACTGTTCAACTTGGTCGTCGCGTCATAATCGAACATCAAGGAGCTATAGTCGTTCACGGATACTGCTCTATCGACGACGATAGTATCATTCGCCAAGGAGTGACGTTGGGTAACCGTTACTTAGAGCGTCCCTTTGATGCGCCTAAATTGGGTAAGCGTGTCAATGTTGGTGCTGGTGCAAAAATCTTTGGCGATGTCACTATCGGAGATAACGCGAATATTGGTGCTAATGCTGTAGTTCTGTGCGATGTTCCTGCAGGAGCAACAGCAGTTGGAATACCTGCGAAAATTATCGCTACGAAAAAAGTTTGATTTGTATTTGTTAGTGGTTAGCGGTTAGTGGTTCTTGATGACTGCTAACTACTAGCCACTAACCACTGACTACTTTTTAATTTAGTTATTAATTGAGGTTGCAATTCTATGTCAGGAAGCCAGATCTTGACTCTGTGTACTGATGCTGTTTTGCTAGTCAGTGCATCCGGTCTTTTTAGTATCTGCTTGTTTTTTCTGATTGAATGTACTGCGGCACTGTTCCCAGCTACCATTTTACAGACTGGGGATAGATGGCAGGATGCCAAAGTAGCTGTACTGGTTCCCGCTCATAATGAAGAACTGGCGATTGGGTCAACGCTGGAAAAATTGACCCCAGTATTGAAGCAACAAGACCGCTTGATTGTTATTGCTGACAATTGCACCGATACAACAGCTGAAATCGCTCGTGCCGCAGGTGCTACAGTCTTGGAACGTCAAGATTCTCACCAAAGAGGCAAAGGGTATGCCTTGGACTATGGTTTGCGCTTTCTAGAGTCAGATCCACCTGATGTAGTTGTGATAGTAGATGCTGATTGTACAGTTCATTCAGGTGCCATTGAACAGCTTACCCGGTATGCGATCGCTACAGAGCGACCCGTACAGTCTATTTACTTAATGACAAAACCTAAAAATTCTAAGTCATCAAAAGACTTTGTTTCACAGTTTTCCATCATAGTGAGAAATTTAGTTCGTCCCCGTGGGTCAGCTTTCTTGAGAATGCCTTGCTTGTTAAACGGTACAGGTATGGCTTTCCCTTGGTCAGTGATTCGCGCTGTTAATCTAGCCAGCGGTCATATTGTTGAAGATATGAAACTAGGATTGGATTTGACTATCGCCGGACACAAACCTATGTTTTGTCCAGAAGCGACGGTAACAGCATACCTACCACCACAAGCGCAGGCAGCAAGAAGCCAGAGAACACGCTGGGAGCACGGTCATTTACAAATCATAAAGGCTTATGTTCCTCACCTGCTTAAAGCAGCAGTTTCTCAAAGAAGATTTGATTTGTTAGTAAGCGCTTTAGATTTGTGCGTGCCACCTTTATCCCTGCTCGTTGTTCTTTGGTTATCACTCATGATAATAACTCTATTGTGTGCAATTTTAGGGGCATCATGGACATCAGTGACCCTAGTTGCCACAGCAGGATTTTGTTTTCTCATGGCAATTCTTGTGGCTTGGGCTAAGTTTGCCAGCAACGACCTACCTTTACGCGAACTTTTAACGATTCCTTTTTACGTTCTTTGGAAAATTCCTGTTTATTTCAAGTTTCTGGTTAAACCCCAAAACAACTGGGTTCGGACTGAGAGAGACACAGTACACCTGACAAAGCCTTAACTTCAAAGCTTTTGAGGCTTGCACAACTTCAATTTTTAATTAAGGTAGAACTTTACTGGGGGTTTCTTTTGTGTTTTAAGCTTGCTTGTCTGCCTATAATTTCTTCTGGGGAATAATTAGGAGTCATTATGAATCCCAAAAATTTAGGTCTGACTGTACTACCCAACTATCAAGTCAAGAGTTTGCAAGATACACAAGTGATGATGGTCAGAAAATTTTTGGATGAAATGCTTAAATTTTCGAGCCTCTGGCCCGGTAAAATGAGACTTCTTGTAGAGCAAGACCCGAAAAAAACTGAACTGATAGAGACAGTGACTCTCAAGCCAAAGGAACTACCTTTCGAGTTAGAAATAGTCTCTTACAAACATCTCAGTCCCGCTGTTCTGCTTCAAAACACATCCATTGTCTACACTGCTGTTGGACACAAACACAACCGAATCAGCCAATACTGCAAATCCTCTAGTGTTCCTTGTATTTACATCTCAGAATACAGCTTAAAAGCCAGGAAACAAATCATACATTTAACCGTGAGAAATCCACTTCTCCGTTTCCGAAAAACTTTTTGGGAGGATAATCAGGAAAGAAAACAGGTAAAAGCTATCAAGTTAGCGGATGGAATTCAATGTAATGGAACTCCCACTTACGAGGAATATTCCAAGATTAACCCTAACGCATTTCTTTATTTCGATAACCGAGTTCCTAACAATTTGTTAGCAACCCGAGAAGAAGTTGAAGAAAGAACCAACTACCTGTGCAGTCAGCACAAACCTCTTCGACTTTGTTTTTCAGGTCGCCTGATCGAAATGAAAGGTGCCGATCACCTTATAGATATTGCTCAAGAACTCAAGCAATTAAAGGTTCCTTTTCAAATGTTTATCTGTGGTGATGGCAATCTTAAAGAGCCAATGCAGGTCAAAATTGCCGCTACAGGTCTAAGTGATTGTGTCAAGATGATGGGCATGCTGGGTTTCAAATCACAGTTACTTCCTTTTGTCAAACAAAATGTGGATTTATTTGTTTGCTGTCACAGACAAAGCGACCCTTCATGCACTTATCTTGAAACAATGTCATGTGGTGTACCAATTATTGGATATGCTAATGAGGCATTTATGGGAATTGTAAAATATTCTGAAGCAGGATGGCTGATTGAGATGGATCGACCGAAAGCACTAGCCTGTAAGGTTGCTGAATTGCAAAAGAACAGACAATCTGTGAGAGATAAGTCATTCAAGGCTTTAGAATTTGCCAAAAAACATACATTTGAGAAAACATATGAAAGACGTATCAAACATATAGAACAAACCTGCTACAAGTTTCATGGATGGCAGCAAGATACGTTATCCATAGTGTAGTTAAGTAGGTCAGAGTAAAAAAATCAAAAGTCATTAAACGATGACTTTTGATTTACAGCTAGAGTTCCTTTAAGTACTTCTATTAAACCTCTTTTAAGATTGTGAAAAAGTTTTTAAGACTAGCTGAGCAGGGATTTGTCATATTAGGATTATTTTTTTTCTCGGGAGCATTAGGTATAGGCGCAATAGGCGATATTCTTCCAAGTGCTGTTGTCACATCGGTGAGATATTTAGTTTGGTTTGGCTCTAGCTTCCTCGTCATTTTTCATTGGAAAAAAACATTAATCACAGCTAGTCGAGACCTCTTACTTTGTATATTAACGGTTTTATCTCTAATATCATTTTTCTGGTCTGAATTTCCAGATTTTACATTGTTTAATATGAAAGAGGTCTTGATGATGACCTCCTTTGGCTTATATTTCGCTACAAGATTTAACTTAAAAGAACAGGTACAACTTATTGCCCTTACTTTATTAATAGGGGCTTTTCTGAGTTTAGTTTTTGCCATTGGGTTGCCTTCTATTGGCAAACATGGAGCAGACCATCCAGGGGCATGGAGAGGAGTATATGGATATAAAAATAACCTTGGAAGCATGATGGTTTTATGCTCTTTAGCCTTATTTTCCCTGCCAAAAGGGACTTCAAAACTCTATAGGTGGACTGGTTTTAGTTTCGCCCTGTTGTTGATGCTGCTTTCAACATCGAAAACTTCTCTTGTGCTCTCTTTCCTGCTTATACTAATTATGGTATTTTACAAAAAATTCCGTTGGCAGGGAAAAATTAGCGTAATTTTTATAGACATTGGAATTCTGATTCTCGGATGTGTAGCTCTGGTGATTTTTAGTAATTGGGTAGAATTGATTTCTGGTTTAGGAAAAGATCCTACTCTTACTGGTCGCACGCCTTTATGGAGTGCTGTGATAGCCAGATTAATGGAAAGACCATTATTGGGTTATGGTCGTGATGCGTATTGGGCACCCAAAAGTAAGTTTGCAGTTGAAGCAGGTAAATCGATATCAGGTTGGATTCCTCCCCACGCTCACAATGGCTTTATTGATATAGCACTTGATGTCGGATTTATTGGTTTGTTAGTGTTTTTAATAAGTTTTGTTCTATCCTTTGCGCGGGCATTAAAGCGAGCTTATGCAACCAAAGATTTAGAAGAACTTTGGCCGCTAGCTTTTCTTACATTCCTGGCAATGAATAACATGACGGAAAGTTTTTTAATGCGTTTAGCTAATTTATACTGGGTTCTTTATATAACAGTAGCTTTAACTGTAAGTCAAAAAAAACTAGTTAGAAAAAACATAACTTAAGTTGATAAAAACGGATTACAATCTTAGGAGGTATTACCTTGCGACCTATTGGAATTGTTGTTATTGGACGCAACGAAGGAAAACGTCTCTACCATTGTTTCAAATCAGTGATAGGGGAAGGGAGAACTGTTGTCTACGTTGATTCAGGCTCAACAGATGGTAGTGTAGCGCTAGCTCAATCCCTTGGTGTTCATGTAGTGGAACTCGATTTATCTGTTCCCTTCACTGCTGCCCGTGCTAGAAATGCAGGGTTTGAGTACTTGTTACAAGTCAAACCAGAAGTTGAATTTGTTCAGTTTGTGGATGGGGACTGTCGGGTTGTAGAGGGATGGTTGGAACGAGCTGAAAGTGAATTAGTTGCCCAGCCTGATGTAGTTGTGGTGTGCGGTCGGCGTCGCGAAGAGTTTCCCCGTAACTCAGTTTACAATCTTCTGTGTGATATTGAGTGGAATACCCCCGTAGGCGAAGCGAAAGCCTGTGGTGGTGATGCGATGATGCGGGTGAGTGCATTCAAACAGGTTGGAGGCTACAATCCAACACTGATTGCAGGCGAAGAACCAGAACTTTGTGTGCGACTGCGTCAAATAGGTGGTAGAATTTTGCGTATTGATGCAGAAATGACATTGCACGATGCCCAAATTTTGCGCTTAGGGCAGTGGTGGAAGCGATCGATTCGTAACGGTCACGCTTATGCAGAGGGTTCTTGGCTGCACGGACGCAGCCCAGAGCGTCATTGGGTGCGAGAAAGTCGTAGAATTTGGTTCTGGAGTTTGCTTTTGCCATTGTTAGCGATCGCTGCTATTGTGCCAACTCAGGGTTTGAGCATAGTGTTACTGTTAATTGCGTATACCTTTTTAGCTTTCCGCGTTTATCGCTTTACACGCAAAAGAGGTTTTCAATCATCAGATGCAATGATTTACGCTCTGTTTTGTGTGTTAGACAAATTTCCACAACTACAGGGTCAAATTAAGTTTCACATTTCTCGGTTATTCAACCAGCAGCGCACAATTCTGGAATACAAAAGTGTGACTTCAGCAGGCTAAGAGTCAATGGTTAATGACAATTAGCAATTAACAATTAATGATACATGACAAAATAATGACAACAACACTGAAATCAGCTGTAATTGGCACGGGAGCCATATCCAAAGAGCATCTAAAATTTCTAGCTGAATGCGAGATCGCACATTTAGCAAGTGTGTGCGACCTTTCCAAGGCAGCTGCTAGGTATGCGGCGCGACGGTTTGGTGCTGACTCAATTTACACAGACTATCGCCAAATGTTGGATGAGGTGAAGCCTGATGTTGTTCACATTTTAACCCCGCCCAATACCCACAAGCGAATTGCTCAGGACTGTTTGGCAGCTAATGTACACGTTTTCTGTGAGAAACCCATTACACCCACCTACGATGAGTTCAAAGAACTTTGGGAATTTTCCCAATCTCAGAACCGTTGGCTGATTGAAAACCAGAATTACTGCTTCAACGAACAAATCCTGGCAATCAAACAATTAGTAAACGATGGTATTATCGGTGAGGTGCAGGAAGTAGAAGTCCGGATAGCAGTTGATATTCGTAGCGGCGGACCATTTGCAGACGAGAATCTGCCCAATCCGATTCACAAACTCCCTGCAGGGGTGGTTCATGATTTTATTACACATATATGTTCCTTGATTGTACGCTTCATTCCAGATGATTTCAATCGCGTGAGTGCTGCATGGAGCAATCACGGTGGTGGGAACTTGTTTAAATACGACGACTTAGATGCAATCGCGATCGCAGGTTCAAAACACGCTCGAATTCGCTTCACTTGTCACGCACTACCCACGTGTTTCTTTGTTACCGTGCGGGGTTCAAAAGGTTATGCAGAAACGGATTTGTTTCAGCCCTACCTGCGTTGTGTTGCACCTCGGGGTAGTAAACTCCTCTCGCCATTGATTAACCATTTTGTAAACGGATGGGAGTTGATGGGAGCATCGTTGACTAACTTCCGACGCAAGATTATGCAAAAAACCCCCTATGAAGGTTTGCATCGACTTCTGGATAAAACCTATGAAGCTCTGATTGATGGCAAAACCCCACCGATTGGGTTTGAAGATATGGAACGTACAAATCGATTAGTTCAATTGTTGCTTGCGGAGACCAACCGAGTATGAAACTACTAATAACAGGCGCATCAGGATATTTGGGCAAGTATGTTGTCGCTGAAGCACTGCGACGCGGGCATCAAGTGCGTGCGGTTGTGCGACCTGCCAGTTCTGTGAATCGCCTTGCATGGCACAACCACCCAAATGTAGAACTTGCCCGTCTTGATTTGCGGCGCAAGGATGGGATTGTCGATGCACTCAAAGGTGTAGATGCTGTTGTCCATTTGGCAGTGGTCAAAGATGGTGACTTTTACGCACGATTTGCCGGTACAGTCATTGCCACCGAAAACTTGCTTGACGCCATGATTGAAGCTCAAGTTTTCCGACTGGTTGACATCAGCACCTTCTCGGTGTATGACTACTCATCTAGCACAACAATTTCTGAAGATACACCCCTGGAAAGCAATCCCCTTGAGCGGGATGAATACGCACAAGTCAAGCTCCTACAGGAAGAACTTGTCCGCGAGTTCGAGGAGAATTACAGGGCTCAGGTGACATATGTTCGCCCTGGAATGATTTATGGACGAGATAGTCTGTGGAATACCTGTATTGGAGCACCGTTAATCGGTAACCTGTGGTTGAAAGTAGGCGGCAATGCCAAGTGTCCCTTGGCATACGTTGAAAATTGTGCTGACGCAATTGTCCTTGCAGTCGAGCGAAATGAGGCAATCGGGCAAACCCTAAATATTATTGATGACAATTTGCCCACCCAAAATGTTTATGCTGAGAAATTGGCTCGATACTTAGATTCTTTGCCTCGTACAATTTCCATCAGTTGGTCCCTCATGCGCTTCTTAGCCTGGATCTTGTGGACATACAATAAAGTCGTGCTCAAAGGACAGGCAAGATACCCCGGTATATTTATTCCAAGAGTACTGGATGCTAGGTTTAAGCCGTTTAACTACCCTAATGCCCGTGCAAAAAAAGTTTTAAACTGGGAACCCAGGTATTCGCTTGACACTGCTATTGAGCGCAGCTGTAGCGATCTGGAATTGTTAGACGTGCCTTCTCCCACGCCTTCATTACAAAGTGTAGGAGGCTGAGTCATGCGAATTGCTTATTTAACTGGTGAGTACCCCAGAGCAACAGATACCTTTATCCAGCGTGAAGTCGCTGGTTTAAGGGAACTTGGAGTAGAGGTGCATACCTTTTCCATTCGCCGCACTGGGGACGAACACATGGTGGGACCAGAACAAAAAAGCGAACGCGATCGCACCTTCTATATTCTTCCCCCCAATCCCATTGGGTTACTACTAGCGCATATAAGCTTATTTTTCGGTTCCCCGATGCGGTATTTGCGGGCATTGAAGCTAGCATGGTCTACACAACAGCCGGGATGGCGCGGTTTTATCTACCAATTATTCTACTTTGTAGAAGCGGGTATTCTGGCTCAACAAATCAAGACCAAACATATCGAACACCTACACAATCACTTAGCCAGTTCCAGCGGAACCGTAGCAATGTTAGCGGCTGATTTAGGTGGTTTTACTTACAGCTTCACCCTTCACGGTCCTTACATCTTTTTTGAGCCTCACCGTTGGCGACTCGACGAAAAAATCAAACGCTCGCTGTTTGTGTGCTGTATCAGCCACTATGCCCGCAGTCAAGGAATGGTATTTGCACCCATTGACAAGTGGAATCAAATGCACATTATCCATTGCGGTATCGATCCAGCTTTATTCGATGTTGTCACTCACAACCAATTAGGAAAACGGTTACTTTTTGTGGGGCGATTGGCTGCAGTAAAAGGGTTGCCTATCCTGCTAGAAAGCCTTGCTGCTTTAAAAGATGCCCATCCAGAAATTGTGCTGACAGTTGTCGGGGATGGTCCAGATCGAGCCCGACTCGAAGCAATGACTGCCGAACTAAAATTAAACAGCAATGTCAAATTTGTTGGCTATCAGTCCCAAGCAGAAGTACGCCAGCATTTGCAACAGACAGATGTGTTTGTAATGTCTAGCTTTGCAGAGGGGATACCCGTTGTACTGATGGAAGCAATGGCAGCAGGTGTGCCGATTGTAGCAACACAGATTGCTGGAGTCAGTGAGTTGGTTGAAGATGGTGTCAATGGATACTTAGTTCCAGCAGGAGATGCTATTTCCCTAGCAAATCGTATCGCAAAATTACTGCTAAACCCCGAACTTCGAGATGCATTTGGTACAGCAGGTCGAGCAAAGGTTGAACAAGACTTCAATATTATCCATGAGGTTGGACGGCTGCATTGTGTCATAACTGCAGCATTACAAGGACGAGTCGAATCGATCCGTCCCAATTTACCGCAAAAAGAAGTTTCAGTTTTCACAACCAAAAAAGAAACTGCAATCAGCCAACTATAACTAGAAAAATAGATAGACTCCCTAAATGTTGTTCTCTATACATTCCTAAAGTTTTTTATCAGTGGTGTAACGAGGAAAGACGCTTATGGCTCAGGAAATATCTACAAAAATAAAGCGGGAAAGACTGGACTGGGTAGATTATACCAAGGGGGTCGGTATCTTTTTAGTTGTGGTGGGTCACGTCCTACAGGGTTTGGTGAAAAGTTCCGTTTTGGAAGAGTCTGCGCCGATTGTCTTTGTCGATCGCTGGATTTATGCTTTTCATATGCCTTTGTTCTTTTTCGTCTCTGGTTTGTTTGTACAGCGATCGCTTTCCAAACCTTTGAAAAATTTTGTGCTTGATAAGGTGTATGTCATCGCATACCCTTATTTTGTGTGGTCGCTGATCCAGAGCTTACTACAGTTGTTCATATCGCGTTACACCAATCAACCAGTCTCACCTGCAGATATTTTAAAAATTACCTATCAACCCTACCAGCAATTTTGGTTTCTCTACACTTTGTTTGTAATTTTGCTTGCCTATGGAATTCTCCATAAGTTAAGAATCTCGCCTGCCATCTTTCTCAGTCTTTCTGCATTATTGTACATTTCCTATTGTTTCGATGTCAGCATTGGACTTTGGGGGGTATTATATTTAGTCCGGCGTTATGCTATTTACTTTGCTTTAGGGCTGATGTTTGGTATGAGTTCCTGGCTTACAGGTATCACCAAAACGAAATTGTTTCCTTTGCTTTTAACAACAGTAGTTGGATATTTAGCAATTGGGCTAGCAGTGCTATTGCAATTAACTGAAAATACTATTGCAATTTTCTTCATCGCAATAATAGGTATTGCCGCCTCAGTGGCTTTGTCCGTTCTACTGCAAAAGTTCAATAGATTCCATTTTGCAAAACAGTGGGGGGTCTTTTCTTTAGAAATTTTTGTTGCCCATATCATTACTGCATCCTCTGTTCGCATTTTACTTCAGAAACTATTTGGCATTTCAGAACCTGTCACGCATTTTCTACTAGGGTCAGCCGTTGGTATTTACGGACCGATTGTCCTCAGCATGATTTGCTCAAGGTTGGAATTTCAATATATGTTTAAACTTCGTCCTTTAAAAACTTAACTTGCTCTCTTAAGCGCAAGAATTTATCACCTTGAAATGAAAGTATGAAATCTGTAAAAAAACTTGCCATCCGTGGTGCAATTTGGACGATTCTTGGTTTTGGAGGAATTCAAATCCTACGGTTTGGTAATAATTTAATTCTAACTCGCCTGCTCGTACCAGAGTTTTTTGGTCTGATGGCTTTGGTCAACACTCTGAGAGTGGGTCTTGAATTGTTTTCAGATATAGGTATTGCTCAAAACATAGTCAACAGCAAGCGAGGTGATGAACCCGCTTTCCTCAGCACTGCAAAAACACTACAAGCAATTCGAGGTTTGGTAATCTGGCTTGTCTGCCTCGTTCTTACCTTTCCAATCTCAAAATTTTACAATGACCAACGCCTTCTATGGTTAATTCCTATCGTTGTGCTTTCCTCAGTTTTTGACGGATTAAGTTCTATTGGTCTGCACACTCTCCACCGTCGAATGGAGTTAGGTAAGCTCAACGTTTACGAACTGATATTGCAGTTTTGTTATTTTTCCACCTTAATTCTCTTAGTTTGGTGGTACCCCAATATTTGGACTTTAGGTTTTGGAGTGGCGGTAGGTGGATTGTATAAAGCGATTAGCAGCTACTGGTTAGTACCAGGATCTCCCACTCGCTTTGGCTGGGAACCGGAAGCAGTCAAAGAAATTTTGTCTTTCGGAAAATGGATGTTTATTTCATCAGGGCTGATGTTTGCGGCTGAACAAGCTGACCGTCTCGTTTTAGCTAAGCTGCTTTCATTTGAAATGCTAGGTGTCTATACAGTAGCTTACACTCTAGCAAGCATACCCCGAGAAGTTATCAGACAACTTAGCTATAAAGTGATTTTTCCGGCAATAGCTAACCTAACTGACGCACCAAGGGCAACTTTACGAACAAAAATACTCCGTCAGCGACGGTTGATGTTGTTGGGGTTTGGGGTTTTATTAGCTGCCCTCGTGACTATTGGTGATTTGGTAATAGCAGTATTGTATGACAAAAGGTACAGTCAGGCGACCTGGATGATGCCAATCCTATGCTGTGGTATCTGGTTTTCCCTGCTATTTTATACAATCAGTCCCGCTCTACTCGCAATTGGGAAACCTTTGTACTCAGCCCAAAGTAACTTTGCTCGGTTTGCAACAATTACGTTCATCCTACCCGTTTTTTTCGCTCGATTCGGGACCATTGGGGCAATTATTGTTATTGCACTAAGTGATTTTCCTCTATATATAGTTAACCTTTATGGGCTTTGGCGGGAAAAACTTTCTTGTTTTGTTCAAGATATTCAAACCACAGTCTTTTTTATCGGGGTTCTTGCCCTACTTCTGACCATTCGGAATTATTTAGGTTTCGGGCTACCGATTCAATCACTGTGGCATTAAAGTCTTTCACATTCTTTCACATATATAGGAATCCTGTTTGATTTTTAAAATATATGTCGGTAGGGCTATGCTTTACAAAGCTTAGATCTCTAAGGTATAGCCCTATCTACATGACTTAAAGAATTTTTCAAGAGTGATTTGGAATTTTTGCGCGTTCTTTGCAAGAAATCGATCGGTTCTTAAAAAAGAGAAATCATACTTTTGATAGATGCCAAAAAAAGTAATTTTTAAAAAATTTAAAAGAAAAAATGGTTGTAAAATTCTCTTTAATTTTTGAAACAAACATAGGTCTAGCTAAAGCCCACTATCCATGACTGCAGGATTATTCGAGAATCATTTAGTATAATCAATGTACAAGATAGGAAAACCTAAAAAAATGAAAGTTTAAACAAAAAAATAACGGTTAAAAGTCCTTGACAGGAAAGCTAAAATATAGGACTTTTCTATACACGTTGAATTTACTGTATCTATAAAATGTAGCCTTATAAAATTACACAATCTTGACGATTAATTGCAATAGTTTTTACATATCATTTTAGTATCCTTGATTGATAGAAATTCTCAGTTGCAGAAAATGCATAACTGTAGAAATGTTACATATAATGTTCCAGCATTATTCGTGGTGGTATACGTGATTTAAATGACCACCACAATATTATGCAATCTATCTACTAAACTACTCTTGCTATGGCGATCGCAATTCCGCTCTTGTGAGACTAGGAGTCCAAATCTTTTCTAAAGCTTAGTACCAAATTAGAACTTAAGGAGAACAACTTGAAATACTACATAGCTGTCAGCCCATCATCTGACTTAGAAAGCATAGCACAAAACGCTCAACTAGGAATATGTCCCATGCACGCTATATGGGAATTAAGCCATCTTTTAGGGGCTGAGATTTATCAAACAGGAGAAGAAGAAATTTTGCCTATAGATAAAGTGCGTGCAAAGATTATAAGTCGTCCCGAACACTGGGCTTTGGCACGCAAATTGTCTTCACAGTTTCAAGAGGACGATGTTGTTTATTGCACTGGTGAAGATATAGGTATTCCCCTAGCCACACTGAGCACTCTTCAAGGAAAGAAACCCAGATTCGTTGTCTACTTCCACAATATAAATAGACCTCGTGGTCGGTTAGCGTTAAAGTTCTTTAACTTAGCAGACAAAATAGACTTATTTGTATCTACTGCTTCTTCACAAATTAACTTTCTGCGCGAGTACTTGAGGTTACCCAAGCATCAAGTTTATCAACTTAGTTCGCAGCCAACAGACATATCCTTTTTTACTCCAGGAATAGCCTCAACCCAAAAGCAGCGTCCGATTATTGGCAGCGGAGGTTTAGAAAAACGCGACTATCGCACTCTTGCTGCTGCAATTCAAGATTTAGATGTTGACGTTAAAATCTGTGCCTTTTCTCCTAACGCAAAAAAATTAAAGAAATCTTTTCCCAACCCCATACCAGATAACATGTCATTCCGTTTTTACAACTGGCGTGAATTACTGCAATTGTACCGCGATTCAGACATCTGTGTTGTTTCCCTAATTGAGAATACCCAAGAAGCCGGACTGACTACTTTGTTTGAGGCAATGGCTTGTCGGCGACCTGTTATCATTACCCGGATGCCGGGAATTGTTGGTGATTTGATTGATATAGGTATAGTGACTGGTGTTAATCCCTATGATGCTAATGGAATGAAACAAGCAATACAGAGCCTTTTAGACAATCCTTATAAGGCTCAAATCCAAGCTCAGAGAGGATACGAACTAGTACAGAAGCAGTACAATCAGAAAACCTATGTTCGATCTTTATTCACAGAGATGACTTCTCGGTACGGCAGGGCAGTCAAGGAGGTAAGCCTGGTGTAAAGATAAAACTTATAATTATCTCACCATCAAGTCAATATTGAAATTACCCAGACTATTTCCTAGCAAAAGCTTCAACTTACGAAACCTGTCTTAATGATTTTCCCCTAAGTGTGATGAAAGAGCGCACCTTTTAGTATCATGTCCTAACAATGCTGATTCAGCTAACACCCTGTTTTTAAGTAAAAGCATTCGTGTAAAAGAAGCAAAAAATCAGGAAATAGTCAACATGCGTAATTCCAAAAAGCAAAAAACATGGTTATGGAGGAGGCAAACAGGTATTACACTGATAGCGGGTTTGGTCAGCTTTCTGATGATGTTCGGTATTCATGTTGCACTGACACAAGCGCAAGAAGTAGTTCTTCCAGAGCAACAGACACAAGGCTCGGAGCTCGTAGCGCAAAGTCCCTCTAATACCGGGTGGCGTGATGTTGCTACCCAGAATATTGAAAAATACCGCAAAGGTGATTTAACGATCGTCGTGACAGATGTCAACGGGAATCCGGTTCCGAATGCAGATGTACGCGTTGCCATGAAGCGCCACGCCTACAAATTTGGCACTGCAATTGACGATGGTCTACTGTTGAGTTCGGTTAACCCTGATAGCAGTAAGTATCGAGACAACATCTTACAGCTATTTAATGAAGCGGCGAGCGAAAATGGTCTTAAGTGGGCACTCTGGGACAACCCGGAATTACGTCCGCAAGCTATTGAAGCTGTCAAATGGCTTAGAGACAAAAATTTGACAACAAGAGGTAACAATCTGATTTGGCCAAGTTGGCGGAACTCGCCCCCTGAGTTGGAGACACTCTACAACAATACTCTCGCCCAGAAAGGAAAGGCAGCCGCTGATGAGCTTTTACGCACTCGTACCATCAACCATATCCGTGATGAAGTTAGCTACTTAAAGGGTCAGATTACAGAGTGGGATGTTGTCAATGAGCCGTGTGAGAACTTCGATTTTCAAACAATTCTGGGTCAATCGATTCTTGTAGATTGGTTTAAGGTCGCCCATGAAGCAGATCCAGATGCTGTTCTATACGTCAACCAGAACTTATATGAGAGCAGCATCAAGGCTGATGAATATGAAAGTATAATTCAGTACCTACTTGCTAATGGTGCTCCCGTTGAGGGTATTGGTATACAAGGTCATCTTCTGTTCAATGGTACTGTTATTTCAATACCGGACTTTCTCAGCACTCTCGATCGCTTTGCTAAGTTTAACCTTCCTATCAAGATTACTGAGTTCGACATCCTGACACCCGATGAGCAGTTACAGGCTGACGTAACGCGGGATTTTATGACAGCTGTTTTCAGCCATCCAGCAACCACTGGTTTTATGATGTGGGGTTTTTGGGATGGCAAACACTGGCTCTACGATGCACCAATTTATAATGCGGACTGGAGCTTAAAGCTAAGTGGTCAGGTTTACCTAGACTTAGTTTTTAATCAGTGGTGGACTAACGCACAAGGAAAAACTGATGCCAATGGAGAATACAAAATCAGGGGCTTCCTTGGAGATTATGAAGTGACTGCAAGCAACAACTTTACCAGTCAAACAGTGTCCACGACAATTTCACGTGATGGTAGGAAGTTAATAATTAGCGGCATAGCTTCCTAATTGTTCGTCCGTGCAAAATTGGCATAGCAAACAATCCCCATGCCAAACCCGTCGTCAACCCAAAAGGTGTGACAACGTAATTATTAAAACTCCACCAACCCAGAACCTGTGCTGCCAACTCTAATGGATAAGCCATCATTAAGATACTGGCAAGGGCGGCACCATTCCAACCATACTGGCTCAACCAGTAAAAACCTTGACCATTTGTAACTGCAAATAGCAGACGCGTTATCAGCAACCCGGTCACAGTTCCGTAACAACGCATACATATTGCCATAATGTAAGGCGGTGCCAAAGCTACTCCCATATCTGGCTGCGGGCACACGTGCTCGCCCATAAAATAAATGATGTCTCCAATTATGGGTAACAGGGGTAACTCAGACGCAGCCAGAAAGGGAGCAGCAATTGGTCCAACTACCATCCCCGCTAGTAAGAAATCAGCAATGAAGCTGACCCAACGAATTTCTAACCCTCTGGTGAAAGCTACGCCTTGCATTTTTTCCTCTCTTCTTTATCTGCTTACTTTTGTAGTTTATTGATTGACTCATCGTATTTTGACAAACTCTCACCATCTAATATTTTTGTGGTTTACTAAAGTAGTATACCACTATTGAATTTTTATGTATGCCCTTTTCTAAAAATCACCCATATCGCTGGCAGCCACAAGGGGAGAAGTCGCTAGATCCCAACCCCATATGCTTTAAACTAGATTCCGACCTCAAAGCGCGATTAAAAGCTATTCCTGACTGGCAAAAACGCTTGAGAGAAGCTCTGCCCGCACTTATAGATAGTTGGACTGAGGCGTAAATATCTCAAAGCAGCTTTCAGCCGTCTCTTTTGTAAGGTGGGTAGTACCCACCCTACTTACAGCAAGTAAAGCAGAAAGCGTCAATTAACTCACCTTAGCAGTGTAAGGGCTGGTCAACTTATCCAATTGCTGAATCAACAGACTGAGGAACAATCCTACATCGGTGACAACGCCGACAGATTCTATCGAACCGCGATCGCTCAATTTTGTGACCACTGCTGGATTGATATCCACACACACCATCTTCACTCCAGCAGGAGTCATATTCCCCACGCCAATTGAGTGAAGCATACTAGACAACATCAAAATCATCTCCGCACCTTTGAGCAGCCTAGCGTATTCAGTTTGCGCCTTAATCAAATCCATTTCGGTATCGGGTAAAGGACCATCATCCCGAATAGAACCAGCCAAACAGAAAGGTACGCCATTGCGGGCGCATTCATACATGACGCCAGTGGTAATAACTCCCGCCTCAACAGCCTTGGCGATGCTACCATAACGACGAATCGTGTTAATAACCTTGAGGTGATGGCGGTGACCGCCACGTACTGCAACACCTCGCTTCATATCCACGCCAAGGGAAGTACCCATGATTGCTTGCTCGATATCATGGACGGCGATCGCATTCCCACCCAATAGTGCTTGAACGTATCCTTCTCGAATCAATCGCGCCAAATGTTCGCCACCACCAGTGTGAATGACCACTGGTCCTGCTGTCACCACTACTTTACCACCAGCATCGCGGATTTTACGCAATTCCCAAGCCACTTGCTCCACAACGAGTTCCACGCGTCGTTCGCTGGAAACACCTGCAGACATAAAGCTGAATTCTTGGGCATTTCGCTGTTCTCGCGATTCAGTTTTGCGAATGGTACGGATACCTTGGACATCCACAACCACCTGCTCGCCCACTTCTAAATCGCGTAAAATTTTACACTGCGCGAACAGCCCATTGGGAGTTTGGGAAATAGCGATCGCCCCATCCATCCGCTGATGGTGAACTTTCACCCAATTACCATTAATCCGCACCTCAGTGGGATAAATTGTGGTGACATAAAAATCGTCTGGTGCAACTCCAGGCAGAATAACAGGTTCCAGCTTGGCGTCGCGCTCATCTTGGGGTAAATCAACCGCACCCAAATCGATTAAAAGAGAAACGATAGTTTCCATAACTTCATGGGAGGGCGCTGAGACTTTCACCTCTGCTGCTGAAGTACTTTGCCGCTGTTCTCCCAATGAAAAATTTAGCACTTGGAAACTACCGCCGGGATCGACAATCAAATCCAAAGCGCGGTTAATCAAACCAGAGTCAAGTAAATGCCCTTCTATACGGATGATGCGACTTTCAACCGACACATTGGCATGGACTTCTTCCTGTATGGGTTCGGTGGAGCGCAGAGTCAAACATTTAGCTGCGCCACCAGCTTTCATAAATTCCGAGAGTGGAGTTTCCACCACTTGGAAACCAACTTGTGCAAGACGTGCTTTCAAAGCTTCCGAAGCTTTATTCATGATAACAATGTGGTCCACATTCACCGCATTGCAGGCAAAGTTGACCGCATCCGCTTCTGCTATAGCTATGCGCTTATCTTTGTGAACCCGCATTTCTATTAAGCGATTGGAGTAGGAATCAAAAGCGGGTGGATAGTACAGCAAATAGCCGTTACTCAAGGGGCAGAAGCAAGTATCTAGGTGGTAAAAGCGCTCATCTATCAGACGCAACGACAGCACCTCAATATCCAGCCATTTTGCTAGATAGGGATGAGAATCCAATTCTGTACGGAAACCATACCCAGCCCAAAGCCAGCGCCCTTCCCGATCCAGCAGTGCGTCCCCTGCACCTTCAAAAGGCAAATCTTTAGGTAGTTCGTGGACAGTATACCCATTTTCCTCAAACCACTGCTTGAAATAAGGTTCTTCTCCCTGACGCTCTTTGTGTAAAAAACGACTTAGAACTACAGTATTTCCCAGCACCAGACCGGCGTTTGCTGTAAATACCATATCAGGCCAGCCTTTCTGAGGGGGTACTAAATCTACAACCGCATGTTCTTTAAGCGTGTGATGCAGTTTTTCCCACTGTTCTACGGCGCGGTCTCTCGATGACTTGTGAATGTTCCCTTCCATCCAAGGGTTAATGACATAGTCTACATCGTAGTAGTCAGGGGAGCACATCAAAAAGCGAATCCGGGAATTCATAAAACTCACAATTGGGGGTTAGATGCTATCTGCCTTCTCAGCCTTTATTCATTACAGAATTCTGTTTAGCCAATTCTGTAAAATTTGCTACTAATTAAGTAAACAACGGCACCAAGGCTAAGCTATATTCTATCTTGTAGTACTCAAGGGATCGAACTCAGGAATGATATTAATGCTGATAAGTTACAGCGATGGATGGATGTAAACTGCAGATAAATACCTATAAATGTGGATTTTTGTCTGTTCCGTCTGCGTATATCCGCGTTTCTCAGGAGTTGCCATTTTATATATAGAATTGTTAAGAATTGATACAAAATTTATTATTTTTTTATATTACAACTTGTAGTTTATGTTGAGCGCCTAATTGACTCCCTTCTCCCCAGAAGATTACCTGTGAACTACCCACACTGACTCGGAGTACCGAGTACAGTGTTGGCTTCTGACTTCATTGACCGTTGCCCCTTGCCCTTACGAGTAGGTGGTCTTAGACAGCCTCTATCAGCAATAACGGGGCTCCCTCCGCCATTTTTTAATATCCGGATACCTTCATTTCTGATGTTCAACGCTGCGTTGCCATCGCGGTCGTGATGAGTATCGCACGACGGGCAATCCCATTCCCGCATATCGAGCGTTAACTCATCTACGACATGACCGCAGCGCGAACAGGTTTTTGAACTGGGGAAAAACCTTCCTATCTCTATGAGTTGTCCATCCTTGGCTTTTAACTTATAGTCTAGAAAGTTCACAAACATTCCCCAACCGACATCGGATATTGATTTTGCGGTTCTTGCGGTTCCGTACCATTCCCTTTACATTGAGATTCTCTACAACGATGATTTGGCTTTCATCTACCAGGAACCTACTTAGTTTGTGTAGGAAGTCCTGACGGGAATTCGATACTCTTTCGTACACTTTAGCTACGAGTTTTCTATATTTGTTTCTTGAGTTACTACCTTTAACCTTACGAGCAAACTTTTTTTGTTTCCTGGCTAGATTCCTTTCATGACGTTTTAGATGTTTTGGGTTTGAATGTTTGGTAACTTGTTTACCATCATGAACAATAGCAAAGTCTTTCAATCCCAAATCAATACCGAGTGTTCTATCACCATTCGGTTGGCTTGATTCACCTTCTACCTCACAAAGGATAGAAGCGAAGTATTTGTCTGTAGGAGTTTTGCTTATGGTGACTGTCTTGACTTTTCCTTCAATGGGTCTGTGAAAGACTGTTTTAACAACTCCAATCTTAGGGATTTCCAAACAATCACCAACAACTTTAACGTTTTGGGGATACTGGATTGACTGCTTATGGTGCTTTGATTTGAATCTCGGGAACCTAGCCCTACCTTCAAAAAAATTAGCGTAAGCCTTGTTTAGATTTATTGCTACACACTGTAAAACAGCAGAATAACAATCCTCT